>CAWEHT010000095.1:0-28166 GCA_963808455.1 uncultured Chloroflexia bacterium | reverse complement strand
ACGAATTGCTCGCCCGCGGTAGGGCTGCCACATCTGGACGCCGTTGGGCCAGCGGCGGTTGAGGTCCCAGGGCTCGCCGATGCCGATGTGTTGCATCAGTGAGTGCGGCCGATATTGTGTCAACACGACGATGCGGTAGAGGTCCGAGTTGACGGCGTTGGACAGCGGGAAATCGATGATGCGGTATTTGCCTGCGAACGGGACTGCGGGTTTGGCGGCCTCTTGCCCAGGATGCTCAGGCGGCTTCCCTGCCCGCCGGCGAGGATGAGGGTCAGAACGCTCATAAGTCCTCCGCGATCACAGATAGTAGTCGAAGTCATGCTCGGCGCGCACATGCCGCCGGATGACGAAGATGTGGGCCGGCACGGTCTGCGGGTTCAGCTCCACGAGTTGCGCGTGCCGTGCCACAGATAGCGCGTATCGGTCAGGAGATCGTGCGCCTGATACGGTTGGCGAGCGTCAAGGCCCAACTCTTCCAATGGCAGCGTGATAAAACCGGACTGTTTGTAGTGCGGGTCGAGATTGACCACCACCAGCACTTCGTTCGACCGGTCGGCGTTGCTCTTGGAATAGGCAATGATCTGCTCGTTGTTCGACTTCGTGGAAGCGCAAGTTGTGGTTGGCCCGAAAAGCCGGGTTGTCGCGCCGGATCAGGTTGACTTCGAGCGATCAGATCGCGCAGGCTATCAGGACGGTCGATGTCCCAGGTCCTGATCTCGTACTTCTCCGAGTCCAGGTACTCTTCCCTCCCCGGGGCGAGGGGACGGCTTTCGCACAGCTCGTAGGCCGGCCCGTAGATGCCGTAGCTTGGGCCCAGGGTGGCGGCCAGGATCAGCCGCGCCATGAAGGCCGGGCGCCCGCCGAACTGCAGATACTCGGCCAGGATATCGGGCGTATTGGGCCAGAGGTTGGGGCCAAAGAACTCTCGCGCTTCGGTCCGCGTGAGTTCGGTGAAGTATTGGGTCAACTCCCATTTGGTGTTGCGCCAGGGGAAGTAGTTGTACGACTGGGTAAAACCCAGCTTGGCCAGGCGGTAGGTCACCTTGGGCCGCGTGAACGCTTCGGCCAGGAAGATGGCTTCGGGGCAATCTCGCTTGATCTCCGCGATGAGCCATTCCCAGAAGGGGAACGGTTTGGTGTGCGGGTTGTTCGACCCGAAAGATGCGCACACCCTGGTTGACCCAGAACTGTACGACGCTCCTCAACTCTTCCCACAGCTCGCGCCAGTGCTCGGTCTCGAAATCAAATGGATAGATGTCCTGGTACTTCTTGGGCGGGTTCTCGGCGTACTGGATCGTCCCATCTGGCCGCCGGCGAAACCACTCCGGATGCTCGGTCACGTAGGGGTGATCCGGGGCGCATTGGAAAGCGATGTCCAGCGCCAGCTCGAGGCCAAGCTGCGCGGCGCGCTCCATCAGATGGTGGAAGTCGTCGAGCGTGCCGAACTGTGGGTGAAGGGTCTTGTGCCCCCCCTCAGCCGACCCGATGGCCCAGGGGCTGCCGGGGTCATCTGCAGCGACCGCGGTCGAATTGTTGCGCCCCTTGCGGAAGCTTCTGCCGATCGGGTGGATCGGCGGCAGGTAGAGCACGTCGAAGCCCATGGCTGCGACGTAAGGCAAGCGTTTCTCCACGTCTTGAAAGGTGCCGTGCCGGCCGGGCTCCGCCGCACACGAACGGGGGAACAGCTCGTACCACGCCCCGAACTGGGCCCGTTCGCGATCGACCACCACCGCCAGTTCCTTATCGTAGGTCGTCGCTAAACGCCGCTCACCGTGGAGCGTCATCAGCCTGGCTAACTCTTCTGAAAGCGCCTGTCGTGTGCCTTCAGGCCCACCGACGCGCAGCGCTTCGGCGAACATAGCCAGCCAGCCTGCGTGGGTCAGAGTCGCGCGTTGGCGGGCTGCCTCTACCATCTCTGCGCCGATCAGGAGGTCCACCGACACATCCTGCCCGGCCTCGACGCGCTTTGCCAGGTCACGACGACCAGGTCTTGAAATGATCGACCCAGGCCTGCAGCGTGTAGCGGTAGCGTCCCACTTCGGGCACTGTGAACGAACCCCGCCAACGATCGTTGACCAGCGGCTCCATAGGGACCTCCGCCCACTCTGCGTCGGCCTCCCGGCGATAGAGCAGCGCGCACGACAGCGCATCGTGCCCGTCGGCGAAGATATCCGCCTCGATCACCGTCTCTTCGCCTACGATGCGTTTGATCGGATATCTGCCAGAGTTGATCTCCGGCGTCACACCTTCGATGACGACACGTTTTCTGCCTTCTTTGGCCTGCACTGCGTTCCTCCTGGAGGATTGTCAAAGCGCGTGTGCGCGTCGTGACTAGACAGCCCCTGCGTAGGCTGCAATAGACTCCCGTATGAACTGCTCATCGAGGGTTCCCATGGGAGTGGGTGTCTGCAGAATGCGCCCCGGGATGCGCAACGCCGCGGGATCAAACCCCTCGCGCACCTTGAAGGCGTACTTGCGGTGGAGCACGTCGGCCCCCAACTGCGCTAGGTCATCCGCCGCCCGATCGAAACCGGCCGTCGCCAGAGCCTGCAACGTGACATCGGGCGTGTAGATGCCGCGCGCAAACAGGCAAATGCCCAGGCTGGTCAGTACCTGCCGCCAGCGCTCCTCTTCCAGCAATCCGGTCGCGACCCCCGCGGGCGTGAGATTTTCCCCTTTGGCCCCTGCTTTCTGATCCAGGCCGTAGCCGGCGCTGTCCAGATGGCTGTGGCGTGCTCCGGTCAAGTAGCCGACGTGGCAGCCAGGCCCCGTGTGGTACCCCGGCATCTCATTGCCGCCGAAGGTCAGGGCAAAGTCAGAGCCGCCATAGATCGACGCCGCGTGTTCCGCGCCGTGCGCCAGCGCCCGGTAGAAGTCGTTGGGCTGGCTGACAATCCGCGCTGGCGGCCTCGATATACGTCGCGTAGTTGCCCCAGTCCAGGGCCAGCCCATCGGTCTCATGAATCGAGATCAGCCCACACTGTAGCGCCTCGGTGGCCCAGGCCAGGCTCACCCCCATGCTCATCACGTCCAGCCCCTGCACCTCCGCTTCGTCCAGTAGCTGGAAAATGCCACTGACATCGCTGCCGCCCAGAAAGGCTGCCCACCGCGAAGATCGGTTCATGGTCATAACCGATCATGGAGGTCTTGTAGAAGTAGGGTTCCTTCGGGTAGGGCAGGCGTAAAGTGCCCAGGTGGACACAAGCCACCGGGCAATGGGCGCAGGCCACCCGGCGGCCCAGATATTCTGCGGCCAGGCGCTCGCCGGAGATGGCCTCGGCCCCCTCGAAGTGCCCCGCCTGTAGATTCCGGGTTGGCAAGGCGCCCAGCGCGTTTAGCGGCAGCACGTTCATGGCTGTGCCCAGCTCGTGGTACTTCTTCATCACAGGCGATTCGGTCGCGGCCCGGAAGATCTGGTCGTAGACTTTGCGATAAGCGCGCCGCTCGACCACGGACAATGAACGTTGGCCGGAGATCACCAGTCCTTTGAGCCGCTTGCTGCCGAAGACGGCTCCCAGCCCCAGCCGGCCGAAGTGGCGATACGTTTCGGTGATCACCGAAGCGTAGGTCACGCCCTTCTCGCCGGCCTGGCCGATACGCATGATCGTCCGTACCCCCGAGCCGGACTCGCGCTCGTGCACTACAGAACCAACCGTGTAGGCGCTGCGCAGGCCCCAGAGGGCGCTAGCATCTCGGAAGTGAATGTGATCGCCTTCGACCGCCAGGTAGATCGGGGTTACGCTGGCCCCGCGGATCACAATGGCGCCGTAGCCGGCCATGCGGATCGCTACCGCGCTGCGGCCGCCGGCATGGCTTTCACCCAGGTTGCCGGTATGTGGCGATTTGAACATGGCCACGGTTTTGGAGGCGAGGGGATACAGGCCGATCAGCGGCCCCACGGCGAAGATGACGGGGTTGCCCGGGCCGAGCGGATCGGTGCCCGGCGCACATTCCTCTTCGAGCAGCCGGATGCCTACTCCCGTCCCACCCAGGCCGGCCTCGAACAATTCAGGGCGGTGCCGGACGGAGAAGGATCGTTTTGACAGATCGATATACAGCACTCTGGCCAAGAGGTCATTGGCTAGCATGCACCACCCCCTCTGCCGGCGCAGCCGCGCTTGCCGCCAGGTCTTCCATGCCCAAGACGTCATAGGGGCAGTAGGTCACGCAATATCCGCAGTAGACGCAGATTTCAGGCTTGTTCTGCTCCGGGTCCCAGAGGACGGCTCCGAAGGGGCACGCCTCAGCGCAGTTATGGCAGCCGATGCACAGCTCAGGACGCAGGCGCACACCGCCTCCCGGGCGGATTGGAAGGGCATCGGTGGGGCACACGCGTGAACAGGGCGGATCCGGGCAGGCACGGCAGACGATAACCACGAAACCCTTGCGCATGCCGCCTGCCGAACGCACCCAGATGCTGGACCCGGCCAGGCCACCCACACCAGGCCGGCGGGCGCAGGCGAACATGCACAACTGGCAGCCAACGCAGCGTTCTTTGTCAAGCAGCGCAAGCCGTTTTGGCATCGCGGTCTCCTGTTGTCACAGACGTTCCATCTGCCCGGATTGGGGCAATTGATAGCTGTCGTTCTCGAAAGCCACGATCGGCGAACGGCTGCCCTCGGGCATCAGCAACTGGTACAGAGCGAGCGTGCGCTGGGCGATCGCTGTCCAGCTGAAGTGGTCCTCCACGCGGCGGCGCCCGTTGCGCCCAAACTCCTCACGCAGGTGGGGATCGAGCGCTACCCGGTTGATCGCCGTCGCCAGTCTGGCCGAGTACTGAGCGGGATCCATGGGATCAAAGGTGCCTGGCTTAAGCGGCAGGTCAACCAGCACGCCCGTCTCGCCGGGCACGACGACCTCGGGGATGCCGCCGATGGCCGAGGCCACTACCGCGGTCTCGCAGGCCATGGCCTCGAGGTTGATGATCCCGAACGGCTCGTAGACCGATGGGCAGCAGAAGACGGCTGCATGAGAGTAGAACTGTATCACATCCTCTCGCGGGAGCATCTCCTGGATCCAGATCACCCCGTCACGTCCGGCGCTGACCTCGGCCACGCGCTCGGCCATCTCCCGGCCGATCTCAGGCGTATCGGGCGCGCCCGCGCACAGGACCACCTGCAACGACGGATCGAGCGACGGGATGGCGTTGACGAGATGGATGATCCCCTTCTGGCGCGTGATGCGGCCGACGAACAGCACGAAGGGCCGCCCGGGATCCACGCCTCGCTTGACCAGGGCATCCACGGCGGGGTTCTTGCGGTATTGCCGGAGATCGATCCCGTTATGGATCACACACACTTTCTCGGGTGCGATCGGGAAGAGCCGCAGGACGTCCCTGCGCTCCTCCTGCGAGACGGCAATGACGGCGTCGGCATCCTCGATCCCGGTTTTCTCGATCCAGGTGCTCAGGTGGTAAGCATTGCCGAGTTGCTCAACCTTCCAGGGGCGCAGCGGCTCCAACGAGTGGATGGTAAGCACCAGGGGGATGCCCCACAGCTTCTTGGCCAGGAAGCCGGCCATGTCGGTATACCAGGTGTGACAATGCACGACGCTGGCATCCAGCGTGTCTTTGGCCATCGCCAGGCTGCGATAGAAGGCATCCAACGCGCCGCCGAAGCGGGGGTCTGTGTCCTGCCTGGCCTCGTTCCATGCCCCATACCCCTTGACGCGCAAGCCGGGCTCGTGCACATCCTGGTCGCCAAAACAGCGCACCTCCACCGGGACGAGCCGGGCCAATTCGCGGCTCAGGTATTCGACGTGCACTCCGGCCCCTCCGTACACGTGTGGAGGGTATTCGTTGGTGAAAAGGGCTACCTTGCTGATCTCCGGCATCGATCCCTCCCGCCACGCCTCCCGTGACTATGTTGCCTGCTAGAACTGGTCCGGGAGCCATCGATTGTTGGGTCGGCTGCGCCGGGAAGGATCCCTTCCAATGCAGCCAGCACCGCAATCTATGCCAGCTGGCCAGCCACCTCAGCGGCATACTGGTCCTCTACCTTCTAACATTCGTCCATCCGGTATTGCGTCGCGTCTCGCTACTTCCGGATTAGCCTTTCGCCTTGCCTTGCTTGGCCACGGCTTCCTGGGCCTTGCGGATTGCCTCGGGGTCACCCAGGTAGGAGTGCGTGATCGGCTGCAGATCCGCGTCGAGCTCGTACACCAACGGCACACCGGTCGGGATGTTCAGCTCCACGATATCGTCGTCGGAGATATTGTCCAGGTACTTGACCAGCGCCCGCATGCTGTTACCGTGCGCGGCGATGAGCACCTGGCCTCCCGAGCCGACGACTGGAGCAATGGCCTTATGCCAGTAGGGCAGAAAGCGGGCCACGGTATCTTTCAAACACTCGGTCAACGGTATATCTTGGGGCGCCAGGTCTTGGTAACGCGGGTCATGGCCAGGCCACCGCGGATCATCTTGGACCAGAGCAGGTGGCGGGATGTCGTAGCTGCGGCGCCAGATCTTCACCTGTTCGTCGCCGTACTTGGCCGCCGTCTCGGCCTTGTTGAGCCCTTGCAGCGCGCCATAGTGGCGCTCGTTCAGGCGCCACGAGTTGTGGACCGGGATCCACATCAGGTCCATCTCGTCAAGTGCAATCCACAACGTGCGGATGGCCCGCTTGAGCACTGACGTGAAGGCCACGTCAAAGACGTAGCCTTCCGCCTTCAGGAGCTGCCCGGCGCGGTGGGCCTCGGCAATGCCCGTTTCCGACAGGTTGACATCGGTCCAGCCGGTGAAGCGGTTCTCCATATTCCAGGTGCTTTCGCCGTGGCGGAGCAGCACAACTTTGTACATGGCATTCTCCTACTTTCTATCGTTTAGGGCCGCCACCCCGGGTAGCACCCGTCCCTCGAGGAATTCCAGCGACGCGCCGCCGCCGGTGGAAACGTGGGTCATTTGCTTGGCCACGCCGGCCTTCTTCACCGCACTGGCGCTGTCGCCGCCGCCGATCACGGTAATCGCACCGGTGGTCGCCAGCAACCTGGCGATGGCGAAAGTGCCCTCGGCGAACTTCGGGAACTCGAAGACGCCCATCGGGCCGTTCCAGACGACCAGCTTGGCAGTCTTGAGCACTTCGCCGAACCTTGCGATGCTCCTGGGACCGATGTCCAGCACGCGCCAGCCTGCTGGTACCTTGTCTATGTCCACAACCTGGCTCGCCGCCTCGGCATCGAACTTGTCGGCCACCACTGCATCGACAGGCAACATCAGCTTGCCTCCGGCCTTTGACATAATCGCCCTGGCGGCGGACAAAGAGCCGGCTTCCACCAGGCTGTCCTGCATATTGTGGCCTGCGGCTGCCAGGAAAGTATTAGCCATGCCGCCGCCAATGATCAGCTTGTCGCATTTGCCGAGCATGTTCTCGACAACCATGATCTTGTCGCTGATCTTTGCGCCGCCCAGGATGGCAACGTAAGGATGGGCCGGGTTGTCTGTCGCGCGGCCCAGGTATTCCAGCTCCTGTTCCATAAGGAGGCCGGACACCGCCGGTAGGAAGCGAGCGACACCCTCTGTGGAGGAGTGGGCTCGGTGTGCCGAGCCGAACGCGTCGTTCACGTAAACGTCGCCCAGACCGGCCAGCTGTCTGGCCAGATCCAGGTCGTTCTTCTCCTCGCCCTTGTGGAAGCGCGTGTTTTCAAGCATCAGCACTTCGCCAGGCGTCAGCGCTCGTGCCAGCGCTTCAACCTAGGGGCCAACACAATCCGGCGCCATTTGAACGGGCTTACCCAGCAGCTTGCTCAACGCCTCCGCGGCCGGTCTCAAGCTGAACTCGGGGTCGAACCCGGTGCCCTTGGGCCGCCCCAGGTGGCTCATCAGGATCACGGACGCATCGTGGTCCAGCGCATACTGAATGGTCGGCAGGGCGGCCCGGATACGATTGTCATCCGTTACCACGCCATCCTGCATGGGCACGTTGAAGTCAACGCGCATCAGCACGCGCTTGCCATGGAGGTCAACGTCACGGACTGTTTTCTTCTGCATGCTTGCCTCCTTCTACCGATAGTGGACAATGTGCAGGAAGCTATTTGCCTTGAGTTTCCAGTTGCCAGCCATCAATGGTGTGCGCAAGGCATGCTCCCTTTTGTCCCCTCGGGTTGCCTGGGAGCCATCGCTACTTCGACGCCAGCGGGTATGCGGCCAGGCCCTCGAAAACTGCATTCGCGCCCAGTTGCGCCTCGATCTTCATCAGGCGGTTGTATTTGGCGGTGCGCTCGCTGCGAGTTGGTGCACCGGTCTTAATCTGTCCGGTCCCCATAGCCACCACTAGATCGGCGATGGTGGTGTCTTCGGTCTCACCCGAGCGGTGCGACACGATCGCGGTCCAAACCGGCGCGGTGCGCCTCCTGGATGGCCTGGATCGTCTCCGTCACTGTGCCGATCTGGTTCAGCTTGATCAAGATGCTGTTGCAGCTGTGCTCCCGGATCGCGCGGCGTAGGAAGGTCACGTTGGTCACAAGCAAGTCGTCGCCGACCAGTTGCACCCGCTTGCCTAGCCGCTCGGTGAGCAGGCGCCAGCCCTCCCAGTCATCCTCTGCCAGCCCATCCTCGATGCTCACGATAGGGTACTTGTCAACCCAACTTTCCCAGAAATCGACCATCTCCGCGCTGGTCAGGCTGCGGCCCTCCCGTTCGAGGTGATAGAGGCCGTCGCTATAGAACGAGGTGGACGCCGGGTCAAAGGCAAGGAAACAGTCCTTCCCCGCTTTGTAGCCGGCGCGCTCGACGGCCTGTAGGATAACCTCGACGGCAGCCGCGTTCGACGGCAGCGACGGCGCAAAGCCGCCCTCGTCACCCACGTTGGTCGATGCACCGCGGTCGTGCAACACCGACCGTAGGGCCGCATAGACCTCGGCGCCGCAGCGCACCGCCTCGCGAAAGCTCGGCGCGCCGGCCGGAACAAGCATGAACTCTTGAATGTCGGTCGAGTTCTGGGCGTGTTTGCCGCCGTTCAAGATGTTGAACATCGGCACGGGCAGGACATGGGCGTCCACGCCGCCCAGGTAGCGGTAGAGCGGCACGCCGAGCGCCGTTGCGGCCGCGCGGGCGCAGGCCAGCGAGACACCCAGGATGGCATTGGCCCCGAGCTTGCCCTTGTTCGCCGTGCCATCCAGCGCAATCAGCGTTAGGTCGATCCCGCGCTGGTCGCTGGCGTCTAGCCCCTTCATCGCTTCGGCGATTGTCGTTTGTACATGCTCGACGGCCTTGAGCACACCCTTGCCGCCGAAGCGCTTCTTGTCGCCGTCGCGCAGTTCGACGGCCTCGTTGGCGCCGGTGGAGGCGCCAGAAGGAACCATCGCCTGCCCGACCGTGCCGTCGGCCAGCGTGACCTCCACTGCTACCGTCGGGTTTCCACGCGAGTCCAGTACCTCGCTGCCTTCGACCTTAGCGATCCGCATGTCCATTTCATCCTCCTCTGAGCGCTCTGCCTCCGCTTAGCCCACGACCTCGATGTTTTCGAGCCCGCCGTAGAAATCCCACCAGGGCTTAGCGCCCTTGGCCATCACCCCGTTCAGTACGCGCATACCTTCGACACCGGCCTGATTCAACCACGCGCGTGCCGCCCCGGCACCGCCTTTTCCGAACTCGGAGACGCCAGCCTGCCACACAGCGCGGCCACACAGCGCTCCTGAGAATGGCGTGCCGATCTCACCAGCCAGCTCCAGCGTCTCGCAGAAGACCTCGTACGCAACGCCCACGCTCAGGTATATGAATGGTTTCTGCGCCTCCGCGGCCGCCGCGCGGAAATGCTCCTTCGCTTCCTCGACCGTATAGGCAACCAGGCCGCCAGTATTCGCCGTCGAGCCGGCGACATAGCGCACGTTGACGGGCACTTCAACCATCAGTACATCAACACCGTACTGTAGCCGCGAGAACTCCCGTATGTACTTCGTGACCTTGCCGCGGCTTGACGCGCGCAAACTGCAGGCTCTGCGCGTCACCGATCTCGTCACTATAGCAGATCGGCTCGAGAAAGAAGGGGATGTCATTTGCCCGGCACTCCGCCCCGACCCGCTCGACGAAAACCTGCTTGATTGTGTTGATCTCGACAGCGTCGTCCGGATCGTAGTAGAGGCAAACCTTGATCACATCCGCTCCTGCGGTCTTGAGGCGCAACACCGACCATTCTGAAAACAGATCAGGCAGGCGCCCTTTGCCCGCTAACTCGTCACTGGACGACTCATACGTCAGCGGCAGGCCGCAGGTTTTCGCCCGGTGGGTGCTCGGCCCGCGGCCGTATACGGGGTCCAGGAGGATCGCGCTGGAGTGCGGCGTCAGGACCCCCGCGACAAGCGCCTTGAACTCGATCACCTCCGCATCACTGGCCTCGCTGCCCTTAGCGTTGGTGATCGCTGCCTTGAGCGAGCCGCGCGGATCGATCGCCAAAGCCGCGATCACGCCGTTCTTGTCCGCGACGGCGTTGATCCCGTCGAACTTGCCTCGGCTCATCCTCACTCTTGCCATGACAATGATCTCCCGTTATCAAGCCAGGTCTCTTGTCACCCTGTAATAGTTAATCAGACCGCTGGTTGAGGAGTCATGCTTGCCGATACGCTGTTCTCCTTTGAGTTCCGGCAAGATCGCCTTTGCTAACTGCTTGCCCAACTCGACTCCCATCTGGTCGAAGGAGTTGATATTCCAGACGACGCCCTGCGTGAATATCTTGTGTTCATACAGGGCGATGAGTGAGCCCAGTAACCGAGGGGTCAGCTTCGGGTAGAAGAAGGAATTGGTCGGTTTGTTGCCGGGGAAGGTCTTGGCCGGGACAAGCTTTTCCAGTTGCTCGCCGGTATAGCCTGCCGCTATCAGTTCGGCACGAGCTTCCTCTGGCGTTCGGCCCTTCATGAGGGCCTCAGTCTGGGCCAGATAATTGGAGAGCAGGATGGGATGATGTTCTCCCATGGGGTTGTGACTGTGAGCTGCCGCCAGAAAATCGCACGGGATGAGCTTGGTGCCTTGATGAATGAGTTGGTAAAAGGCATGCTGGCCGTTGGTCCCTGGTTGCCCCCAGACAATCGGCCCCGTCGAATAGTCAACCCATTCCCCCTGAAGGTTGACGCTCTTCCCGTTGCTTTCCATGTCCCCTTGCTGGAAATAGGCAGGGAAGTGCATCAGATACTGGTCGTAAGGGAGGATCGCATGCGATTGGGCTCCGAAGAAGTCGTTGTACCAGATGCCGAGCAGGCCCATGATGACCGGGATATTCTGCTCGAAGGGCGCGGTGCGGAAGTGCTCGTCCACAGTGTGGGCGCCGCTCAACAACTCCTCAAAACGGTCCATGCCCAGGTGAAGCGCGATAGAGAGGCCAATGGCCGACCACAAGGAATAGCGCCCGCCAACCCAGTCCCAGAACTCGAACATGTTCCTGGTATCGATGCCGAACCTGGCAACGGCGGTCGTGTTGGTGGACATGGCCACAAAATGCCTGGCGATCGCCGTTTCATCCTTAGCGGAGGCAAGCAACCATGCTCTTGCAGAGTGGGCGTTGGTCATCGTCTCCTGGGTGGTGAAGGTCTTCGAGGCCACCAGGAACAGTGTCGTTTCGGGGCCAAGGGGTTTCAGCGTCTCGGCCAGGTCGCTCCCATCAACATTTGAAACGAAATGTGCGCGGAGATCCGGTTTGCCATAGGGCTTCAAAGCCTCTGCGACCATCTTGGGTCCCAGGTCCGAGCCGCCGATGCCGATATTGACCACATCGGTGATGGCCTTGCCAGTATACCCTGTCCACGTACCCGAGCGCACTGTTTCGCTGAAAGCCCGCATCTTGGCAAGCACCTGATTGACCTCGGGCATCACATCCTTGCCGTCCACTACAATAGGGCGATTGGAACGGTTGCGCAGGGCGATGTGGAGCACCGCCCGGTCTTCGGTAGTGTTAATCTTCAGCCCGTTGAACATGGCCTTGATAGCCTGGGAGAGGTTCGCTTGACAAGCCAGATCGATCAGCAGCGCCATCGTCCTTTCAGTGATGCGATTCTTCGAGTAATCAAACAGGATGTCTCCCAGTCGCAGCGAAAACTGCTCAAAGCGCTGAGGATCGCCCGCAAACAGGTCCCGCATGTGTACGTCGGCCATCTGCTGCCGGTGTTTAACCAGCGCCTGCCAGGCAGGTGACTCAATCAGAACAGACACGGTCCCCTCCGGTCCTAGCTCTCCTGGATCAACCCGGCGCGGTATGCGGCCAGCAGCCCCTGCAGATCGTCGATCTGCCGTTGGATGCCCCGGCCAAGGTCGGTGTCTTTGACTCGTATCCTGACATCGTTGTGTTCCAGAATTTGCGTGGTCGAGTCAACGTTGAGGTCCTCTTCGATCGCTTTCTGTGCCGACTCGAAGGGATGATGCGCAGCCAGGAGCAAGCCGTATGAATTGTACACCAGAGTATAGCCAGCGATCCCGGTCTCTTTCTGATAGGCCCTCGCGAATCCACCGTCGATCACGAGCAGCTTGCCGTTGGCTTTGACCGGGCTCTCGCCCCGCTTGACCTTGACCGGCACATGGCCGTTGACGATGTGACCCTTATCGGGGTCCACGCCGAATTCCTGCAGGATCTTGCGGGCAGTCTCTTCCTGATCGCGGAAAAAATAGTAGGCGTTTCTATTTTCGACGTGCGTGGCCTTGTCGGCAATGAAATAGCGCTCGAAGGTCGCCATCTTCTCGGTGCCGAACAAAGGGGACTGCGCGCCGCTCCATAAGTACCACATGATGTCCATGCCCTCTTGCTTGCGGGCCGGATTGTCGGTGGCAAAGTAGCCCTGACGGGCCAGCCGGTCGAGGCGGTCCATGAGGGCCCTGCCCGTTACCGCCTGGCCGTCCACTTGAACGGCTTTGAAAGAGCCGTCCTCATTCAGCGGGATACAGCCGTGGTACAGGAGATTGCCGTTGTAGACGAGATACATGCTCCCTCTGGAGAAAAGAAATCGCACGTGCCGTTGGAGCCGTTCACTGCTCGTGAAGGAGAGTCTCAGCCTCTCGATCAAGCCCTTTTCGCGTGGGGTCAACTCATAGGGCTGTCGCGGGTCCACGGTAGGGAAGTTGGCATCCAGGAGCGGATAGACCGTGCCAGCCAGGCAAATCGTCGCAGAGGTGGGGTTCACCTTGTCCAGTAGCAAACGGTCGTCCATTTGGAACTGGGGACGCCTGAGAATGACCTGCGCCTCCAGCTTGAGTTGCAGCATGGCGATCGCCTTGTGCATCCTCGCCACCAGCAGGCGTTCGTCGCCGGCGGCGTCGCCTTCGTCTTCGGGTGGTGGCAGAAACTGCTGGCAAGGGTCGTCGCCATAGGTGTCCACTGCGAACGATGCCAGAGGTATTAGGCTGATGCCATAGCCATGCTCCAACGTGCTCACGTTGCCGTAGCGCAGGGCGATGCGGATGACATTGGCCATACAGGCGTCGCTGCCCGCGGCTGCGCCCATCCACAAGATATCGTGGTTGCCCCAGAGCAGATCGACGCTGTGGTGATCGATCAGCGTGTCCAGAATCAGGTCGGCCGCAGGGCCCCGGTCGTAGATGTCTCCCAGGACGTGCAGCCGGGCGATCGCCAGGCGCTGGATCAGCTCCACCAGGGCGACGATCACCGTTCTGGCGCTGTCCGTCGAGATGATCGTCTCGATGATGCTCTGATAGTACTCGGCCTTGTCTCTGATGTGCTCCTGCTCGTGGAGGAGCTCCTCGATGATGCCGGCCAGGTCGTTTGGTAGGAACGACCGCACCCTGGCCCGCGGGTACTTGCCGGAGATGTCGCGGGCAAGCCTGATCAGTTGGACAAGGGTCGTCCGGTACCATTTGGCTTCGTAGCCCACCGATTTCAGGATCAGCGGCAGCTTGGCCTCGGGATAGTAGATGAGGGTCGCCAGGGTCCGTTTCTCGTCTGCCGAGAGGTTGTTGCCGAAGACCTCATCGATCCTGCGCTTGATCGACCCGGACCCGTTCTTCAGGACGTGGCGAAAGGCCTCGTACTCGCCGTGAACATCGGACACGAAATGCTCGGTGCCTTTGGGTAAATTGAGCTGCGCGTTGAGATCCACAATTGCCGTCAACGCAGCCCGGATGGATGGATATTGTCTGGCGAGCAGCTGAAGATATCGAAGCCGGCCTTCACCTAGGTTCATCATGCAATATGCCCTCGCAAGATGATCACATTGGGATGGGTGAGGCTTGCCCGAACACCTCACCCACCTCTGCCGCCTTCCACGTTCCCCGGCCCGGGCGGCCCGATCTTTGTTTCCCAGGACGGTTCGCTTCGGGCTTATGTCCGAAGCGGGGCCTGATGCCGGCTACGTTCAGGTTCTCGGCAGGTCGCTCAGGCGGCGGCCACTGTGCTGGCAAATACCTGCTCCGTCCTGGCCAGGGGCTTTTTGAGCGCAAATAGCATGCCGGCGGTGACCACCATCCCGACGACGATGGCGATCAGGTACCCGCCCAGGTTCACGACGGCGTTGGGGATGAAGAGCACAAAGACGCCGCCGTGTGGCACCAGCAGCTGGCAGCCGAAGGCCATCGAAAGCGCGGCTGTGACTGCCGACCCGACCATCAGGCTCGGGATGACTCGGAACGGATCACGGGCCGCGAAGGGAATCGCCCCTTCGGTGATGAACGAGATGCCCAGCACCCACGCCGCGCCACTCGCTTCCTGTTCCTCGGGCGTGAAGCGATTCTTGAAGAGCGTCGCCGCCAGCGCCAGGCCCAGGGGCGGAGTCATGCCGGCGGCCATGACTGCTGCCATGGGCGCGTAGATTTTGCTGGCTAGGAGCGCGACGGCGAAGGTGTAAGCCGATTTGTTGACGGGACCGCCCATGTCGAAAGCCATCATCGCGCCCAGAATCAGACCGAGCACGATAGCGCTGCCAGTCTGCATCCCTCTCAAAAAGCCCGTCAGGCCGGTGTTCACTACTTTCATGGGCGGGCCGATGAGAAAGACCATAGCCAGGCCGACGACCAGCGTGGACAGGAGCGGCAGGATCAGGACCGGCTTCAGTCCCTGCAGGTTCTTAGGCAGTTGGATGTAGTTGTTCAGGGCCAGCGTCAGGTACCCGGCCAGGAAGCCCGAGATGATGCCACCCAGGAACCCGGCGCCCACGGTCGTTGCCAGCATGCCGCCGATCAGGCCCGGCGCGATGCCGGGACGGTCCGCGATCGAATAAGCTATGAACGCCGACAAGATGGGCACGTACAACGCAAAGGCCGTGCCACCGCCGATCAGCATCAAGCCCCAGGCGAGCGTGCCCTGGGGATACCCCTCGGGATGGATGCCGCCGAAAGCGAACGACAGGGCGATCAGGATGCCGCCTGCGACGACGATGGGCAGCATATACGACACGCCGGTCATCAGGTGCTTGTAAAAGCCCGGGATTCTTGGCCCCGCGGGCCTTCTTCATCTCCTTGGCCATGTCGAGCAGATCGGTCCCTCCGGGCTCGGGCAAGGCGAGGGCTTTCTTGATGACCTCCTGCCCCTCGTGCAGGGCGGCATTGGTCGAGGTTTCGTAGAGCCGCTTGCCGGCAAAGCGGCTCTTGTCAACGAAGGCATCAGCGGCGATGATGGCCGCGTCGGCTCGAGCAATTTCCTCGAACGTCAGTGTGTTCTGTGACCCCACCGAGCCCTGCGTCTCGACCTTTATCTCGTAGCCCAGGGCCTGGGCTGCCTTCTTCAGGCCCTCTGCTGCCATGAACGTGTGCGCGATGCCGGTCGGGCACGAAGTGACACCCACCAGAAACTTTGACGCGTCGGGAGGGGGCGGCGCCGCGGGGCCTGTTGGGGGCGTGACGGGCGCTGCCGCAGCCGCCTTCACCTCTTCGGCCTCCGCCAGCGCCTCCTCGATCACGGCGCGGGTCTTGCGGATGGCGTCGCCGGTCGACACCGCGTAGACGGGCTTGTTCGTGAAGCGATCCATGTTGATATGGATGTCAGTAGCGATAATGACTAGGTCGGCTTCAGCGATCTCCTTCTCGGTGAGGCGATTCTGCGCCCCTGCCGAGCCCTGCATCTCCGCCCGGAGCGTGTGCCCCATGACTTTAGCGGTCTTCTCCAGCGCCTCCGCTGCCATCACGGTGTGGGCAATCCCCGTCGGGCAGGCCATGACTGCTACAATCCTGGCCATAGGTCAGCTCCTTCCATAATGTTAGATTAGGCCTTTGAAAGCTCGCGGATGGTAACCCGCTCCCTCGCTGATTGGACCGCTTTGATCGAGGGCAGGCCCGATCCGATGTGGCTGATGGCGGTCATCGAGAAGGCCGTGGCCAAACGGGCGCACTCTGTCACGGAGAGCCCCCGGATCTCTGCCGGCGACGATTCCCGCGACCATCGCGTCTCCGGCACCTACTGTGCTCTTCACTTCGACCGAAGGTGGCACCGCCCAGATCATCTCCTCGCCCTCGACGAAGATAGCTCCCTCCTTTCCCATGGACACGACCACGCTTGCGATGTGATGGCGCTGCCTGAGTGCTTGGGCGACCTGCAGGATGGCCGCGGTTGAATCCAGTCGTTGCCCGGCGAACTCGCCCAACTCATCCACATTGGGTTTGATGAGCCAGGGCCCGGCGTCCATGGCCTGGCGGAATCCTTCGCCGCTCGTATCCAGCACGACCTTTTTGCCTGCCAGCGTGCGCACCATTTCCCCATAGATGCCGGCCGAGACCCCGGCAGGAATACTGCCCGAAAGCACGAACCAGTCATGCGTGGGCGCCAGCTCCCGGAGGACCGCGAAGAGTTGTTCGATATCGGCCGGGCTGGGCGTCTGCCCGGGGAAATTGATGTCCGTGGTCTGGTGCAAGGCCTCGTCGCTGATCTTTACGCCGGTGCGCGTCTGGCCCGCGATGCGCACGCAGCGGTCTTCGATCCCCTTTCGCACAAACAAGCGCCGGAAGATCTCATCGTTGTCGGCGCCCAGGAACCCGGTGACCGTGGCGGGCTGGCCGAAGTCGGCCAGGAAGGAGGCCACGTTGATGCCCTTGCCGCCCGGATTTAACTGTGAAGTCTGGACCCGGTTCACGGTCCCGGCTGCGAAATTCGGGATGGCGACGGTCTGATCGATGGCCGGGTTGATAGTGACGGTCACGACCCTGTTCTCTTGGCTCATCTCATTGCTCCTCCTCATGGTTGGTCGTGTGCAGTCTGGCTACTGGAACTTCAGGCCGCGCACCTCGGCAGCCGTCCGGCAAGCCAGCGCGTGCCTGGCAAGCGCTTGGGCCCTGGCTAGAGAAAGACGGCGAAGCTGGGCTTTGATGGCGGCGATGCTGGGGATGGGGACGCTGAGCTCGCTCACGCCCAGGCCGGCCAGGATCGCCGCGCCCTTCGGGTCGCCGGCGATGCCACCGCACACCCCGACCCACTTGCCGGCGGCGGTAGCTGCCTGCACGGTGCGGTCCACCATCCGCAGCACGGCCGGATGCAGTCCGTCGGCCTGCTTGGCCAGGATCGGGTGCCCGCGGTCCATCGCTAGGACGTATTGGGTCAAGTCGTTGGTGCCGATCGAGAAGAAGTCGACCTCCTGCGCGAGCTCCTCGGCCATCATGACCGCCGACGGCACTTCGATCATGATGCCGATGTTGACGGCCTGCGCGCCCACTTCCCAGCGCACCTCGGCAGCGATGGCCTTGGCCGCCTCCAGCTCCTCCAGGGTCGAGACCATCGGGAACATGATCCTGACCGGCCCGTATTGCGCGGCGCGGTAAATGGCGCGCAGCTGGGCCCGGAAGAGGTCTGGCTTGACCAGGCAGAGGCGGATGCCCCGTACGCCGAGGAAGGGGTTGTCCTCCGCCGGCATGTCCAGGTAGGGCGCCGCCTTGTCGCCGCCGATATCCAGCGTGCGGATGATGAGCGGCAGGCCGTTCAGCGCCTGTGCCATGTCCCGGTAGGCCTCGAACTGTTCCTCCTCGCTGGGCGGTGACGTGCGGTCGAGGAAGAGGAACTCGGTACGCAGCAGGCCAACGCCTTCGCCGCCCGCGTTCACGGCCTGGGCGGCCTCCTCGACACGGCCGATGTTCGCCACCACCTCCACGCGGTGCCCATCGGTCATCAGGGCCGGCTCGTAGCAGCGCAACTTCTCGGCTTGGCGCAGCGTCTCCAGCGACTGTCGCGCTGCACGGGCTGCAGCCAGAGTGGTGGGGCTGGGCCCCACGTAGAGATTGCCGCGGTTGCCGTCCAGGATGGCTTCGTCACCTTCGGGTTGATTGAGCAAGGCGGGGCCGGCCCCGACGATTGTGGGGATGCCCAGCGCACGAGCAATGATGGCACTGTGCGACGTGGCGCCCCCGCCAGCAGTGCAGAAGCCCAGAACGAAGGCCGGATCGAGCCCGGCGGTGTCGGAGGGCGTCAGGTCGTCGGCGAGCAGGATCACCGGCCCTACAGGCTGAATCGGCCCCTCCTCGATGTGGTGGGCCAGGAAACGCAACACGCGGCTCCCCACATCACTGAGGTCAACCGCCCGCCCGGCGATCAGCGGATCGTCCACCTTCTTCAGCTCAGCGACCCGCTGCTCGATCGTCTGCTGCCACGCCCAACCGGCGCTGGCACCCGCCTCGATTTGCGCCATAACCGCCTGCACCAGCTCCGGATCGTCGAGGAATTCGGCATGAGCCAGGAAGATCGACGCCTGGCCCGCCCCGGAGCGCTCTTTGACTTCTTGGTAGAGCTCATCCAGCTGCGCCCGTGCGCCAGCAATCGCCTCGTTGAGATGGGTCTTTTCGAGGTCAAGATCTTTGGCAGTCGCCTCAACCACGAACTTGCTACGCTTGAAGAAACGCAGCGGGCCGATAGCCAGCCCCGGTGAGGCCGGGATGCCGGGCACGACCCTCTGGCCGGGTTCGGCTTCCCACTCATAGGCCGGCAGGGTCTCGGCCTTCGCCGGCGCTTCTTCTTCCTCACCTAGCCCGCTCTCCACCGACTCCTTGAGGGCCTGCAAGGTGGCCGCCGCGTCGGGGCCTTGCGCCATGACCCGGATCACGCCGCCGCATTCGATGCCCAGTGTCAGCAATGAAGCCAGGCTCTTGCCGTTCGCGACCTTGCCGTCGTGGCGGACGCGTACTTCGGACGCATACTCCTTGGCCAGGCTGGCAAAGACGGTCGCCGGCCGGGCATGGAGACCCGTGGGATTGCGGATGGTCAGGTCAACATAGGTGGAAAAATCGGCGGGTATCTCGGTGGACGTCGCGCGCGCCTCGCGGGTGCCGCTCAAGGCAGCGATGATATCGTTGGCGTCACTGGTTGTGGCCAGCTTGCGCACGGCCGCTTCGTCGGTCAGCACGCTGGTCAGGTTCGCCAGGATGCCGATGTGCTCGTCCGAGCGGGCAGCAATGGCAACCACCAGGTAGACCGTTTCGCCGCGGTTCCATTGCAGCCCGCCGGGCACCTGCAATACCGAGATGCCGGTGCGCAGGATCAGGTCGCGATCCTTGGGCAGCCCGTGCGGGATCGCAATGCCGTTGCCGAGATACGTGTTGGCCACCTTCTCGCGGGCCATCATGCTGTCAACATAGCCGGG
Organism: uncultured Chloroflexia bacterium; assembly: GCA_963808455.1. Lineage (GTDB taxonomy): Bacteria > Chloroflexota > Anaerolineae > CG2-30-64-16 > CG2-30-64-16 > CAWEHT01. The sequence goes on along the minus strand of CAWEHT010000095.1, from coordinate 8,687 downwards.
TTTCATATGCTGGCTGCCGACCAGCAGGCTGCCGGCCTGTCGGATGGCCTCCGCTTTGTTGGCCACCTTTCGCGCCTAGTTGTACGTCGCTGCGCTCTAATTCCATCGTCTTTCGCTCCTTTGGCGGGTAAGCCGCTCAACGATGATCATCGGATCGGTGGCTTGGACGAGCCAAGTGATGGTCTCCGGCGTCTGCAGCACTTCCAGCAGATTGGACAGCACGACCAGATGCTCCTGCGATGTACGGGTGGCAGCCAGCCCCACCACCAGATAGGCGACCTCGCCCGACTCCCACGGCACACCTTCCGGCAATTGCAGGACCGAGACGCCGGTGCGGTAAACCGAACGCAGGTCCTCGAGTTCGCCGTGCGGGATCGCGATGCCGTTGCCGAGGTAGGTTGACAACGCCTTTTCGCGCGCCAGCATGCCGTCGAACGTAAGACGGCGCAACACACCCCGCCACGACCAACACCTCCCCGGATTGTCTGATGGCCTCCACCTTGCTGGCCGCGTGCGCGGCAAGTCGCACGGTCTCTGGTGTGAGGACGTCCATCCCCCTCCGGCACCCTGCAGCTAGCCTTTGCAGTCTACCTGCCCGAACTTGGCTGCATAATCGTCCATCGCGGCAGTCACGACCTGGCGAGCGTGGGCCACGCCGTATACTTCCATGATCACCATGGTCGAGGCCTGGCCAGGCACCATCTTGTAGGTTGAAAAGTAGTGTTGGAGCCGTTCCACAAGGCGTTGAGGGATATCGACGATGTCTTTTGCCGCGCCCCAGATGTTGTCGTTGAAAAGGACCGCGATGATCTTGTCGTCGGCGAGGCCGCCGTCGATGGCCCGCAGACCGCCCACGACGACGGCATCCAGCAGGATTTCCGAACGGTTGATCGGTCGCTCGCTCAGCACGCAGATATCCAAGGGATCGCCGTCGGCTTGCGTCACCTCGGGCGAAAGGGCTGCTACAAGCGGGCCGCAGTAGGTGCGGGGGATGAAACCGTAGAGCGCGGGAGGTTGGGAGGACGAGCGTTGGGGGCGGTCCACCCGCAAGTAACCTGTCAGCTTGTCGATCTCGTACTTGACCGAGTCGAATGGGGTGATTTCGATATAGGCCTGAACGAGGCCTGGGGGTTCCTTGCCCGGCGCCAGGCCATGCCACGGGTGCACACGGCAGGGTTCGAATACGCTTGGGCCAGCCATCATGGACTTGTCCTCCGATCCGTGAACCAGAGTTCGGCCACGCGCTTCCAGCCGACCAGGCTGCCGGCGGAGCAGGCACAAGTGGGCGCCATCCGGTCCTGGCTAATCCGCCTTTGACGTAATCTTACAGGCATATTATAGTATATTGATGATGCAAGTCAACCCTTTATTGGCTCAGCCGGGCAAGCGGATTACCCTCGCGAGCCGGCGAGGGATCTCCCTTGCCGACCTTGGCGGGGAGCGACGGTTCGCTGGCTGGAAACCATGAGCGTAATCAGGGCAGTGGTGGCCGACGATCACGCGATCCTGCGCTGCGGCATCGCCAACGTTCTGAAGGAGATACCGCAGCTCGTGCTGGCTGCGGAGGTGGGAAATGGCCGGGACCTGCTCCCCACGTTGGCCCGCGTGCGGCCCGACCTGCTCCTACTCGACGTCGTCATGCCGGATTTCGAGCCTATCGCTGCAGTGCGGGCCATCCGTGAGCTCTACCCCGCCGTGAAGATCCTGGTCGTCAGCGCCCACGCCGACGAGCCATACGTTCAGGGGTTGCTCCGTGCGGGAGTCGATGGGTATCACCTCAAGGACCAGTCATTAGGCGAGCTCCTCCTGGCCGTGCAGCGTGTGCTGGCCGGCGAGCGGTGGGTGTCCAGCCCACTGCTCGACGTGTTGGTGGGTCCCCGTGAGAGGACGTCGCCGCTCACTCTGACCGGGCGCCAGGGCGAGCTGGCGTGCCTCCTGCAACAGGGTCTCGACAATCAGGCCATCGCCCGCAAGATGGGCCTGAGCGTCAAAACGATCGAGGGCCATCTCACACGCCTGTATCGCAACCTCGGCGTGCAGAGCCGCCTGGAAGCCGTCAGCTATGTCGCCGCACACCCAGGCGTTCTGCCACGCGTGCGAGCTGGGGCAGCGCCTGGCGCCGCCCCGACGCGCTCGGAACCCCCGCGGCTCGGTGTTTTGCTGGTGGATGACAATGCCCGCTATCGAGCCGAACTGAGGGTCATGGTCGGCGCAGCCTGTCCGCAGGCTGGGATCTATGAGGCAGAGGACGGTGCGGAGGCCATCGACCTGGCCTGTGAGACCGGATGCCAGGTGGCGTTTGTGGACGTGGTGCTGGTTGACGAGAGCGGCATCGAATGCATGCGACGCCTCAGGAAGCACTCTGCGGCAATCCAGATCATCGCCGTTAGCGCCTACCCGGATCCGGCATATCGCAGGCTCAGCCTGGATGCCGGTGCCGCAGCGTTCCTCGACAAGCAGGACCTGGACATCGCCGCAGTGAGAAGGATCGTTGACGATATCCTGGCTTAGGGACAGACATGCGAAAGTTCAGATCTCGATTGGCCCTTTCTCGTCGGGCACGATTCGGGGACGGATTCTTCTATTAGTGCAGTCCACAAGACTGGCGAATGATCAACTTGCCTTTCAGTGTGATCTCACATGTCGGTCGTGTGGGTTCGTTCAGACGTTTCAGCAAGAGCTCGGTTGCCATCTGACCGATCTCGTATGTGGGTTGTTCGATGACGGTGACGGCCGGCTGAACAAGCGGAGCCCAGGTGGAGTCGTCAAAGCCGGCTAATGCCACTTGATTTGGAATGGGAACCTTAGCGTCACGAAGTGCTCTGTACGCTCCGATTGACAGTAAGCCGTTGCTGGTGAATATGGCGTCCGGTGGTTCGGGCAGACTCAACAACCTTGCCGTTGCTTTGTATCCCTCTTGCTCTCTAGCCTCCACATAGCCCGTCAACTCGGGCAGAGGTCGGAGGTCGTGGTCTTTCAAGGCCCGGGCATAGCCCTCGCGCCGCTCACGCCCTGTGCTGCTCCCTACGCCAAACAGGGCCGCAACGCGCCGGTGACCGTCCGCGACCAAGTGCTCGACAACCTTGTATGCTGACTCCACGTTGTCAATCAGGACGCTGTTGACCTCTACCCCGCGCACGCGACGGTCAATCACCACCATAGGTATTCCCAGTTTGGCAACCGGGCCGAACGCGTCTGAGGTCTGAAGTGTTGGCGACACAATGACTCCGGCCACGTTTTCGTCGCGGATGAGGTCAAGGTACATCGCTTCCTTGTCAGGGTTCTCATCGGTATTGCACAGTATCACGCTCAAGTCTCGCTCGTAGGCCAGGTCCTCGACAGCGCGACTGACCGAAGTGAAAAATGGGTTCCGAATATCCGAAACAACCAGGCCGATAGTGTTCGATCTTTGAACCCGCAGACTGCGGGCGACACGATTGGGGCGGTAGTCCAGCTCTCTGACAGCGGCCAGGACGCGTTCGCGGATTTCTGGCCGGACATGGAGCTTGTCGGTGAGTATTCGGGATACTGTGGCAGTAGACACACCTGCCGCCTCGGCGACATCTTTGATGCTTGCCATCACTCGCCTCACCCGCGTTCGTGGCTAGATCAGAATACGAGCCGTCCCGATCGTAATCGATTGCGTGAGAATTGTCAACCGGCCAACCTTCGGAGGGTGTGGTTCGAAGTTTTGCGCCGCGCGCAGCGAGCGCCCGGACCACGGAGCTCACGGTAGCAGCAGGACAACCCGCGAAGGCGCCCGCCAAGACCGCGGAGGCGGCGAGCATTGCGGCGGCGACAGGCCGGCCTGGCTGCCGGCGGCACCCCTTGTGAGCGCTCGACCGGCCCGCGGCGAGCCCTTTTCGCGGGTTCCGGGCGTTTCGTATCTATCGTGATCCAGACCGCCAGCCCCACCCGCCAGGACCTGGGCCACACCCTGTTGGAATTTGCCCCTTGACAAACGTCCCGCAATCGTTTACACTAGTTACGTAATCGATTGCTGACCCGGCCGCCATGGCGCCAGCGTATCGCAGGGGCCCACGGCATTCCCGAGCCGGTCAAGCTTGCCTCGGAAGGGTATCTGACGATGGAAAAAGGATCTTGTCCGCTGAGTAAAGGAGCCTGCTCCGTCACGTCGCCTGATGTGGTTTGCGCGACTGGGGCTCCATTCGCGGGTTTCGCGCAAGGTGGAGAAGTGGGCAGAAGCCAGCGGCCAGGGTCGCGCCTTTTCCATGTCACTCCCATGCGGACTCGCCGTCATTCGACCGAGGGTCATCGCCACCGGCAGCCCGGGACATGTCTGGACGACGCAAGCCCAATTCCGCCACGGCAACCGGCCGTAGAGCCTTGGCCTTCGCATCCTGCAGCAGCGCAGTCCGGCGGCCTCCCGTGCCCACGGCTGAAGTGCCGGCTGCTGGCGGAGCGCGAAGAGGAACGCAAGGTGCTCGCTCGCGAGGTACATGACGAACTGATCCAGGACTTGATCGCCATCAAATACCAGCTGGACACGCTGTCCGGCGACGCCCGCCAGGGTGCCGAGCGGCTGGCAGCCGTGCGAAACAACATCCGAGCTTTGATCGACGCGCTGCGGCACATCTGCACAGACCTGCGCCCGCCGACCTTCGATAGCCTGGGCCTCGGCGCAGCCCTCCAGTCCTATGCCTGTGACTGGTCCGCACGCACCGGCATTGCGGTGTATCTGGAAGTTGAACCGGGCTGGGGGCGACTGTCAGAGATGGCAGAGCTCTCTATCTTCCGCATGGTTCAAGAGGGGTTGAGCAATGTGCGAAGACATGCTCGTGCCAGGTCAGTGCACGTCGGTCTGCGCCATGCTTCGTCCGGCGCGTGGGTAATTTCCGTTATGGACGACGGCTGCGGGATCTCTTGCGATACGGATCCGGACACGTTGGCCGCAATGGGGCATTTCGGGCTGCTGGGGATTCGCGAGCGGGCAGAGCTGCTCGATGGCCGCATGCGAGTTCAGAACCAGCCTCATGGCGGGGTAGCGCTTCAGATCGAGATACCGGCGTAGCGCCTGACGGCGCGTTTCGAACGGTGCCGTACTACTTCGTCCCGTTCTATTTTGCGAAGCGGTGTTGTCTGGTCGAGGGGGGCGCCTCCGGAAGGCAATGTCAGGCGGCCCCCGCCCGTGTGGCGCGTCAGCCTTGCTCACAGAGCTGCAGGGCCATTCCATGTTGCAGCCGGCCCCCGGCTTGGCAACTGCAATGGGGGCGGTGCGCGCCATTGGGACCACCCGCTATCACAGGATGCACAGGACCGGACGGGATGCACAGGATCAGGCACAAAAGGAACATCCATCCCGTGCCGGGACCTTCGTGTCTATCCGGCTCATCCATCCCTTACAGGGACCTTCGTGTTCACCCTGTACGAGTTAGCCCACGGGGACGCTGCAACCGGGCCGGGTTCGACGCAGCCCAGGCTCCTGGCCCGGCGTAACCCCGCAACATGATTTCGCCCGGCAGGCGCTGCCTGCTGGCACCCGCGAAGTCCACTGCCGGTGCTATACTGCCTGATTGCACGTCTCATCGCCGGCAATCAGGCTGGGGTGGATTCGGAGGGAGGATACGTTGACGACGCCAAGTTCCAGGCACCTGGCCCAGTATCGAGCCAATTTGCAGGCTGAGTACGACGCCATCGCGCTTTACGAGCGTCTGGCCGGCAGCGAACCCAACGCGGAACTGGCCGAGGTCTACCATCGATTGGCTGCGACCGAACGCGGCCATGCCACGTCGTGGGCCGCCAAGCTGCGCGAAGCCGGCGCGCCCGTCCCGGCGCCGCGGAGCGGCTGGCGAGCGTGGGCGCTTGGGTGGCTGGCCGGGCGTTTCGGCACGGGTTTTGTGTTGCCTACCATTGCCGGCATCGAGCAAAGCGCAAGCAGCGGCTACGACGGCCAGCCCGACGCTGTGGCCATGGGAATGCCCGGCGACGAGCGCTCTCACGCGCGGATCTTCGGTTACCTGGCCCACCACACCGGCGGCCTGGAAGGGAGCGCGGTCGCTCGCTTCGAGGGTCGGCACAGGGCTGCGGGCGGGAATGCCTTGAGGGCAGGCGTGCTGGGGGCGAACGACGGCCTGCTTTCGGTCTTTAGCCTGGTGATGGGTGTGGCCGGGGCCGGGCGCCCCTCAGGCGAGATCCTGCTGACCGGCCTGGCCGGCCTCCTGGCGGGCGCGCTTTCCATGGCCCTGGGCGAGTGGATCTCTGTGCAAAGCTCGCGGGAGCTCTACCAGCGCCAGATCGGCATAGAGCGGAGCGAGTTAGCAGCCAATCCGGACGCCGAAAGGGACGAGCTGGCCCTGATTTACCAGGCCAAAGGGATGGCTGCCGGCGAAGCGGGCCAGCTGGCCGCCAGGCTGATGGCCGACCAGGCCACCGCGTTGGACACGCTGGCCCGCGAAGAGCTCAACATCGACCCGAAGGAACTGGGCGGATCGCCCTGGGAAGCTGCCCTCATGTCTTTTTGCCTCTTCGCCGTGGGTGCCATCATCCCCATCCTGCCCTATGTCTTTCTTTCCGGCCCGGCCGGCATCGCCGCCAGCGCGGTGCTGGCGGGGTTGGGCCTCTTTGCCATCGGCGCTGCCATCACGCTCATCACGGGCCGCAATGCGCTCCTGACCGGGTTGCGCCAGGTGGGTTTCGGCCTGGCCGCCGCGAACGGTGACTTTCGTCATAGGCCGCCTGATTGGCGTCGCCATCGCCGGCTGACCTTCGCCGGGTGCTGCGCAGCCGTGCTACGTTTGATCTGCCGATGATCACCTTCTGCACGGCGTTGATGCATTCTTCCCGATTTGCGATATGATAGAAGCGCCGGGCCGGGCCGCGAGGCCGGGCAACGATCGGATTTCACCTCCCGACTTCGCCGGGCGCGGCGCCTGGGACATACCCACTGACGGGCCGATACAGCGCGAAGGCGACCTTTTGCCAGGCTCCGGACCAGTCGAGCCAGGCCCTGGCCGGCCTGGACCAGCCAGAAAGTGTGGCAACCATGCGAGGGCGCGCCAAAACCCTGAGGCTTGCGACACAGGTGGGTGTCTACGCCCGTGGGTTTTGCTTGCTCGTCCTGACGATGGCGCTGTGCTCAACTGGCGGCGGCCAGGGGACCCCGCTCCGCGGCACGAACGAGCGAACCGGCCCCTTGTCGCGAAACGCCGGCGCCCTCGCTCGCCGTGGCCTCCATAGCAACGCCGAGCTCGACGCCCAGCCCGCGGCCGACGGCCAGGCGGACTGCTACCCGGACCCCGACCCCGATCCCCACGATCTGGCCCACGGCCACGCCGCAGCCGACGGTGCCCCCGCTGGCCCGCATCCCTGCCGACTTGGCCGCCCGCCCGAGCGCCGTGTACTACATTGGCGGCGGCGGGTGGCCGTTCGCGCCGCAACTATGGCGCCTGTCCATGCCGGGCCTCCAGGCGCGGCGCCTTGCCACCCAGCCTCCGGCCTACTTCGCGGTGGGGGACCTGGCCCTCTCGCCGCGCAAGGACCGGCTTGCGTTTGTTGCTTGCCAGCACGAGCCCGGTCAGCTGTACTTTCCCACCCAATGCGCCTTGCAGGTCATGGCCCCAGACGGCTCGCAGCTCCGCACCCTGCTCCAGACCGTCGAGTATATAGGCGGGTTCGGGTCACTCAAATGGTCGCCCAACGGCACGAAGATCGCTTACACGCATTACCACCTCCAGGGCGGGGCCGGGGCCATGCAGCTGCACGTCATGGACGTGGCCACGGGCCGCGACCGGCTGCTCGCCGATGACGAGGGCGGCTTCGATTGGTCGCCCGACGGCAGACGCCTCGCCATCGCCGGACATGGTCTGTCCATCGTCGACGCGGCGACGGGGCACCAGCGTGTGCTATGGCAGGACGCCGACGCCGGCCTCGAAAGGGCGGCCTGGGAGCCCGGCGGGGCGGGGATCGCCTTCTCGGCCAGGGGCATCGACGCCGGGTTGTGGCTCGTGGACCCCGATAGTGGAACACGCCAGAAACTGGTGGATGGCGACACCAGCCAGCCGAGCTGGTCGCCGGACGGCAAGAAGCTGGCCTACCTGGTGGTGCCCGCGGGTTTCCCTACCTATGAGCGCGCCCCCTACGCGGCCCTGGCTGCTGGATTTGGCGAGCGGCAATGCGAGGATGTTGCTGGACCGCACCGCGTGGCTTGGCCACCAGCCGTGGTCGGGCGACGGCCAGGCTCTGCTGCTCGCCGTGGAGCAAGACCCCGGCCGCACCTTCTGGAACTCGATCCTCACCCTGTCGGATGGCAGCGTCGGGGCCCTCTCGTTGACCGATGCGGTCCAGCCCGAACTCACCTGGTAGATGTACAAGCTGTCCCATCGGCACATGCCAGGGCAAGAAGCTCCGGGGCTGCGATCCTGGCCGCAGCGCAAACGAGGATCGCTGCGCTTGCGAGCCGGTAATTCGCCAAGCAACAAGCCGAGAGCATAGTGCCACTTTCGCATTAGGATAATTCTCCTGTCGAAGCAACGCGTCCTTGGACGCAGATAGCGTAGCCCGATGGGTCGTGCGGCACACTTAGATAGCACGGAGGGCGCACAGACCTGTCCGTGCGCCCTCTGGTATGCCCTATTGATAAATCAAGTCGGGGAGAGAGGATTTGAACCTCCGACCTCACGGACCCGAACCGTGAGGCCAAAATGACCAACCAGACCCCCTTAGTACTA
>CAWEHT010000094.1:0-19185 GCA_963808455.1 uncultured Chloroflexia bacterium | reverse complement strand
ATTATGTCATCTTACTTCGTTCAGAATTCAGGTCTTTGCTGGAAGTCATCAGCAAGCAGATGCGCGTGGCGCACGAGATAGCCAGCCTGCTGGGCGAGACCACTGCCGAGACGAAGGTCATCCTGACGCAGCTGGCACGGCTCATGGAAGCCAATCCGCAGGACAAGGAGCGGTGACGAGATGAGCCAGCTCGTGGAGATCGCCTGGGACAGCCTCTGCAAGCGCGGCGAGGAGCTGTGCGGCGACTGGGTCAAGATTACCAGCACCCCCGATGAGCTGATCGTGGTCCTATCGGACGGGCTCGGCAGCGGGGTCAAGGCCAACATCCTGGCTACCCTCACAACCAAGATCGCCTCGACGATGCTGGTGCGCGGCGCGACCATCGACGATGTGGTCGAGACCCTGGCGGTCACCCTACCCGAATGCCAGGTGCGCCACCTGGCCTACGCAACTTTCGCCGTTCTGCACGTGGTGCGCGGCAAAGACGCCTATCTGGCCGAATACGACAGCCCGCCGCTGATCCTACTCGCGCGCCGGAAAGCTGCTGGAACTGCCGATGGCGGAACGCGAGATCGAGGGCCGCACGATCCGTGAGGGCCGGTTCGCGCTGGAGAACGACGACTACATGGTCATGTTGAGCGATGGCTATATCCACGCCGGGGTCGGTGGGCTGTACCGGATGGGCTGGGGCTGGCAGAACATCGCCACGTCGGTGCTGCGCTGGGCCGGCACGCTGGGCGATGCTCACGAACTGGCAGGCGCGTTGAGCCGCACCTGTCTGAAGCTGTCCAACGGCGCCCCCGGCGACGATTCCACCGCCGTCGCGATGCACGTTCGCCCGCCGCGTAAGGCGTTCATTCTGACCGGCCCGCCTTCCGATCCGAGGCTGGACGATCAGGCCGTAGCGCGGCTGATGTCGGCCGAGGGGGTGAAGGCCATCTGCGGCGGCACTACGGCACAGATGGCAGCCCGGGTCATGAACAAGACGTTGAAGGTCGAATGGATGCCGCGTCATGCGGATACGCTCCCGGCACGGCCGTCCAGGCTGCCTCCGGTGGCCCTGCTGGAGGGGGTTGACCTGGTAACCGAGGGCGTGCTGACGCTGAGCGGGGCAACCGACTGCCTGCGGGCGGCCCGCACCCTACACGATCTGCCGCCCGACCCGGACGCCGCCACCCGGTTGGCCCACATCCTGCTCGAGGCGGATGAGGTCCACTTCCTCGTCGGCGACGCGATCAACCCGCAGCAGCTCGCCGACGTCGTGCGGGGCAAACCTATGCGACAGATCTATCTGAGGACCTGATCGAGCAATTGAAGGTGCGGAACAAACAGGTGACCGTCGAGCACCTGTAACATTGGATCGGTGAGAGGAACAAGATGTATAGCGTTCAACCTGCTATCAAGTCTGATGCAAAATGGATCACCCCGGCCAAGATCGGCCTGGCCGTCTCTTTGGGCCTGCTCATCCCCGCCCTGGGCTTACCACAGCCGGTGACGGGCCCGCTGGTCAACGCGCTGCTGCTCGTCACGGCCGTGACGACGGGGGCCGGCTGCGCTCTGCTCGTGGGCGTGGTCACGCCATTGAACGCGCTGTCCAGCGGGGTGCTGCCACTCCCGTTGATGGTGCTGATTCCTTTCATCGCGCTGGGCAACGGGGTTTTCGCCGGCGTCTTCAGCGCGTTGCGCGCCCGTAACTACTGGCTGGGCGTGCTGGCCGGCGCCATCTTGAAGTTCGCCCTGTTGTATGCGGCGGCCACGTGGCTGGTGGGCCCGCTTAGCGGCGCTCTGGCGAACGGCAAAGCGGGGGCCCTGCCCGTCGCCATGATCCACATGATGCAATGGCCGCAGCTTGCCACAGCGCTGGCCGGCGGGGTGCTGGCCTACGGGGCGGTCGCTGCCTACCGCCGCATCCGGGCATAGTATTTGCCTCAGGAGACTCCCTGGAGAGCGGGGCCTTCGGCATGCCGGGCCCGTGGACAGCCGCGGCCCGGGAGCTGGCCCCAGGACGGCAACAGGCGTCCCGTGCCTGGACGCGTGCGTCCGGCAGCATGGAGAAGTCAGGAGGAATGGACTGTGGACAGCAGCAACGGAGGGGGTAGCCCGGCGGCCAGCCGGCTGGTTCAAGTCGAGACGATCCTCGCCCGGCACCGGTTTCAACGTTCCGAGCTGATCGGGATCTTGCAAAACATACAGGAGCTTTGTCACTACCTGCCTGAGGACGCGCTCAATTACGTCGCCACGGCCCTGGGCATGTCGCCCGCGAGGGTCTTTGCGGTGGCCACGTTCTACGCGCAGTTCTCGTTGGAACCCAAGGGCAAGTACGTGGTCCGGGTATGCGATGGGACGGCCTGCCACATCAAGAACTCGCAGAAAGTCCATGACGCCTTGCTCAAGAAGCTCAAGCTGCGGGATGGGCGCGTCACCAGCGCCGACGGCCTGTTCACCGTGGAGACCGTGGCTTGCCTGGGCGCCTGTGGGATCGCCCCCGTGATGGTCATCAATGACGTCGTCCACCCGCAAATCACGCCCGAGACGGCCATCGACATCGTGGATGCGATCACCAGGCGCGAGGCCGCACCGCTCATCGACCTGAGCGTGCCGGCCGGGGAGGGCAGCCGATGATCGCCGACATTGCCGAACTGAAGCGCCTGCAGGAACGATACGCCGAAGCCCTGCAGCGCGAGCGGGTGCGCATCCTCGTCTGCGCGGGCACGGGCTGCATCGCCAACGGCTCGCTCAAGGTCTATGACGAGCTGGCGCGGCTGGTCCAAAACACCGGCAGCCTGGTGGACATCGAACTGCTGTCCGAGCAATCGACCATTCGCGGGCACGCGGTGGTGCAGACCGGCTGTCGCGGCTTGTGCGTGGCCGGGCCCCTGGTGAGCGTCGCTCCCTCCGGCGTGCTCTACATGCACGTGCAGGCTGAAGACGCGCTGGAGATCCTGAAGGCCGCGTTGCGCGGGGAACTGGTCGAGCGGCTGCTCTACCGCGATCCGGTCAGCGGCGAGGCTTTCCCGCGCCCGGATGAGTCACCATTCTACCGCAAGCAGGTCCGCCAGGTGCTCGAGCACTGCGGCAACATCGATCCTGAGCGCATCGAAGAGTACATCGCGCTGGGCGGCTATCAGGCTCTGGGCAAGACCTTGACGCTGACGACCGAGCAGGTCTGCAAGGGAGTGACCGACGCAGGCCTGCGTGGGCGGGGCGGCGCCGGCTTCCCGACCGGGCGCAAATGGGAGATCGCCCGGCAGCAGCGGTCCGCCGTCAAGTATATCGTGTGCAACGGCGATGAGGGGGACCCGGGCGCCTTCATGAACCGCAGCCTGCTCGAAGGTGACCCGCATCGCGTGCTGGAAGGGATGGCCATCGCGGCCTATGCGATCGGCGCCAACCAGGGTGTGTTTTATGTGCGCGCCGAATACCCGTTGGCAGTGCGGCGCGTCCGGAAAGCCATCGTGGATGCCGAGCGCGCAGGCCTGCTGGGTGAGAACGTCCTGGGGAGCGGCTTCGCATTCCACGCACAGGTCCGGGAAGGGGCCGGGGCCTTCGTGTGTGGTGAGGAGACGGCTCTGCTGGCATCGGCCGAAGGGCAGCGCGGGATGCCGCGCCCCAGGCCGCCCTTTCCAGCGGTGTCCGGCCTGAACGGCCAGCCGACCATCATCAACAACGTCGAGACCCTCGGCAACCTGCCCGCCATCCTCAGCAACGGTGCCGGCTGGTTCCGGGGGCGCGGGTCAAAGAACTGCCCGGGCACGAAGACGTTCGCCCTCACGGGGAAGGTCATGCACACCGGCCTGGTCGAGATCCCGCTGGGCGCCACGCTGCGCGAGATGGTCTACGACATCGGAGGCGGCGTGCCGAACGGCAAACGCCTGAAGGCCGTGCAGATCGGCGGGCCGTCGGGCGGCTGCCTGCCCGAGGGACAGCTCGATGCCCCCCTGGACTACGATGCTTTGCAGTCCATGGGCGCGATGGTCGGCTCGGGTGGGTTGGTTGTCATCGATGAAGAGAATTGCATCGTCGAAGTGGCCCGCTTTTTCATGCAATTCATCCAGAACGAGTCGTGTGGCAAATGCGTGGCGTGCCGCGAGGGGACCAAGCAGATGCTGGCACTGCTCACGAAGGTGGTCCAGGGCAAAGCGACGCTGGCCGACCTCGACCTGCTGGAGGAAGTGGCCGCAGTGGTCAAGGATGCTTCGCTGTGTGGGCTGGGCAAGACCGCGGCCAATCCCGTGCTGAGCACCCTGCGCTATTTCCGCGACGAATACCTGGCGCACGTGCGTGACCGGGAATGCCCGGCCGGGCAGTGCCAGGCCTTCCGGCATTACCTCATCGGCGAGGCATCCTGCAAAGGCTGCGGGCGCTGCGCCAAGGCGTGCCCCAGCGGAGCGATCACCGGTATTGTAAAACAACCCTACGTGATCGATCAGGCGAAGTGTGTCCGGTGCGGCGCCTGTGTCGAGACGTGTCGCTTCGGCGCCGTCGAGGAGAAGTGATCATGCCTGGCTTTGTGACTATTGACGGCACCAAGGTAGCGATCGAAGGGCAGCACAACCTGCTCGAAATGGTGCGGCAAGCCGGCATCGACCTGCCCACCTTCTGCTACCACTCCGAATTGAGCGTCTACGGCGCCTGCCGCATGTGCGTGGTGGAGGGCGACAACGGCGCCATCTTCAGCTCGTGTTCGACGCCGCCGGTAGACGGCATGGTCGTGCACACCCACACCCCACGGCTGCTCAAGATCCGCAAAATGATCCTCGAGCTGCTGCTGGCCGACCACGATCGCGACTGTACGGCATGCACCAAGAACGGCCGGTGCAAGCTGCAGGAACTTTGTGCGCGCTTCGGGGTGGATCGCGTCCGCTTCCCGGCGCGCGCTGACAGGCGGCCGCTGGATCTGTCCACCCCGAGCCTGGTGCGAGACAACAACAAGTGCATCCTCTGTGGTGACTGCGTCCGCATGTGTACCGAGGTCATAGGCATCGGCGCTATCGACTTTGCCTACCGCGGTGCCAGGGCGGAGGTCATGCCGGCCTATGGCCGCGGGCTGGGCGAGGTCAACTGCGTCAACTGCGGGCAGTGCGTGGCAGTCTGCCCGACCGGCGCGTTGACCGTGCGCTCGGAGATCGATCAGGTGTGGAGCGCGCTCAGCAAGCCGGGGCAACACGTCGTGGTGCAGGTGGCGCCGGCCGTGCGGGTGGCCATCGCCGAGGAATTCGGACTGGCCGCGGGCTCGCTCTCGACGGGCAAGATGGTGGCGGCCATCCGGCGCCTGGGCTTTGCCAGGGTATTCGACACGACTTCCGCGGCCGACCTCACGACCGTCGAAGAGACGAACGAGTTCATCAACCGCCTGCTGAACGGCGCCAGGCTGCCGCAATTCACATCCTGCTGCCCGGCGTGGGTCAAGTGCGCCGAGCAATACTATCCTGAAAGACTCGATCTGCTCTCGACTTGCCGGTCTCCCCAGGCTATGTTCGGCTCCGTGCTGAAGCGATACTACCCGAGCGCGCCGGGATAGACCCGAAAGACCTCTTTGTCGTGTCGGTGATGCCCTGTACGGCGAAGAAATTCGAAGCTCAGCGGCCCGAGTTCGCGCCGGACGGCCGGCGCGAGGTAGATGCCGTGCTCACTACCCAGGAACTGGGTCGCATGATCCGGGCGGCCGGGATCGTCTTCAACGAGCTGGAAGAGGAAGGTTTCGACGAGCCTTTCGGGTTCGGCACAGGCGCTGGGGTGATCTACGGCGCATCGGGCGGCGTGGCGACGGCAGTCGTGCGCGAGACTGCGGCCATCCTGACAGGCGCGAGGATCGTCGATGTAGCGCTGGCGCCCGTGGAGGGACTGCCCGGCGTGCGTGCGGCGGAGATGGAGGTGGGCGACCACACGGTGCGCCTGGCGGTCGTCAGCGGGCTGGGCAACGCACGAGGTCTCATCGCGGCGCTTGACCGCGGCGAGGCCAGCTACGACATCGTCGAGGTGATGGCCTGCCCGGGAGGATGCGCGGGTGGGGGCGGCCAGCCCGTGCCCAACGAGACGGCAGAGCGCCGGGCACGCGCTCGCCGCGTTGTTCCTGGCCGACGGGCAGCAGGATATCCGGCTGGCCCAGGACAACCCTGCGATCAAGGAGCTTTATCTGAACTGGCTGGGCCAGCCGAACAGTATGACAGCTCACGACGCCCTGCACACACACTTTGGCCACCGGCGGCGCATCAGCGAGGAGGCAGCGGATGCGGGCGCCGGTAGCTCTGCCACGCAAGGTGGGCCGGCTGCGTGCGTGAAGGTGTGCGTAGGCACGAGCTGCTACTTGCGCGGGGCGCGGCGGGGTGCTGAGGCGGTTCAGCGAGGAAATCGAGGAGCTCGGCCTCGAGGATAAGGTGGAGCTCAGCGCGGCATTCTGCTTCGAGCAATGCGACCTCGGCCCCAACGTGCAGATCAACGGGCGCGAATATCATGGGGCACGAGAGGAGGAAGTGCCGGAAATGCTGTACAGGGCGCTGCACCCTGCCCAGGCGCATGCCATGGGCCGGTCGGAAAGCCCCGTCCGATAAGGCCGCCGGCTTCAGCCTGGGGCGCTATGCGGAGCGCAGCGGCTCGAGCCCGGCCAGTTTGGCTACGAGAAGCTGTGACAGGTTGACGACATAATGGGCCAGCAACGGTGGCCACAGGCTGCCCGTCGCCAGGAACAAGAAGGAAAAGGCCAGGCCGGCCAGCGCCGTGCCGGCCACTCCCCACCAGCCCTGTGGCCAATGTAACAATCCGAAGAAGAGGGCCAGCGGCCACAGCAGCCACCAGGGCGGCACCAGCCAGGCCAGCCCGGCCAGGGGGAGCCAGCGAAAAAGCAATTCTTCCAGGGCCGCCGCCGGGAGGAGGGCCACCAGCACGCCCGCCCACTCCCGGCGGTCTACCGGCAGGATGAGCCGCACCATCCGGTTGGCGTAGACGGTCTCCATGCCGTAGCGCGAGGCTATGCTTGCGCCTGCCAGGCTCAGCCCCAGAGCCAGCACGATTCCGGCGCCCAAACCGATCGGCACATCGGCGACCGCCCAGCCCAGCCCTTGCCGCCCCGGGCCCAGCGTGAGGCCCAGCGCCAGGCAAAGGCCGATCACGCCGAGGCGGAGCGCGTTGTCGGGCGGGCTCAACAAGAGGTTATGCGGCGGCGTCCAGCTGCGCAGGAGCATCCCCGAACGCACGGTGCCGGCTGCTATGAAGAGCATCAAGAGGGCAACCCCGGCTGCGAATAGCCAGGGTTTCACGGTGCCAGCGTAACCGTATAGGTGTACGAGGCGCGCTCAGTCGTGGCAGGAGCCTCGGCGCTGACGATAATCTCCGTGTCCCCGGCCCCGGGCTGGCCCTTGATCGTGAGCGTGCCCTGGCCGTCGGGCGCCACGTCCATGCGCTGCACCTGCGCCCCCCCGTGAGCCAACGGCGTGACGGCCTCCACCAGCCAACCCTCCGGCAGGCTGCCATCGGTCAGGACCCAGCCCTGCGCCTGCCAGCCACCGGGGCCCTGCGCGAAATCCTCGGCATAGCCCAACTCCGGGATGGCCACGTCATCCAGCAGGAAACCGGATAGGTTGACGGCATCGTCCGTCACGTACTCGAATCGAAGCGAGATCTTCTGCCCTGCGAAGGCGCTCAAGTCCACGCTCTCGTTAATCCATTGCGGTGTCGCACCGCCCCCGCTGTTGCCCGTCCAGCCGGGGCCAAAGGCGTTGCCCGACTCGTCCTGCGTGCGCGTATGCCGTCCCGGCAAGACCTGCCAGTGCTGCCCGTCTGTGGAAGCCTCGCAGTAGACGTAGTCCCAACCGTCCTCGATGTTATACCAGGCCTTGAACTTGAGGGTCGCCGTCGCGAGGCCGGTGAGGTCGAAAGGGCGTGTGAGGGTCATGTCGTCATTATCGCCGCGGTTGGACCACCAGGCGTACCTCTCCGGCGGCTTGGTGCCGGTCAGGCTGGCCTGTGTCTGGCCGCTGAACTTGATGGCCAGATCACTTGAGTTCGCCGGCTCGACCTGAAAGTAGTCGGCGCCGTACTGGCTAACGTCCATACGCTCGGTAGCCGGGAAGTGGTCCAGGGTCGCCGATACGGCTGGAGTCGGCGCCGTGATGTCGGGATAGCCGAAGTGGTCCTTTGGGGCGGCATTCGGCCGGTTCAGGTAGTCTGCCGCCAGCCAATCGGCGAAGATGTCCTCGAAACGCTCCGGGCGGCCCGCCCCAGCCAACACTTCGTCGAGGCCTTGCGTGCTGCTGCGAGTGGAGGCCGCCCACTTCTTGAGCAGGGCGTCGCCAAAGCGATCGCGGAAATAATCCAGGAAGAGGTAGGCAGCGCCATAATGCTCGGCGTTGGACCCGCCCTGGCTCGGATCGGCCCACGTGGTCAATTGTGTGTCAGGCCGGACGGCATAGCTCGCATCAAAACCGCCGACATCGAAGCCGTTCAAGTGGGCTGCCAGTTCCGACATGCCCTCATTGACCCAGGATACCTCGTTGCGGTGCGTGTTCCAATGGATCATATGCTGGAATTCGTGCGCCAGGACCCCATCATAGAAG
Source organism: uncultured Chloroflexia bacterium (assembly GCA_963808455.1). Lineage (GTDB taxonomy): Bacteria > Chloroflexota > Anaerolineae > CG2-30-64-16 > CG2-30-64-16 > CAWEHT01. The sequence goes on along the minus strand of CAWEHT010000094.1, from coordinate 10,633 downwards.
GATGTGCCGGGCACCGGGCCGCCGCTGTCGAGCGAAATGTAGAACATCTCCTTCTGGTTCGAGTAGGGATTGATTAGCCGCGAGACCTCGTCTGAGGCCGAGTAGTAGCCTGCCGTGTTCTGGCCCAGCCCTGTGGCATGCAGGATGCTCAGGTGCACGTCGTCGTCCACGCCGGGGGTCCATTCGCTGCCAAAGTACTTACGATCGGTCGGGTAGGTTTTGTTCTCGAAGCGTCGGGCCGACTCGGCAAGCGCGCGGTCATCGACCTCGGCCCCCTTCTCGACCCACATGTAGACGTGCGGTGTGACGTAATGCAGCGTGGCGCTGATCTGGCGGTGTTGCTGTGTGTCGCCGTTCTCGACCCAGAAAGAGATTGTCTCACCGACCTTGAACGCGGGCGGGGCGGCATTGACGACCAGGGGGATGTCTGTCGCGCCGGCCTTCAGCCGCAACGTGAGGCTCCGCATGTCGCGGGCGGGCAGCAAGGCGAAAGCTATCTGGCTCTCCGTGTCCGACACGACGACACCTGCAGCGGGCGACGCAGCCGGCACGGTCAACGGGGCAGTTGCCTGGAGGGCAGGCTCGACCGCCGTCGGCTCTGGCGTCGAATCGCTGGGAACGGTGACGAGGGCGAGCGGCGTCAGGAGTCCTCCGTCAGTGCTGCGGGAGGGACCACCGGGCGTTGGCGTAGGCGCCGTCACCTCCACCAGTGCCTGGTCTGGCAGCTCTTGTGCGGTGGGTGTGGTTGCCAGCAAAGCCGTGCCACGGGACCCGGAGAACAGCATGCGGGCCCACGTTCCGGCCACGGCCAGGCTGCAGCAGCAACAAAGGATCAGCGCCAGGCCAATGCCGACCAACAGCAGGTTACGTTTCTCGATATCCATCTCTCCTCCTGATCCCTAATCCTGGTCCCAACACGATTCGTTCCCGGTGCGCACGCCGCCGGCAGTGCTGTGCACGCCTTCAGGCGCCATGTCCAAATACATATAGCCGGCCGGCAGGTAGAAAAACGAATAAATGCGCAGGCATACCCGCATGCCGATGCTGCCATCGGTACGAGGGCGGACATCGACGAGGCCCACACGCAAGATAGGCACCTGCGACTGATTGGCATACATGTAGACTTCACGTTCGGCGTTGATGGCCACGCGCTGTGAATCGCCCCGAACCCTGGCTTCAGGCGGCCCCAGGTAGATGGGCGCGAGCAGGGCGGGTGCCACCAGCAGCACCATGGCCGCCGCGACGCGCGCCCCGCCGCTCCGCCGGGCCAGCCAGGCGCTGCGGGTAGAGAAAGCCAGCACCACGGCGCTCCAGGCCAGCAGCACCATCAGGTAGATCAGGCTGTTCAGCACGAACAGGCCTGGCAGGAAAACCCTGCCTGCGGCACCCGCCTTGAAGAACGCTACCGGCGCGCCGCTGAAACCAGCGCACAGAGCATCACAGCCGGCCCGGTAATCGGCAACCTGAAACACAAGGCCCGACCACCAACTGAGGGCCGGCGCGGCCAGGATGCATAGCGCCAGCACCAGAGGCCAGCGAAAGGTCTGTTGCCGCCACCAGATCGCCAGCAAGATGGTTACCAGAACGACCCCGGCCCCCCAAAGCACAGGCACCAGCGCCGGCAGCCCCGGCAACGAGATCAAAGGCAGATCTCTTGCAAGCATCAGTTCGGCGTTGCTGGAGAGCGGCGATGGGGGTCAGGACCGCGTTCAACTTCCCAGGGATAAACGACGAACCGATCGGTGATCGCCGCGTAGTAATCCGGGCCTGTACCACTAAAGAGGCTGTTGCCAGGCTTGTAGTGCAGGACCGCAGTGTGGGGCACGGCCTCCGCGACCCTGATGCGCCCCGTCACGGTGCTGATGGTCCGCCCGTTCTCCCAGATATCATCGACCACCAGGACATGCCGGCCTTTCAGGAGCGCGTCGCCCGGGAATTGCAGAAAGGTTGGCCAGGCCATCCTTGCCTCACCGGCGGAGGGGAATTCGACCGCGGCAGTCAAGATGTAACGCAGATCGAGCGCTTCGGCGATCAGGCCACCGGGGACGATGCCACCACGCGTGATCATGAGCAGGGCGTCATAGTGTCCCGTCAACTGGGGCAGCAGTTGCTGCATGAGGTTTTCGATATCGCGCCACGATAGGAACTCTGGGACGCCGGGAATGGTGGTGATCGCCATGCGATGCTCCTTGCTAGTGCGCGGCCGGTCCCCGCCACAAGGGCAGGCAGGAGCGCAGTGCGGTCGCCAGGTCGGCCATCTGGGCAGCCGTGAGTTCGCCCTGAGGGGGGCGGACGGCCGTGATAGGCAGACTGGCTGCTTCATGCAGCGCAGCCTTGGTCGCAGGCTGCAGCGGACAGCTTTCGAGCAAATCCCGCGCCGCGCTAAGCGTTGCCTGGCAGCCCGCGACATCGCCCCGAGCGCGCACGGCGGCCTGGGCGGCGGCCACGAGGTCCGGGAAAACGTTGGCCACGGCCGTGATGGAACCAGCGGCGCCTGCCAGGCAGGCCTCCGAGACCAGCCTGTCGTTGCCGACGAAATAAACCAACTGGGGAAAATGGCGACGCAGCCTGTGCAGCTCGGCAGGGTCGCCCGTCGAATCCTTGATGCCGTAAATCAGCTCGCCGTGGCTCTGCAAGAGCAGCTCGATCAAGCCGTCGCTGAACGGCACGCCCGTGGTCTGCGGTACGTGATAGAGCATGACACGCCCTCCCGGGGGCACGGCCGCGTCGCATAGCCGCCGGAACCAGGCAGCGACGCCGGCCTCCGTTGGCCGCTTGAAATAGAAGGGCGGCATGACCATCACCGCCGCCGCGCCTGACGCAAACACGTGGCGCGTCAGAGCGATGGCGTCCGGCAACGCCGCAGCCCCCGTGCCGGCGATGACTGTCATGCCGTTGGCAGCCTGCAGCGCGGTCTCGAGCACTGCCTTGCGCTCGGCGACTGCCAGCGAAGGCGCCTCGCCGTTCGTCCCGCAGGCCAGGATGCCCTCGCAGCCATGCAAGCGCAGATAAGCCAGGTGCCTGACCATCCATGGGGCATCGAATTCGCCGTCGCCGGGGCGAAAAGGCGTCACAATCGGAGCAAGGACGCCGCTAAGGCTGGACACAACAACACCTCTTTAGTGGAAACAAGCGATCGGTCGGTGCCGCGGCCGGTATCTCGAAGGGATGCTTCCCTGACATGCCTGCGCCCTCAAGGCCATGGATGGCGGCGAGCCGACCAGGCCATGGAATCCAAAAATTGTACCACAGCAGGACACGGTTGAAAAAAGGCGGTAGCTTGCCAAACCTTCCCCTGGGTGCTAGAATCCTCTTTGCGTCGTGAGACGCACACTTGCTTTGTCTCTGAAAAGGAATCACGGCAATATGCGGATCTACCGGGCTGATCTGCGCGACCTGGCGGCGTGCCTGGCTCTGGACGGCAATTACGAGACAGATCATGTCTGGCAGGTGACGCAGCATGAAGACCAGGGAGAGGTGCTGGCGCGGTTCCAGACGGTGCGTCTGCCGCGCAGCATGCGGGTCCGGTACCCCGCATGGGGTGAGGCGCTGCTCGCACACCAGGAACGCGGAGACTTGATCCTGGTAGCCGCTGAAGCGGCGGAGGTCCGCGGTTACCTGGACCAGCAGTGCATGCCCGATCAAGACATCGCCTGGCTACACCACCTGATCGTGGCGCCGCCCCACCGGCGGCAAGGGATCGGCCAGCAACTGCTCAACCGGAGCCTACAAGACCGCGCGCCAACAGGGCATGGCGCAGATGATGTGCGCCGTGCAGAGCAAGAACTATCCGGCCATCAGCTTCCTGCAACGCAACAGATTCACGTTCTGTGGTTATAATGAACGCTACTATCGGAATCAGGACATAGCCCTGTATTTTGTGTACGGATTGTGAGTATGGGCAATTCATTGGGCTTGACGTGGTTCGCCGTATTCGCGTTCGGCAACCTCATCTTGTCCTCGGCTATCGTCATCACCGCATTCTCCCTGCTCGGGTACCTGCTCATCCATAACCTGCGCAGCCCTGTGGCACAGGCTTTCGGTGTCCTGCTGGCCTGCGTTCTTGTCGTGTATGCCGGCGATATCGTGGTGCCACGGGTGGAAAACGTTCACGCGACGCTTGGCTGGTTGCGAGCGGAGTGGCTGGGCATCGCGATGCTGCCGGCCGCCTACGTGCATTTCTCAGACGCCGTGCTGCGCACCACGCACCATTTCTCACTCAAGCGCCGGCTGGCCGTGGCCGGCAGCTATGTTCTTGGCATCCTGTTGGTGCCGCTCGCGCTCTTCACGACTTTGGTGGTGTCGGGGGAAGAAGGGGAGCCGCCTCTGGTGCGCCTGCTCCCCGGCCCGCTCCTCGTTGTTTTCCTCATTTACTTCGCGCTGACCGCCCTGTACGGCGCGTACAACCTCTATCGGGCCCGGCGGCGATCCCTGACCCGCGCCTCGTGGCGGCGCATGACGTACCTCACGATCTGCTTCGCCGCCCCTGGGCTGGGCATCTGCCCTTACCTGGCCGACTTCGGCCTGACGAAGTGGTTCAGCCCGGCCTTTGTCATGCTGTTGACCGTGGGTGTCAGCGCGGCAGTCGGCGCGATGCTGGTGATCATGGCCTACAGCGTGGCTTACTATGGCGTTCTCAGCCCGGACCGGGTCGTCAAGCATGACCTGATGCACTACCTTCTGCGCGGGCCGGTGGTGGGCATCCTGGTGATCATCGTGATGCTGGTGATGCCCAGGGTGGAGCTGATCCTGGGTCTGCCGCGCGAGACGGCGCTGATCTTCGCGGTGGTCGGCGTGATCGTGATCGGCCAGCTGGCCGCCAACCTGGCCAAGCCATGGATCGAACGCCTCATATATAGCCAGGATCGTGAAGAAATCCAATGGATCCAGGCTCTCGAGGAACGGCTGCTCACCAGCAGCGACATGGAGCAGTTCCTGAGCAACCTGCTGGCCGGGCTGTGCGATCTGGTGCGCGGTGGATACGGGCTTCGTGCTGGCACAGACCGAGGCCGGTTTCCGCCTGGAGGCGGCGGTTGGCGCCGTGGAGGAGGCGCGGCAGGTGGCGCAAGGCGCCGAGATCCGCGAGCTGTGGCAGAGGCTGGCCAACCCCGACCAGGGCGTGGGGGTTGTCGCCGGGGTGGATGCGGCAGATCTGGCGCCGGCGCGAGCGCCAAGGCAGAAGCGGAGCGTCTCTGATCTCCCGGCGGAGGGCCGGCGCGATGGAAAGCCCTCGACCGAAGCCCTGAACGAGCCGGAGGCCCCGCGCTTCTGCGTCGAGGGGGGCTTCTGGTACTGCCCGCTGCGCAGCCAGGACGGCGAGAAAATGCTGGGTGTGCTGGCGCTCCGCGGCCGCAGCCCGACGGTGGACCTGGATTTCAAGGACGGCGCGGAGGCCGACGCCTTGTTGGCACAGGCTGCGGCAGCGCTCGCCGACCACTACATCCAGGAAGGCGTGTTTCAGATGCTGCAGCGCATCATGCCGGATCTGCGGCGGATCCAGGAGTGGCGCAGCGCGGTCGCGTTTCCTGTCACCGGTCTCGGCGGAGGAGCCTGCGCCTGACGAACCCACGCCGCAGGCCTTGGACGGCCAGGAAACGTGGGAGCAGGGCGTTAAAGACGCCCTGAGCCACTATTGGGGCGGCCCGAAGCTGACCGACAATCCTTTGGTCGGGCTGCGCCTCGTGCGCCGGATATTGCGAGAACAGGAGGGAAGCCTCTCGCGAGCGATCCGGGCCGTCCTGCACGAAGCCATCGAGCGGCAGCGCCCGGCGGGTGAGCGCCGGCTCACCGCGTCTGAGTGGCTTCTGTACAACATTCTGGAGCTGCGCTTCGTACAGGGCGAGCGGGTGCGGGACATCGCAGGACGGCTCGCCATCAGCGAATCTGATTTGTATCGTAAACAGCGCGTCGCTATCGCCGCAGTCGCGAAGACGCTCGCTGAGATGGAAACACAGGCATTAGCAGAGGAAGACAAGGACGCCACGACTGAAGGGAAGGCTCTGGTCGCACCTCAGAATGGGAGAGGGCAGCAAGCGGTAGAGGCGGTATCCCAGCATGTGGCAGACTGAGATGGCGCCTCAGGAGGAGGACGAAATGGATGAGTCGTATTGGCAAGCGTTGCTGGAAGATGTGGACAGCGAACTGGGCGCGGCGAAAGGACCTGGTGCAGGTGCCAGAGAGGGCCTGAATGGGGCCGGGGCGCTGCAGGGCCTTGACCTGCCGGCTGGGCAGGACGGCGACACGCGCGCGCCGACGAAGAGGCGGATTGGCAGCGGGCAGAAGAATTGCTGGCCAGCGGACAGCCCATCGAGATCGCCATCAACGGCTACAACCGAGGGGGCCTGCTGGCCTATTTCGGGAGCATTCCGGCATTCCTTCCATCGTCACATCTGGCAAATGCGGTCGTGGTCCAGGCGCCTGTAGCCCGTATGGGGGCGCTGGCGACACGAGTCGGTGACAGGCTGGAGGTCAGGGTCATCGAGATCGACCGCGAACGGCGCCGCTTGATCCTGTCAGAACGTTGCGCTCAAGCCAGCGGCTCGGCGCAGTCACTTCTGGCAACCCTGCAACCGGGGCAGAGCGTCAGAGGCAAGGTCACCAACCTCTGCGCTTTCGGAGCTTTTGTGGATCTGGGCGGTTTCGAGGGGCTGATCCACATCTCGGAGCTGTCATGGGGCCGGGTCAACCTGCCGGCCGAAGTCGTCAGGCCGGGCGACGAAGTTGAACGTGATGGTCCTGGGGGTCAACTGCAAAGCGCAAAAAGTGGCCTTGAGCCTGAAGCGGCTCCGCCCCGATCCCTGGCAAGGGCTGGAAGACCGCTACCATGTGGGCCAGGTTGTGGAAGCAGTGATCACCAATGTGGTCAATTTTGGGGCCTTTGCCCGGCTGGAGGAAGGGCTGGAAGGGCTGGTGCACATCTCCGAACTGTCCGAAGGCAGCTTCATGCATCCGCGCAACATCGTGAACGAGGGTGACCGAGTGCGGGTGCGCGTGCTGCACGTGGACGGCTCCAAGCACCGCCTGGCTCTGACGATGCGCTGCAGCGACCCGGCGACGCGCGGCCGGCCCTCGTATCTCAGCGATGAGGAGTGGCCCGGCTAACTCCCACGGGCTCACGGGCACGAGGCGCCCGGCCGCTTGGCCCGATCGCCGGGATCTGTGGAGGGCCGACGCGCAGGCAGGGGCCTGCCGGTCAGGTCGCGGGGCCGCCGGCCAGGCCAACCGGCTTTTACCGTATCGCCAGGGCGCCGTCAACCGTCGCATCATCATGCACGAGAGCTGCCACGGCGGCCGCCATGGCTCGCGGATCGTCCGCCTGGAAGATATTACGGCCGATGGCGACGCCGGCACCTCCGGCCTGAAGCGCCGAATGGATCTCTTCCAGCATGGCTCGCTCGTCCTTCTTCCTGGCGCCTCCCAGCACCACCACCGGCACATAGCAAGCGCTCACCACGCTCTGGAACCCCGCGGCGAAGGGCACCTTCACCCAATCGGCCCCCAGCTCGGCCGCTACCCTGGCCGACAGGGCGACCTTCTCGGCCGTGCAGCAATCCGGCCCACTGTCGAAGCCGCCGGGCTGCATTTCTGCCAGCACCGGCATGCCCCAGGCGTGCGCCTCGTCGATGACGGTTGCCAATGTATGCAGCGTGCTTTCCTCATTGAAGGCGCCCGGAAAGGCCGACACCACCACGGCATCCGCGCCAAGCCGCAATGCGCCTTCGACGGTGTGGAACTGCGAACCGGGCCCCGCCTTGCCGAGTTTGGTGCCTCCGCCGTCCAGCCGCAGGATCAGGCCAACCGGCGCCAGCTCCGCCGCGTAGCGCGCGGCCACGCCGAAGCTCGTCAGCACGGCATCGGCGCCGCCCGCGACGATGCTCGCCAGGGTCATGCCGGGATCTTCCATGCCCCTGATCGGCCCATCGATCAGACCATGATCGAACGCCGCGATGAACGCCCGGCCGTCGCGCCGGAAGATATGGCTCAATCTGCGAGAAAGCATCGTCGGTGTCCCCCCTCGCTGGACGGAGCCATTCTAAGGCATCGCCGGGCGGTTGGCAAGCCAGCCCTCCAGGGCACGCGCGTTCCTGTTCTCGGGACAGGCCGACCGCGGATACGCCACGGATGCGCGGATACACTCGCCGCAGCCTGCACCATTCGTACACCGCGAAGCGCCCCTTTGGGGCCCTGACCCGATGCGTGATCGGCCGACCCCTTGCCCCGAACCTGATACGCGCCCCTCCGGGGCACGCCCGCGGCCGGCACCAGCACTCTTCCGGGGGGGGTCAAAAGGCCCACGACCATTCTCTGACCGCGCCCATCCCACCCCTGCGATCCTGATCGCCTGTGCCGCCTGAGAGCCCGGGCGCGTCAGGCCATCACCAGCGACATGACAGCCTTCTGCACGTGCAGGCGGTTCTCGGCCTCGTCGAAGATCACGGACTGCGGCCCGTCCATGATCTCATTGGTCACCTCGAAGCCGCGATCGGCCGGCAGGCAGTGCATGTAGATCGCACCTTTGTCGGCGAGCGCCATCGTCCGGTCATCGACTTTCCAGCTCTGGTTCGCGTCGAAGATCGCCTGGGTCTTCTTGCCGTCGTCCTGGCCGATTGGAGGCTGGAAGATCGGCGTCGCGCACCATGCCTTGGCATACACCACGTGCTGGCCCTCGAGCGCGGCTTCGAAGTCATGTGAGATCCGGAAGCTGCCGCCATTCTCCGCAGAATACCGCTGGCACTGCGAAAGGATGTCAGGGGCGAGATCCATGCCTCTGGGGTGCGCCAGGGTGACATCCATCCCCATCATCGTGGCGTACAGGATGGCGCTCTGGGGGACGGCGCGCGGCTTCTCGATCGAAGGAGAATAGGCCCAGGACATGAGAAATTTGACGCCTTTGAAGGTGCCGAACTTCTCCTTTACGGTCAGGATGTCGGCGAGGCCCTGGAAGGGATGGTAGATGTCATCCTCCATGTTGAGCACGGGGATATCGGCCCAACGCGCGAACTCGCGCAGCATCTCGTGCGCCCCACCATATCTCCAATGGACCGGGTCGCCATAGCAACGGATGGCAATGGCGTCGCCCATCCGGCTCAACGTGCGAGCGACATCGGAAACGCGCTCCGTAGAGTAGGCCTTTTCCTCACCCTCGAGCGCAGGGGTGTAGATCTTGGACGGGTCCAGATAGTGGGCATGCCCGCCCAGCTGCGTCATGCCGGCCTCGAAGGAGTTGCGTGTGCGGAGCGACTGGTTGTAGAAGATCATGAAGAGGGTCTGCGAGGGGAGGATGTCGCGCGTGTCCTCCTTGCGCTTGCGGCGCTCTTTCAGCTCCGTTGCCCTTGCCAGGATCGTATCGATCTCCGCGCGGATGAAGTCGGTCTCCGCCAGGAAATCGCGACCACGAAAACTTGCCGTATCCATCAAAATGCCTCCATCCTGGATAATTATCGGAACGCTCTCGGGGCTCCGGCCAGGGAGGACGCAAAAGCACATCCGGCCTGTCCTTGGCCACCTCTTGCGAGCGAACCTGCAGGCCGGCACGGCGGCACCTCTCGACGACCGGGGCGGCCGCCTCCGCTTCCGTCGAACCTGCCGCCAGGTTCGGATTGACGCTGTCGATGCGGACCAGATCCTACGTGAAGCGGATCACCCGGTCGTCGTCAACGGCCTCTAGAAGCCTCTCAAAGAGAGCCGCATCGATCTCACCAGCCGTGAGGTGCTCCCAATCCTTTGCATGAGCCGGAGGGAACCGACGGGCTCGCGGTGCGGCTGCCCGCAGAAAGTACGGTTATGCCCGCAGCCTGCGAGAGCGGCGCCGCCGCCCCCTGCCCGGTTTGCCACAGGCTGGGGACATCATCTGGCTGACCTTCGATCCGCAAGCGGGACAGGAACAGGCTGGCAGGCGCCCGGCGCTGCCCCCGGCCGCCTTTAGCGAGAAGACCGGGCTCGCCATGTGCTGTCCGATGACCAACACGATCCGAGCAGACCCATTCGCCGTATGGGTGCCGGCCCCGCACAAGACCACCGGCGCGATCCTCGCCGAGCAACTCGAGAGCACTGACTGGCATGCCCGCAAAGCCGAGTATATCGAGGCCATCCCCTGGCGATACCCTGCGGAACGTACGTGGCTTGATTGCAAGGGCCCTCGGTCTCCCGGTGCAGGCGTGACCCTCCTATGCCGGAGCGCCGTTCAGGGATGGTGGAGGCCAAGCAGGTAGGCCGTGCTCCAGAGGATGGCGACGGTCAGAGAGACTGCGAGCACGGCGAGAATGATCCGGGCATAGGCATCCACGGTCATCCCCGGCGCGAGATAACAGGCCAGGGATGCGGCCATGAGCAGGATGCCCACCCAGATCAGCCGGCGCCCCATGTGGGCGTTGACGGCGTACCAGACCTCCGGGTCCTCGAAGCGTGCGCCGCACCCGGAACCCGTACCAGTGGTTGGGCGGCACGCGGCGGTGGATCAGCGGCACCGAGATGGCCACGAACAGGACGCCGATGATGAGATATATGATCAGGAGCGAGAACACGCGATCCTCCCTGGCAGGCTCATCCTTGGCCTGAAAGGGCGGTGCTCATGTCGCCTGGCGACGGGCAGCTTTCAGCTACCGGCCGTGTACTCGGGCACATCCTAGTACTA
>CAWEHT010000093.1:0-4185 GCA_963808455.1 uncultured Chloroflexia bacterium | reverse complement strand
AGTACTAGGCGCCGGCGCCGGGCATCTTCGCCGGCGCGGGCGCGGATTGGCGCAGATGGTAACTGGCATCACTTCGCGAATCGCCGCCGCATAGCATGCTGAGTTATCCGTGCCGTGGGCCGCACGCGGCTACGCAAGAAACCCGTGGCCTGTCATTCTGAGCGGCCCTGCCCACAGGCCTGTCAACGGCGCGTCACAGCGAAGAATCCGTGTCAGGAGTTTCTAGGCAGGGCCCACGGGGAAACGTATGGCGCGAGTTGCTTTGCCCCTCTCGACCTTCTGGGTGGCCGCGGCCCTCTTGACCGCGAGCGTGCTCGGTGTGTTCGCGCCTTCGGCCGGCACGCGCCTGGCGGTCTGGCCTCCGGCGGTGGGCAGTGGGAGCCTCGGGCCGGTACAGGGCCGGCCGCCACCGCCCCAGGGGGTTGGCGGTGGGGCTGATGGCGCCGCGCGGGGGCCGGGGCCGGCAGGGTCCCCTGCCCCGTCACCACCGGCTCCGCCACAGCGAGAAGCGGCGTCTGGCGGCCTTTACCCCCCACGGCCCGGCGGCCCACTTCCCGGCCCGGGCCACTTCGCTAGCCCGGCCGGCCCGCCAGGCTATCGCATGGTGTGGCAGGCGCAGTGGGACGCTCCGCACGCCGGCCAGTCGGGCAGTTCCGGTTGGCGTTGGACCGAAGAATACTCCTCGGCCACCCGGTCGCTGCATTGGAGCTGGGAGGCCGGGGTTCCGGCACCTTCCGGCCTTAGCGGCGATGGCCGGGTAGATGCCTACCGGATCGGCGATACCATGTACCTGGTCACGCAAGATGGGGCCGGAGCCGCGAGTTGTGTCTCGTTCCCGGGCAGCGATGCGCCCGGCCCGCCCACCAAGGGCCTTTTCAGCCCGGATGCGCTCTCCGGCGTCCCCCGCCCCGGCTTCGTGGGCGCCGAGACCGTTGACGGCCTTAGGGAGGTGCATTACCGGTACGGCCAGGATGTGTCAGAGCTGGCCGGGTGGGGCAGGGCTACCGGTGATGTGTGGGCGGCCGCCGGAAGCGGTGAGGTGATCAAGGATGTGGTGAATTGGGCCGGCTCCCCGGGCGCCTTTGGTTTCGATCCTGCCTCCAGAGCCAGCGGCCAGTGGGCCTGGGAGTTGGTTGAGGTTGGTCAGGACCCGTCCATCGAGGCTCCGCATGGGCTGCAGCGCCGCCGAGTGGGGATTGCCCATCTTGAGCAATGCCACGAGCCGGTCCGTTTTTGGGCACACGATGACTTATGCGACGCCCAGCCGGCTGGACTGCGTGGTGGACTTCTACAACAAGCGGATGCCGGTCGCCGGCTGGCAGGCCGACCCCGATCGAGGCCCGAGCGCCGCCGGCCTGGCCGAGTTGACGTACTCGAAGGGGCCGCAGAGGGCTCAGGTCGCCGTTACCGCGGACATGGGGGCCGGCTCAACCCGAGTATTCGTCAACGTGACCGCACAGCAATAGCCGCGGCCTCCTCGGGAGCCAGGTAGCGGCGCCGGTAGCGCAGCAGCCCCTGACATAGCCCAAATTCGAGCACGGCGCCGGCCGCCGCGGCGAATTGGTCGAAGTAGAAGACGAGCAGGTTCACGGTGGTGAGCGCCAGGAGCAGGCTGAAGATCCCCAGCCACACGCCACGCAGATCATGGCGCGCCAGCAGCAGGAGGGCTGCCAGCAGCAGGAGGAGGCCAACCAGGCCCTGAAGGGCGAGGCGCAGCCAGTAGGCCACGCTTGCCCGATAGGTGGCTTGTGGGACGGCCTGGCCGTTGCTGCCGCTGGCCGCCAGAGGGGCAGGGGCCGTGACGCCCGGGTTTGGGGTGCCCTGCGCTTCGGCGATGGCCGTGGGGGGCGCCGCGGAGCCGGCCGACAGGCGCACATTCAGGCGCGCTGCCCGGGAGATGGCCAGCGAACCCGGCCCGGCGAGCACGGCCACATCGCCAAGCGAGATCAGCCCAATGAGGACCAGGCCGGCCGCAAGCAGGGCGCGCCAGCGCGGCCGGGTGAAGAAGCCTGCCTCCGCCTCCTCGGTGCGCGCGGCCAGGATGGCGATGCGCCCGCGCACCGGGTGGGCCAGCGCAGCCGTATCCGAGATCAGGAATTCCAGGAGCACCTGGGCCAGCCGGGCGTAGTCGGGATGCGTCGTCTGTGAAGCCACGGCTTTGAGCCGGGCCGACAGGTCGGCAAACTCGTGGGGCTCCAGGTCGTGATCGAGCACTTCCGCCATGTCGTCGAGGGCGCGATACAACTCGGCGCGGGGGTCCGTCGGCGGCCGGCTGCGCACGCGCAAGTACAACAGGACCGTGAGGAGAAAGAAAGCGTAGATGATCGGGGCCGCCGCCGGGTAGAAATAGTCGTTATTGCGGGTGATGAACTTGCCCACCTCGTCGATAAAGAGCCCGACCCCCACGCCGCTCAGGATCCCACCTGCCGGGTAGACCCAACGGTTGGAGAAGATCAGCGGCAGCAAGGCGGCCACGAACAGCAACAGGCCCCCCCACAACAGATGGGCGATGTGCAGTGTTCCGTTCCCAACTTGTGGATAGCCTGTGAGCGACAGGAATAGCCGTGTCAAGATCACCGAGGCCGCGAAGGCCAACAACATCAGACGCACGTAGCGCTGGGCGCCCAACCGTTCCACGGGCTGCAGGATGCGGGTGAATAAGCCTGGCATGTCCACTCCTTTTCAGCCTGTTTTGCCATGTCTCAAGTCATATGGTATCTTTGCCAACTGTGCCGTTGCGCGTGGCCGGGAAGCGTCCGGGCCCGATGCGTGACGGTGCGCGTTTTTTGGAGGCCGTGTGTCTGCTACTCTTGAATCCCTCGACCGGGTGATGGTGATCGCCGCGCACCCCGACGACCCGGAATTTGGCTGCGGCGGGACCGTGCGCAAATGGAGCCAGGCGGGCCGGCAGGTCACGTACCTGCTGCTGACCAGCGGTGACAAGGGCAGCCACGACCCGGATATGCGCCCAGGCCACCTGGCCGGCGCCCGCGAGGACGAGCAGCGGGCGGCCGCTGCCCTTCTGGGTGCCCGTGAAGTGGTCTTCTTGCGCCGGCCCGACGGGTTGCTGGAGAACTCCCTCGACCTGCGCCGCGAGCTGGCGGCCATCATCCGCCAACGCCAACCGCACATTGTCCTCACCATCGACCCCTGGCGCCATTATCAGCTCCATCCGGACCACCGTGTCGCCGGCCAGGCCGCCCTCGATGCCATTTTCGCAGCCCGCGAATGGCATGTGTTCCCCGAGCAGCTGGCGGCCGGCACCGAGCCGTGGCGCGTCAAAGAGGCCTACCTCTTTTGGACCGACAACGCCGATTATTGGGAGGACGTCACCGACCACCTCGACGCTCGCCTCGCAGCTCTGGCCCAGCATGCCAGCCAGGTCCAGCTCAATATGGAAAAGCTGGCCGATCGTGTTCGCAAACTGGCACGCGACGCCGGCCAGGTCGCCGGATGCCCTTATGCCGAGGCGTTCAAGCGCCTGGCCTTCTGAGTTCTCCCGGCCCCCTCATTGCTCCCGATCTTTCTGGGGTGTGACCTCCGGCTTGAGCAACAAGACGACGAGTCGAGGCGGAGAAGAATGGCCGGTGGTGGGCATTCACGCCGTTGACCTGGTGCTCGGCTCCGGTTCACTGCATTGCCTCACGCAGCAGCAGCCGGCGTGAAATTCAAGTTGGAGTTCAAGCTTTAGCTTGTTCGGGCGCAGCTAAAGCGTGAACTCCAACGCGCCGGGTCGGAGATCGGCGCTCCGCTCACGTCCTATTCGGATAATTCTCGACACCAGCCTGAATTCAGCCTATATTCAGCCTATGAAAATTGCCAGCCGTCCACGTTTTCGAAAACCGAAGGTCAATTTGCAGTCGCAACTGTTCACGTTGAGCAATGCCAAAACGTATTTGGGGCGCCTGATGGAAAAAGCCGGCCGGGGAGAAACGGTTTATATCGTTAGGGGACGGCAGCGGTTCGTTTTGCAGGAAGTCCCTGAAATCGAGCCGATCCCTATCCGTCCGCCGAACTATTTCGCCAACGCCTATAGCCCGGCTGAAATTCAGGAGGACAATCATCTGGCCAAAGCCTCGGTAATTCGCGCCCCCAAAGACCTGGAATAAAAAAGGAACGCCGTGAGACAGTGGGACATCTTCATGTTTCCGTTCAGCAAGGAAAGGCGGCATCCCGCCGTCATCA
>CAWEHT010000092.1:0-25838 GCA_963808455.1 uncultured Chloroflexia bacterium | reverse complement strand
GATCCTGCTGCCGTCAGGCGAGAAGACCGGCCCCCACTGCTCCGTGTCAGTGGTGAGCTGGTAGTAGGTTTGGCTGCAGACATTCAGGCTCGCCAGACCCTGGTCGCCCTGGTAGACCACCGCGCACGAATCGCTCGGGTTCCACGTGGGCGTGAAGGAATGTGGTGAGGATGGCATGTCGGTGATGGTATTAGTCGTCAGGTTGATGACGCTGATCACCCACCAGGGGTTGCCCTCGCATGCCGCGGGGTTACCGGGGACGATCTGGCAGTGCTCGCCTTGCTGGCGCGCTGTGGATTGACAGGGTACCACCTTGCTGCTTCTGGATGGCCAGCTTTGTGCCGTCCGGGGACCAGGTGGGCGCTATCGGCTGGGCGATATAATCGAACACGTTGTGTTCATTGCTGCCGTCGATGTTGATGATCCAGACGTTGCCCAGATCACCGTTTTGGCCGCCGGACCAGCGTGTGAATGCCACATGCTTGCCGTCGGGTGAGATCGCCGGGCCGATGCCGGTCGTCAGGTAGCGCAGGCCGCTGCCGTCCGGATTGACAACGTAGATGGGCCCACCATTAGAGACCTGGAATACGATCACGCCTGGGCCCACGCTGCCAGTAGCCGGCACCGTGTCAGGCGTGGCAGCAGGCACGGCCGGCGCTGCTACCACGGGCAAGCCACCCGTATCCCCGGCTGGTTGCACGTAAGCCGCGTTGACCCACCCTGTCCCACCCGCTGCCGTTTGGACCTGATACCAATCGCCAGCGCTGTCCTTGCCCAAAGCCGTAACGGTATCGCCGGCGTTGAGGCTTGAGATCACCGGGTAGTCGGTGCCCGGTCCCTGACGCACGTTCAGCCCGGAGACCTGAACCGTCAACGAGACGCCGCTTTGCGCGTATGCCACGCTGAACACCGAGGTGAAGAGCAGACAGAGGCAGACAATAACTGGCAGACGCTTCATCGAGATCTTCCTCCCAACTTTCCTGGCCGCGGGCCGCTATGTAACCCCATAAGCTACCCGAGCATACGCATAAATGGGCAGCTGGTTTCATTCAATACCTCCTCCAGACTACGCAACACACAGCCTACGACCTCCTCTGTTCTTTTGGAATATTGGTTTGCCTGCGAACTATAGGCCCTGTCGTGGCTCATGTCAAAAACTCAGAGCCCACCTGCGCGCAAGCGTCCACCAGAGCTTGTCCATAGCATACCTGATGGAATTCGTGGACAGCTTGCAGGCATTTCCCAGCCAGAATACCATGCCAGGGGCCAAGTGTGGTTAATCGCCAGTTACGGTCCGTTTAACGACGTGTTAAACATTACTGGCGGCGCGGCACGTGCTCGAGGAGCGTCGTTAACATGTCAATAACAGTACGCTAATACAGGGTTAAACCATGGGCTGACGCCGGTGGTATAATTGAAGGTGGGTGTGCAGATGGATGGGCCGGAGCACATGCTCGTAAGGAAGTTATGCCACAGACTATTTTGATTGTCGAAGACGACGAGATGATTGTTGATTCGGTTCGCTATGGGTTGGAACACGAAGGCTACCGGGTGCTCTCTGCATATGATGGCGCGGCCGGGTTGGCTGTTGCACGCAGTTCGCCGCCTGACCTCGTGTTGCTGGACGTGATGATGCCTGTCATGGACGGCCTTCAGATGTGCCGCACCTTGCGCGCCGAGTCTTCAGTGCCGATTATCATGCTCACGGCGCGGGCGAGGAGCTGGACAAGGTAATCGGGTTGGAGCTGGGCGCCGATGACTATATCGTCAAGCCTTTCGGAATGCGCGAGCTCGTGGCGCGGATTCGGGCTCAGTTGCGACGGCTGGAGTTGCCGTCTTACAAGCCCGGTGGCGGCGGAGCGAATGAGGATGTCGTAGTCATAGGAGACATGACACTAGATCCCGATTGCCATCTGTTGCTCAAGGGCGGGCAACAGGTGGATCTCAGGCCAAAAGAGTACGATCTGTTGACGTTGTTGATGGGCCAGCCAGGGCACGCGTTCGACCGCCAGGAGCTATTGGACGCGGTTTGGGGCAGCGGCTGGATTGGCGATCCACGCACCCTGGACGTGCACATTCGCTGGCTGCGTCAAAAGGTAGAAGACATACCCGCTGAGCCACGCTATATCCTCACTGTGCGCGGTTTTGGTTACAGATTTGCTCGAGCGGAAGATCTGGGAGAAACATAATGCAGCGGCCATGGTCAGGCCTACGCGTGCGGATGGTCTTCACGTATCTGGCGATCTTTCTTCTTACTGCTGCTATCATTGTCATCCGTTCGGGTACACTCTATGCCATCAGCACTTCCGCAAGTGCACGAGGCGCCCTCGAAGTCGACGCCTACACTGTCGCATCGGCCCTCAACCGTCTCGATATCTGGTCGAACCCCGGCGGCCAGGACGACAACCCGACGATCACACTGCCGCAATTGCAAGGTGTTACTGGGGGGTTTGCCAATCAGCCCAATTCGAACATTCAGATCAACATCGTGGATGTGAGCGGCTATGTGCAGGCAACATCGCTGCCGATCTCCTGGCCCAACCAGCGCAATGCGCCTGAGGTCATCGCGTCGTTGGGAGGAGGGGCCGGCAGTGCCTTGCGCTGGGATCCGGTGCTGAATCAGGAAACGATCTATGCCGCTGTGCCGATCCAGCGTGGGAATCGCATATTTGGAGCAGTACAGCTGGCGGAGCCGGCAGCCTCTCTGGTAGCACAGGTGCGCGCGTATTGGTTCAGCCTCGGGCTGACGGCTCTGATGGCTGCGCTTGTGGCCGCGTTGGCAGGGCTGCTGCTTGCCAACGAAATTGTGCGCCCGGTGCGGCGGCTCCGTGACGCAGCCATCCGCCTCGCTGACGGTAACCTGGATGAGCGCGTGCCGGTGAGCGAATTCGAGGGAGTCGCAGAGATTAGCCAGCTGGCCGGAGCTTTCAACCATATGGCGGGGCGACTGTCGGACATGATCGAGCGGCAGCGTTACTTCGTGGCGAGCGCCTCACATGAACTGCGCACGCCGTTGACGAACATCAAGCTGCGGGCCGAGGCGCTGGGCAATGGTGCGCTCGAGGACGCCAACGTGGCGCACCGGTTTGTCGGTGAGATCGAGAGCGAAGCCAACCGGCTTGGGCGAATGGCCGGCGACCTGCTGACGCTTTCGCGACAGGACTCAGCCGCCTTGAGCTATCGGGAGCCGGTAGACCCAGCGGTGCTGGTGGCCGAGACCAACTACGAGCTTTCGATGCGGGCCGAGAAGGCGAGCGTGCAACTCGTACAGGACGTTGCGCCGGGCCTCCCGCTCGTGATGGGAGATCCCGTTGGCCTGCGCACCGTGCTGGTCAACCTCTTGGACAACGCGCTGCAATACACTCCGTCCGGCGGCACGGTGACGACTCGCGCCCGCGTGCAAAATCGGTGGCTCGTCTTGCAGGTCAAGGACACCGGCCTGGGAATCGCCGAGGAGGATCTGCCTCGCATCTTCGAACGCTTCTATCGGGCCGACAAGGCGCGCAGCAGGCGGAACGCTCAAAGGCCGGCGGGGGGCAGCTCGGGTAGCGGCGCGGGCCTGGGCCTTGCCATCGTGCGTGGGATCGTCGAAGGGCACGGAGGGAGCGTGACGGCCGACAGCGCGTTGGGCGAAGGCACCACGATCACTGTGATGTTGCCCTTGGGGCCTGCCGGGAACGCGCCCGAACTGCAACTGCCGGCCAGGTCGGAGGCGCTCACCGAAAGCCCATCAAGTGCCGGTTGAATGTCCGGAGGCGCACGCCCGGGCGCGCCCTCGGGCCCAGGTTGAGCCAAGTGGGTATGGGTTCTTCATTTTGCTGGCGGCCATCACCGGGGTGTCCGCCGTGCTACGCTTTTACCACCTCGGAAGTTATCCCGCGGGGCTCTTTTTCGACGAAGCCACGGAGGGGCTGGATGCCAGTTCGCTGGCCGGGAAACCTATCTGGCACTGGCCCCTTTTCTTCACAGCGATCAACGGCCGTGAGCCGCTTTTCGTCTACCTGGTGCACCTGGCCCAGTTGATTTGGGGCCCGACTATTTGGTCAGTCAGAGCGGTGGCGGCCCTGTCCGGCGTGCTTCTTACGCCAGCCGTAGCGTGGCTGGCATGGGAATTGGCGCCAGACCTGGGTGTGCATTGCCGGAGCCGATTCGCGCTATGGTCCGCGCTGGCCGTGCCGGCGCTGTTCTGGAGCCAGGCGATCTCGCGACTGGCCCAGCGCATGAGCCTATTCGTTTTGCTCGAGGCCCTGTTCTGCGCCGCACTCTGGCGCGCCTGGCGGAGTGACCGAAGCCTGTGGTGGGCTGCGGCCGGTATTTTTGCCGGGTTGAGCTTCTACACCTACCTGGCGGTGCGTCTGGTGCCGCTGGCGCTTGGGATGTGCCTCGTGTTGGCATGGCTGCGTCATCGGCCAGCGTTGCGTGCGCGCCGCCAGGGCCTCGCCATCATGTCGGTGCTGGCATTGCTGGTGGCAGCCCCCTTGCTGGCCCATTTCGCGCTGTACCCCAGCCACTTCGGCATGCGCTCCAGCCAGGTTGACATCCTTGATGCCGGAGGCATCCGCGCGCTGGCCAACAACATGCTCCAGGCGTTGGGCATGGCATTCGTACGTGGCGATGCGAACGCCCGCCTCAACTACCCAAACCGCCCCGTGCTGGACTGGCTGACGCTGGTGCCGTTCGTCCTGGGCCTGGCCCTGGCGTTGAGGTGGTTCCGGCACCCGGCCAGGTTCTTCTTGCTCGCCATGCTCGCTGCAATGCTTCTGCCAACGGTGCTAAGCGTAGAAGCGCCCAATTTCGGCCGGTCCATCGGCGCCCTGCCGATCTTCGCGATGTTGATCGCGCTTGGCCTTGACCAGATGCTGGATTGGTTGAGCAGTCGTCGGCCCCGGCTGCTGCAGATCGGGGCCGGCGTAGGTTGGGCTGCGTTGCTGATGTCGGTGGGGGTAACGGGGCAGGCCTACTTCGTTCGCTACGCGGCGTTGCCTGATCTCTTTGCCGCCTGGGACACAGGCTACACGCTGGTGGCCCGCGACATTGCTTCCGCGCCGCCGGCAGCTAATGGCGGGCCCGAGCGCATCTACGCGGGACCGGGAATCGTAGCGAACCCGACCGTGCAATATTTGCTATCCGACACACCCGTGGCGCAGCATCCGCATG
This sequence comes from uncultured Chloroflexia bacterium, assembly GCA_963808455.1. Taxonomy (GTDB): domain Bacteria; phylum Chloroflexota; class Anaerolineae; order CG2-30-64-16; family CG2-30-64-16; genus CAWEHT01. The sequence goes on along the minus strand of CAWEHT010000092.1, from coordinate 20,681 downwards.
ACATGGACGGCCGTTCCTGCGTGCGGATCGATACGTCCGGACCGGCACGCTATTACGTGATAGCAGCCGTCGATGGGCGGGGCCAGCGCATGCTGGCAAGCTATCTGCCCGACAGCCGGGAGACGACTGTCGTGGCCGATCCAGCCGGCCGGCCGTGGGCTGTGGCTTTCGAACAGCCCAGGGGAGGGCGGATCGTCTTCCCCGAGCTTGTGACCCGGCAGGCCACGTTTGAATCCGGCATTCAGCTGATGGGTTACTGGTTGAGCCAACAAACGGTGCGTGCAGGGGATCGTTTGTACGTTCGCCTATTTTGGCGACCCACCTCGGCGCCCGAGGAAAGCTTCACCACTTTTGTGCACCTGGACAGGGTGGACGGCGGGCTCGCGCCGCCTGTCGCCGGGGTTGACGCGCTGCCCGGGAACGGCGCTTGTGTGACGAACGACTGGCAGCCCGGGGAAGTCATCGTTGACGAGCTCCAAATGGTCGTGCCTTCAGGGGTGCCGGACGGGAAGCTCACGGTGACCACGGGGCTGTATCGCAGAGAAACCATGCAGCGCCTCCACATCGCCGGCAGCTCAGTGGACCAGTCAACCCTTACGATCATCGAAAAGGTTGGTTGACACGCCTTCCGGCACGCAAGCAGCGATAACAGAGCCCTGAGGGCTTACCAGTCATCGGGATGCTAGGCTGCGTCGTTGCCAGGGCCCGCCTCCAGGTTGGCGAGTTCCTCGCGCAATAACTCCCCTACGTGCGAGTGCTTGATGCGTGCCTGAGCGAGGAGTGGCGCCTGCCGAAGGTTGATCTCGCGCTCCAGTAGCGTGGACATGGCGTGCCAGGTGCGATCCCACGAGCTCTCGGCGAGAAAAGCATCGACACGCCGCAGCCAGCTCTTCTGCTCTCGAGGTGTCGCCAATGCGGCGAGCACGGCTTCCACGAAGCCCCCGGCTGAGCTCGCGATTTGGGCCAGCCCCAGCCCTCCGAACTCGACCGAGATATCCTGAACAGGGGTCGCGACGACAGGCTTGCCGCTTGCCAGGTATTCGGAGGGCGTTGTGAACGAAAGATAGCGTGTAGCGTCACTCAGCGCCAAGGGCAGGACGGCGACATCCCATCCTGCCAGATAGGCCGGCAACTCGGCGTAGGGTTTCGGGCCGAGATAGTGAATATTGGCCTGGCGAGGCAATGTCACAGGGCTGATCTTGCTCCTCGGACCAAGAAAGATCAGCTGCCAATCAGGTCGGGCCCTTGCGATGCTCTCAATGAGGCCGAGATCAAGCCGCTCATCGATGGTGCCATGATAACCCAGCCGTGGCCGCGGGATGCTGCCCTGGTCAGCCGGCTCGGCTGCCCAACTCCGCGCCTGGGCAAAGTGCTCACGATCGACGGCGCTTGGGAAAAGATACACATGCGGATGAGTTTGGCGTTTGGCTTCGTATAGGCTCCGCCCACCGGCGAACACCAGGTCGGAGCGACGGAGGAGCTCGGCCTCCCTTGCCCGGAAACGGGGTGCCGCGTCTGGGGCCATGAGGATGTCATTGGTGCAATCATAGATCGTAAGCCACGGGCTTAGGTGGTCCGTGTAGGCGAGGGCAGCCGGCGTAAAATACCACAGGATGTACTGCCTGATCTGGTAGCGCCGGAAGAGGTCTGCCAGCAACACTCGCCTGGTTTCGTTGCGCTCTTGGCCGACCAGCCCGGCGGCCAGGCGCAGACGTACGATGCGGACGCCGTTGTCCAGCCGGGTGACGTCGAGGCGGGCGGGCAGGCCCTGTTGCGCCGAGTCCGCGATCACGGATTCTTCAACGAAAAACACGCGAAAGGCTTTGCTGGCCCGGCTCATCAGGTTCTGCGGCCGCTGGTACGCATGCGCCCAGGGCACATGGGATAGACAGACCAGATCCATGGAGCCAACAGACGGTAGCCCGCGAGCGCCCTCCAACTGGCCGAGATCCGTGCGCAAGTTCCGTCTCACTGCAAAATTAGCCATCCTGATGTAACCCCTTACGGATAAAATCGAAACGATTATAGCGGCTCGGAACCCTGTTGGAAAGGGTAGTACCTGCGGACAATCCTCAGCGAAGTCGCGTATTTTGTGCCCGGCAAATCATGCAGGTTACTACGGATCAGGGTGCACGCCGTGGGGCCAGAAGGATGCCAGGCCGGAAGCTCGACGAGGGGCGAAGTGGACCGAAGATCAGGCTGCCAGGTGCTGTCGCAGGCGGGATGCCCAGCCCTCGAGGCCGCCGTAATCACGGCCGTCGAGGCGCGAGTTCGCACGCGCGAGCGCTTGGCGGGCGTCCTCAATGTCCCCGCCTTGTTGATAGAGCTCGGCCAGCCGCAGGTCAATGCCTATTTGCAAGTATGGAGCCGGGAGGGGCGCCGCGGTGTCACGAGCGGCCTCCAGCAAGACGAGTGCTCCGTCGAGGTCTAGTCGCCCATACGCCAGCCGCGCCAGATTGGCCAGGCAGGTGGCAATCTGCTCGTGGTTGTTCTGCCTCCTGGCCTCAACCAACCCACGATTCAACCATGCCTGGGCTTCGTCCCACTGCTCCTCGGCGAGCGCGAGTTCGGCGCGCGTGCTGTAGAGGTACTGGCGCGGCGGCACATAGGCCATTTCCTCTTCCAGTGCCAGGCCGGCGGCGATGTCGCGATGGGCGGCCGCCAGGTTGCCGTCCAGGATTTCGTGATAGGCGGCGTTGTTTAGCGCGAGGATCTGTTGATAGCGATCACCCGAGAGTTGGGCCAACTCGATCGTGTCGTGATAGGCCCGGATGGCGGCTGGAAGGTCACCGCGTTGCGCCGCCAAAGTGCCCACCTCGAAGCGACCGTGGGCGGCCAGGTCGGGCATCCCTTTCTCCACTGCCAGGCGCGCCGCTTCCGTAATCTCGGTTTCGGCTTCAAACAGGGAGCCACCTGATCGCAACTTGCTCGCGCCCAGCAAGAAGTGGGCCTGGATGTGGGCGCGCGGGTTAACGTCCGAATGGGCACGCGGCTCCAGGTATGCCAGGCCCTTTTCGGCCCAGCGCAACGCCTCATCGCCCCGGCCGGCGGGCAGATAGCTGCCTGCTAATTCCAAGCAGGCACGGGCCGCGCGAGGGCGGTCGCCCAGCGCCAGGAAACCGGCGAGCGCCTGCTCGAGCGCCGCGCGGGTGGCGCCGAGGTCGCCCAGTGGGAATAGGGCCTGGCCGAGCCCAAAATAGCGTTCGGGTGTGGCTTCGGCGGCCAGCGCCTGGCGGTAGAACGCGACAGCCTCCGTGGGGGCAGCAAGCTCCAAGGCGTGCCGGGCGGCCATCTCGGCGAATTGAGCGGCGTTGGCAGGTTTTCCTGCTTCACGATAGGCAGCAGCCAGGCGGCCGGCGATTTCCGGCAGCCGCCCTGCATGCAACGCCTCCAGGGCTTCGGCTGCCCGGCGGTAGAGGAAGCTGCGCCGTGCGCCGCTCAGGTCGCGGCGGACGACGGTAGCAACCAACGGATGGGCGAAGACCAGGGAGGGTTGTGCCGATGGGGTGTTCTGCGCTCCTGATCGTTCAAGCAGCAGCCCTTCTCCCAAAAGCTCGTCAAGCGAGTCGAGAGTTTCTTCTTCGCCGCGACCGCTGGCACGACGGAGGGTCGCAAAATCAAAGTCGGGCTCGAGCACGGCAGCAGCCTGCAAGACCTGTCTCGCCGAGACACTTAGCCGAAGCAGGCGGGAGCGAATCAGGTCACCCAGCACCGAGGGCACAGGCGGCACATACGCCGGCACCGATTGCGGCACGGCCGCCTTCGCTCGAATCGGAGTTCTCGCGAGCTCGATGAGAAAGTAGGGATTGCCGGCGCTGAGCTGTTGAAGCTGCTCGGTTGCCTGAGGTGCCTGGCCGAGCGACGCAGCCAGGGCGGCCATCTCTGCCGGGTCCAATCGGGGCAGATCCAGCCGGCGCGCGCAGCCCTGCCGCACCCAGCCGGCGAGCAAGCGTTGGAGAGCACCCGGGGCGTCGGTAGGGCGATAAGCCAGAGCCAGAAGCAGCCCCTGCCCGATGGCCTGCACCCGCTCCACCAGATAGCCCAACCAGTCCAGCGTGGTACCGTCGGCCCAGTGCGCGTCGTCGAGAAAAAGGATGAGCGGGCGTGCGCGCTGGGCCACGAGGCATTGGACCAGGGCTTCGAAGAGCCGGTACCTTTCCTCGTCAGGTGGCCGTCGCACAGGGGCAGGCAGAGTCTTCCACAGAGCTTTGATTTCGGGCAGCAAGCGCGCCGCCTCGGCCAGCCAGACTGGCGGCACGCGGGAGCTTGGGCCAAAAAGGCGCTCCGTGCAGCCAGGATGGCGGAACATGCCGGCCACGGGAGCAAACGGCAGCGCTTGTGTCAATTCCAAGCCGCGCCCCTCGAAGACCGGGGCACCGGGGCCGAGAGCCTGCGCGCTGGCCCATTCTTGCCAGAGCCGTGTCTTGCCGATGCCGGTCTCCCCGCTGATCAAAACTACGCGGACTGCGCTGCCGGCCGCGGTCGCCAGCTCACAATCCAGCACATGGCATTCTGCCGCGCGGCCAACAAAGGGCGTTCCCGTGTCGACGGCCCACGTCCGCGCGGCACCCGCTTGTGTCCAACGCGGCGATGGGGCGAGCACGGCCTCGTCGGCCGTTGGTTCCTGCGGGGCACCGTGGATCTCGGAGCGCAGCGCTTCCGTTTCAGGGAGGGGCTCCACGCTCAACTCCCGTGCCAGCACAGAGCGCAGCGTGTCGTATTGGCGCAAGGCAGACGTCCGATCCCCAAGGCGAGCCAGGCCCTCCATCAAGGCCCGGTGCATCGATTCCTGCAAGTTGTCATGCTTCAGCGCTTGCCGGGCAACATCGACCAGGGCGTGCCACTCACCGGCAGCGCGATGGTAATCGGCCAGCCTGGACAGTACACGCAGATACAACTGTGCCAGGCGTTCGCGCTCTGCCAGGCACCAGAGTTCGAACTCTGGTGCTTCCGTCACCGACAACCCATCGAGGAACGGGCCGGTGTAAAGCGCGATCGCCGCGTTCAGGCGCTCGACAGCCGATATGGGATTGGCTTGAGTGGCCAGCCCTGCTTCGGCGGCCGACTCGAACGCTCTTGAATCGGCCCACACGGCCTGCGAAAGGAGAAGGCGCTCGCCAGCCGACTCGATGACCCCTTCACCCAGAGCGCGCCGGGTCGTCCACAACGTATTGCGAAGGTTCTTGCGGGCTGCCTCTTCGTCGCTCTCAGACCATAAGATGCCCAGCAAGGCTTCGCGCGTAGGAGCCCGGCCCGCCACGAGGTAGGCCAATAAAGCGATTGCTTTGCCGGCACCCAGAGTGGCCGCAGTCCCATCGCGTTCGAACCGCTGGCTGCCCAGAAAGAAAAGCCTGACACCCACGCCAGCATTATAGCAGATGGGTAACAGGAAGGACAGTGGGCGGGACGACGGGCCCCTGATGGGGCGAAGAGGCGCCTGGAAGGCTGGTTCGCTGGCCGTCCAGGCGCCTTTCCCAAGCTGAGACTGACCCTGCGCAGGGCTTCAAGCTGATCAGTTTGGGTGACGGAGCCGTTGGCTCAAGAGGCGGCCGCCTCGGGAGATGCCTGTGCCTCCGCGGACTGCGCCTCCGCTTGGTAGACTGCCTCGAGATCGATGCCGATTTTGACCTGATCCTGAACAAGCCACCCGCCCGTCTCAAGAGCCACGTTCCAGGCTAGGCCGAAGTCTTTGCGGTTGATGGTTACCTGGGCCGCGAGGCCGAGCCGCCGGTTGCCCCAGGGGTCCTTGCCATCACCTTCCATTGTCACGTCGAAGACAACCTCGCGGGTCACGTCCCTGATGGTCAGCTGGCCAGCTGCTTTGTAGCGCCCCTCTTCCACGCGGGTGATCTTGCCGCTTCGGAAGGTCATCGAGGGGTATTTCTCGGCATCAAAGAAATCTGGCGAACGCAAGTGCGTATCCCGGTTGGGATCATGCGTGTTGACGCTGGCTGTTTCCACGCTCCCTTCGACGGACGACGCTTCGAGTTGGGCCTCATTGATGTTTAGAGTGCCGCTGAACTTGTCGAACCGGCCGCGGACGGTCGAAATCATCATGTGTCTGACCGAAAATTCGACCTGTGAATGTGCAGAATCAATCACCCAAGGCATGTAGCTTTCTCCTCTTGAATTGTACGGGATCATCTGTGGTCCATGTGGCCGATGAGACCCATTTGTGCGGGCCCCATTCCAAAACTGTGCCTGAATTGTAGGGCCGAGCAGTCCCGGTGGCCGTCCTGACCCTTGTCCCGACAGGCGTCCGCGTTACGAAGCACGCTCGGCTTTGTGCGCAACAAGTTTCACTGGGACCGATGATCCGGTGGTATAATAGGTGGGATGTGCAGACTCGAGGGCTGAGTGCGAAAACCGGTTTTTGGGAGGCCTTCGCTTTTTTGATGTGCTTGGCGGCTCATCTGGAGATGCGCTATGACCGTGCGGATCTTGATAGCTGATGATCACGGGGTCCTGAGGGGCGGGCTGCGGGTATTGTTGAATGAACAGCCTGACTTGGAAGTCGTGGGTGAGGCCGCTGATGGGCACCAGGCACTCGAATTGGCGCAACAGTTGCGGCCGGATATCATTTTGCTTGACATCACGATGCCGGGACCGGACGGGATCGAGGTCACACGGGCGCTCACGCAGCGGGTGCCCGAGGCCTATGTGCTGATTCTTACAGTACACGAGGACCACGAGCTTTTGCGTGAGGCCGTGCGTGCGGGCGCGGCGGGCTACGTCGTCAAGCGGGCGGCCCAGGCGGAGCTGCTGAGCGCCATCGCGGCCGTCATGCGGGGCGATCTCTACGTGCACCCCGCAATGACCAGAGCTCTGCTCCATTCACCGACCACGCCACCTTTCTTGGCCTTGCGCAACCAATCGATGGAGGAATTGACGCGCCGCGAGATCCAGGTGCTATCCTTGATCGCGCAAGGTTACACGAATCTCCAGATCGCGGACGCATTGGTTGTCAGCGTACGTACCGTTGAGAGCCATCGCGCTAACATCATGACCAAGCTCGGCCTGCACAATCGCGCTGAGCTCGTTCAATACGCCATGGCGCATGGGCTTCTCAAGGAAGAACCGCCAGGCGCCGAATAAGGATCACCGCGGCGCGCTCCTCCTGCGAAGCGGAACACCCCATATGACAGAAGTCATTGTATCTTCGCGGCATTTCGGCTATAACAACTCCCGTAAAGCAATGAAGGGTTGAGGATCAAGACAAGGGCAGGGCTGCCGTTTGCCGTCTTGATTCATCTCGAAGGCCGCCCAGCACCGGGGGCGGCCTCTTACATTGCGGGAGCCATCATGCGCGCGCGTATCTCGGCCGAGACCGTTAGTGGGCCGTTCGTCAAGAGGGTCGAGGAGATCAGCGGACAGAATCTCCTGGCATGTAATCAATGCGGCAAGTGTAGTTCCGGCTGCCCGGTGGCAGACGTGCTCGACACACTTCCGAGCACGGTCATTCGTCTGGCCCAGCTTGGCATGGACGAAGTGTTGCAGGTCAGGGCACTTTGGACGTGCGCCTCCTGTCTGACGTGCGTCAGCCGTTGCCCCAAAGGCGTTAACCTGCCGCGGGTCATGGAAGCGCTTCGCATCATGGCAATGGACGCGGGTATACAGGTGGTGGACATGGGAGCCCTGCCGCAGGCACTGCTGGCTGATCTGCCACAGATGGCTGTCATCGGCGGCTATCGCAAGTTTGCCGGCTAAGAGCGCGGCGGCGCAGCGGCTCAGTTTGGAGCTATGATGTCCATCCCATACTTCCCAGGTTGCACGCTGGCCACAAAGGCTCGAGGTCTGGACCTTTCAGGCCGAGCTTCGGCGGCAGCATTAGGCATGCCCCTCGACGAACTGCCGGACTGGCAGTGCTGTGGAGCGACTTTCCCGCTGGCGACCGACAATGCTATGAATTTGATCGCACCCACACGGGTGCTTATGGAAGCTGAGAAGCGTGGCGACCGGCTGGCCACGCTCTCCGCGATCTGCTATAACGTGCTTCGGCGGACCAACGTCTTTCTCAGCCGGCAGCCCGAACAGCTGGAACGAATCAACTGGTTCGTCAGCGCACCTTTGCCAGGCCAGTCCCAGGGGCCCGGGGACGAAGCAGCCAGCTATCATGGCGGGGTGAAGGTGGTGCATTTTCTGGAAATGCTCCGCGACGACCTGGGGTGGGACGCACTGGGCGAGCGGGTGGCAAGGTCGAGTGGTAAAGAACGGCTTCGGGGGCTGAGGGTTGCTCCATACTACGGTTGTCTCTTGCTTCGCCCACCGTCGGAGATGGGTCTGGACGATCCCGATTCGCCGGTGATCTTGAGCGACTTCCTCCACGCCCTGGGCGCCGAGCCGATCGGATTCGCATATCAGAGCGAGTGCTGCGGCAGCTACCTGGCTGCCAGCCAACCAGATGTACCTAAAGCTCTTGCCGGCACGATACTGGCGCAGGCGGTCAGGGCCGGTGCTCAGGCGATCATCACGGCGTGCCCGCTCTGCCAGTACAATCTGGATAAGTGTGCCGCGAGTGGGCCGTCCGCTGAGCGTCTGCCAGTCTTGTACTTCACGCAGCTGCTCGTCATCGCCCTGGGCCTTTCCGAAGAGACCTGGGGATTCGACGGCCATCTTGTAGATCCCCACGCCCTCTTTGGCTGAGATGTAGTCTTCTGACGCCGGGTGTCTGGGTTTGATTCGGGTCGGGAGCCGCCGCGCGGCTTCCGAGGGCAGTCGTTGCTCTTGAGGGAACCATGCTTAAGCGCGCACTGGTCATAGGTGCCGGCATCGCTGGCATCCAGGCGGCGCTGGACATCGCAAACAGCGGCCACGAGGTGTTGCTCGTGGAACGGCAGCCGTCGATCGGCGGCCACATGGCGCAACTGAGCGAGACCTTCCCCACGCTGGATTGCTCGCAGTGCATCATGACCCCGCGCACGGTGGAGGTTGGCCACCACGAACGCATCCGCCTGTATACATACAGCGAGGTGGAGAGCCTGACCCGGTCGGAAGATGGGTTCCTTGCCAGCATCCGGAGGCGCGCGGCCTACGTGGATTGGGACCGGTGCACCGGCTGCGGCGTTTGTCAGGAGAAATGCCCCTGGAAAGCGCCGGCCGAGTTCGATCGAGGCATGGGTATCCGCAAGGCCATCTATACCCTCAGCCCGCAGGCGGTGCCCAACAAGCCCGTTGTCAACCCGCAGGTCTGCATACGCCTGAAGGCCATGGCGGCCGGTGAGAAGCCTCGCTGTGGCGCTTGCCTCAAGTTCTGTCCAACCGATGCCATTCGTTTCGACCAGCGCCCGGAGACCATTGAGGTGAGCGTGGGCGCCGTGGTCGTGGCTACCGGTTACGATCTTCTGGAGCTTGCCCGCCTGCCCGAGTATGGTGGGGGGAACGTGCCGGATGTAATCGACGCGCTGGCGTTCGAGCGCCTGCTGGCAGCCTCTGGCCCGACATCCGGCAGGGTGCGCCGGCCGTCGGACGGCAAAGAACCGAAGGAAGTGGTCTTCGTGCAGTGCGGCGGCAGCCGCGATCCCACTAACGGCGTTTCGCACTGCTCCAAGATCTGCTGCATGTACACCGCCAAGCAAGCCATCCTCTATCGGCATCGCGTGCATGATGGCCAGCCCTACATCTTTTATATCGACGTGCGTGCGGGCGGCAAAGGGTATGAGGAATTCATCAACCGGGCACAGGAACAAGAGGGGGTGATATACCTGCGCGGCAAGGTCAGCAAGATCTATCGGGACGGCGACAAGGTCGTGGTGTGGGGGAGCGATACGCTAGCCGGGCGTAAAGTGGAGATCGCTGCCGACCTGGTGGTGATCGCGCGGGCTCGCGCTTCCTGCGCGTGAAGGCCTGGTGCTGGCAGAGGCTATCGGGTTATCGCTGGGCAGCGGCGGATTCTGCGCAGCGCCCGATGCCCTATTCGACCCGGTAGGAAGCAATATGCCGGGGATCTACGTGATCGGGGCCGCCACGGGGCCGAAGGACATCCCAGAGTCTGTTGCCCAGGCGAGCGCGGCGGCGGCCAAGGTGTTGGTGCTATTTGGGCGGTAGCATGCGTAGAATCGGCGTTTTCATCTGCCACTGCGGCATCAACATCGCGAGCACCGTGGATGTGGAAAGCCTGGCCGAGACCTTGCTGGCCTGTCCAGGCGTGGCCCATGCCGCCACGTACAAGTACATGTGCTCGGACCCCGGCCAGCTGATGGTGCGGGAGGCGATCCGCGAGCGTGGCCTGGATGGTGTCATCATCGCGGCTTGCTCGCCCGCGATGCACGAAACGACCTTTCGGCGCACGGCGGCCTCTGCCGGCCTGAATCCCTACCTGCTGGAGTGCGCCAACATCCGCGAGCAGTGCTCGTGGGTGCATACCAAAGACCCGAAAGGGGCGACCGAAAAAGCTCTGGCCACCATCCTGGCCATGGTCGAAAAGGCCAAGCGCAACGAAAGCCTGGATGTGCCCGGGCTGCCCTTGACCAAGAAGGCGCTTGTGATCGGCGGCGGTGTGGCGGGGTTGACCGCGACCCTTGACATCGCCGCGGCGGGCTATCCAGTGATCCTCGTCGAGAGGGAGGCGGGCCTGGGTGGGCACGTGGCCGGGCTATGCGGCTCTTATCTGAACGTTAGGGCGCCGGGCCCTCTCTTGGACGAGCCTGTCAGGCGAGTGCTGGCCGAGCCCAACGTTCAGGTATTGACCGGGGCCGAGGTCCGGCAACTCGACGGCTACATCGGCAACTTTCGGGCGTCCCTCTGCTGGAAGGACGGCGCGTCGGGCAACCGCGTAGAGGGCACTTTCGATGTGGGCGCGGTCGTGGTCGCTACGGGATTCGGGCGTTATTCGCTGGCCCGGCTGCCCGAGTACGGCGGCGGGACGCTGCCTGATGTGATCGATGGCCTCGCCTTCGAGGCCATGCTGGCGTCCGGTGAGCTGCGCCGGCCCAGCGATGGCAAGGCGCCGCGCGAGGTCGTGTTCGTGCAATGCGCCGGCTCGCGTGACCCTCAGCATGGCGTAAGCTTTTGCTCCAAAGTGTGCTGCATGTACGTGGCCAAGCAGGCGGCGTTGTTCAAGGAGCGGGCGCCGGAAGGGCAGGCCTACGTCTTTTACCTGGATATCCGGTCAGCCGGCCTGAATTACGACGAGTACGTCCAGCGCGCCATGAGCGAGCAACGGGTGATCTACTTGCGCGGCAAGGTGAGCAGGCTCTTCCAAGACGGCGACAAAGTGATGGTGTGGGGCTGCGACACTTTGAGCGGCAGGGCTGTGGAGATCCTTGCGGATCTGGTCGTGCTGGCCACACCGATGGTGGCTGCGCCGGGCGCCGCCGAGCTGGCGCGGCTACTGCACATCAGTGCAAACGCCGACGGCTTCTACAATGAGGCGCACCCGAAACTGCGCCCCGTCGAGAGCCTGACCGCCGGCATCTTTCTGGCGGGCGCGGGCCAGGGCCCGAAGGATATTCCTGAGACGGCCAGCCAGGCAGGTGCAGCCGCCGCCAAAGTGCTGCAGATGTTTAGCCATGCGGATATCAAAGGCGAGGCCACCATCGCGCAGGTGGCGGACGACCTCTGCGCGGCATGCGGCCTCTGCGCGATGGCCTGCCCCTACGGCGCCCGAAGTCTGGACGAGGTCTGGCATGTGGCCACGGTCAACGCCGCGCTGTGCCAGGGCTGCGGAGCGTGCGCCGCAGTCTGCCCAAACAAGGCCACATGGGTATGTAACTGGACGCCCGCCCAGGTGCTCAGAATGGCAGACGTGATGACGTGAGGTGCCATGCAGGGCTTGCTACGCAGCGGACGTCGAGCGGTTGCCGCAGCGTATGCCACGCCAAGGGCCAACGAGGCGGGATGCAGGGCTCGCCTTCTGCCAGCCCTGAGGGGGTGGCTGGGTCACCCGGGAGACACCGATGATTGACGAGACTTTCGAGCAGCAGGTGGATCGCATGGCGCACCAGGCCACTGAACTGTGCTTTCACTGCCACAAGTGCACGGCCGGATGTCCGATGTCAGCCGAGATGACTTATGGGCCGGATCGGTTGTTGCGCATGGTGCAGTTTGGCCAGCGAGAGCCCGTCCTGGCGAGCAACGACATCTGGCTTTGCGCCGGATGCGAGACCTGCGGGGCGCGTTGCCCGAACGATATCGACATCGCCCCGGTGATGGACGCGCTGCGCCAAATCGTCCTTGCCGAGCACTTGCAGCCGGGCGAGCGACGCGTGGTCCTGTTTCATCGCCTTTTCCTGGCCCTGGTGCAGGGCACCGGCCGAATGCACGAAGCGGCCTTGCTGGCCGCCTACAAGCTGTCGTCGGGTGACCTGTTCTCGGATCTGGACGCGGGAAGAAAGCTTGTGTTCAAGGGAAAGGTGCCCTTGTGGCCACGCATCAGCGCTCAGCGGAGCCGGGTGCAGCGCATTTTCGGGCGCAGCCGATGACGCCCGGAGGGAACCTGGGACAGCCGCAAATGCAATTCGCTTACTATCCGGGCTGTAGCCTTCACGCTACCGGGCAAGAATATGATGCCTCCACGCGTGCAGCGCTGGCGGCGCTGGGGGTGACCCTGGTGGAGATCGAGGGCTGGGTCTGCTGCGGCGCGTCCTCGGCGCACGCCGCGAGCTCTGAGCTGGCCCTCAATTTGCCTGCCATCAACCTGGCACTCGCTCAAGCTGCCGGCCACGGGGATCTGCTGGCGCCGTGCGCGGCGTGCTACAACCGCAGCAAGGTGGCCGACCATGCCCTGCGCCACGATCCGGCCCGGCGCCAGGCCGTCGAGGCAGCGGTGGGTTTCGATTACACGGGCGCGGTAAGCGTGCGTAATCCCCTGGAGGTGGTGCACGACTTGATCGGGCTGGCAACAGTGCGCGCGAGGGTGTCACGGCGCCTGGATGCCCTGAAGGTCGTCAGCTATTATGGCTGCTTGCTGGTGAGGCCACCTCGCCAGATCGGGTTCGATGATCCGGAGCACCCAAGGATCATGGATGCTGTCTTGCGGGCGCTGGGTGCGGAGGTGCGCGATTGGTCTTACGCGGTGGACTGCTGCGGCGGTAGCCTGTCGGTGCCACGGCGTGACATGGCGATGCGTCTGGTGACCGGCCTGGTTCGCCACGCCCGCGAGGCTGGCGCGGCCGCTATCGTGACTGCCTGCCCGCTATGCCAGATGAACCTGGAGATGCGCCAGGCGGACAGCCCTCCGATGCCTGTTTTCTATTTCACCGAGCTGATGGGGCTGGCGTTTGGGTTGCCACAGGCCGTGTCCTGGTGGGGCAAACACTTGATCGATCCGACCGGCGTCTTGGAAGCTGCCGGGCTTTGCTAGTGGGGCTCCGCGGATGAACGAAGATCATGGCTGATACCGAAGAGGGCACGTCCGAGAAACGTCTGGTCGGCGCCGTGGCGGTGATCGGTGCTGGCATCGGCGGCATGCAGGCCGCGCTGGACCTGGCTGACGGCGGGTTCAAGGTGTATCTCGCCGACTCAGGGCCGGCCATCGGTGGCACGATGGCGCAGCTCGACAAGACCTTCCCGACCAATGACTGTGCCATGTGCATCATGTCTCCAAAACTGGTCGAGACCGGGCGCCATCTGAACATCGAGATCTTGACGATGGCTGAGGTGGTGTCGCTCGTCGGCGAGCCGGGCAGCTTCACTCTGCGCCTCCGTAAGAAGCCGCGCTACGTGGACACGGAGAGCTGCACCGGCTGCGGAGACTGTGCGGCGGCCTGCCCGATCCAGCGCCCGGACCCGTTCAACGCTAACCTTTCCATGCGCAAGGCGATCTACAAGCGCTATCCGCAAGCGATCCCCAACGCCTTTGCCATCGAGAAGAAGGGCGAGGCGCCGTGCCGCCATGCCTGCCCGATAGAGCAGCGGGCCATGGGTTACGTGGCGCTGGTTCGTGAGGGCCGCTTCGCGGATGCCTATCGCACCATCCGGCAGGACAACCCGTTTCCCAGCGTTTGCGGGAGGGTATGCAACCATCGCTGCGAAGACGATTGCTCGCGAGCCACAGCCGGCGACACCGCGGTGAGCATCATGCGGCTGAAGCGCTTCGTGAGCGACTGGGCAGCGCGCACATCCCGATCAGATCCAACCCATGGCGTCTGCCCTCCCGGCCCAGGGGCCCGGCGCGAGCCGCAGCCCTGCGGAGGCGCTCCAGGGGGCGAGGGTGGCCGTGGTCGGCAGCGGGCCGGCTGGGTTGACTTGCGCAGCTGACCTGGCCAGGCTCGGCTGCAGTGTGACTGTCTTTGAGGCATTGTCCGTGCCGGGCGGCATGATGCGAGTGGGCATCCCCGCCTACCGTTTGCCTGTCGCGGAAGTGCAAAGCGACGTAAACGATGTCTTGGCGATGGGCGTTGAGCTGCGTCTGGAACACCGTGTGGAAGATGCCGGTCAGTTGCTGGAGCAAGGATTCCTGGCCGTCTTTGTGGCGGTGGGTGCACCGATCGGGCAGAAGCTGCGGATCGCCGGCCACGAACTGCCCGGTGTGCTGACGGCGACGGAGTCTTTAAGGGCTGTCAGCCTGCGAGGCGCTGGGCCGCCCGGCCAGGACGACGAGGTGCCTGCCGGCAAGTGCGGCGTGAGCGCGCCCGTTTCGGATGACGGCATGGGCGTGCGGGGCAAACGGGTCCTGATCATCGGCGGTGGCAACGTCGCCATCGACGCGGCCATGACTGCCGGGCGACTGGGTGCCAGCTGGGTCGGGATGGCCTGTCTGGAAAGCCGCGAGAAGATGCCGGCGCACGATTGGGAGATCCGAGATGCCGAGGAAGAAGGCATCGTGCTGTATCCGGCCCGGACCTTCAAGGAAATCATCGGCTCCGATGTTGGGCTCGATGGTCGCCCCTTCCCGGCAGAAGGGGGAGCGCAGCCCGGCGACATGAGCGGCGCCGAAGGGGAGGCGGAGAGCCGGCATTCCGCTCCGGCCCTCGGCGAAACACGGCAGGGTGGGCGCTCGAGCTGCGATGCCGGCACGCACGTGAGCGGCGTGCGGGCTGCCCGCATCAACTTCCGTGGTTTCGTTGGGGGGCGCCCGGACTTCGACGAAGTACCGGGCGGCGAAGAGCTCATCCCTTGCGATGTGGTGATCTTTGCCATTGGCCAGCGTCCCGACCTCGCGCTCCTGCCCGCTGAGGCCCAGGCCGGCAGGCGTACGATCGCGGTCAACGGCGAGACGCTGGCGACCCAGGTGCCGGGCGTCTTTGCCGGCGGTGATGCCGTGACAGGGACAGCCTTCGTGGTGGACGCGATCGCTGCCGGTCATCGGGCTGCCCGCTCGATCTCGGCCTATGTGCGCCGGCAAGGGGGGCCGGTCGTGGTCTGGCCCCCAGCGGTTGACGCAAACGAGAGGCCGGCGCAGGCTGGGCTGGACCCAGAGGAGGCACGCGCACAGCTCGCCACGAAGCCGGCCCGGCGGGCCGAGCCGAGGAGGCGGCCTGCGAGTGAGCGCAAGGGAGATTTTGGCGAGATCGAGGCCGCCCTGACCGAGCAGCAGGCCATCGCCGAGGCGCAGCGCTGCCTGGAATGCGGGATTTGCTCAGAGTGTTTGCAATGCGAATTCGCCTGCCGGGCCGGCGCCGTGCGCCATGATGACCGTGAGCAAATCGTTGACCTCAACGTCGGAGCCGTGATCCTGGCGCCCGGTCTGAAGACGGTACCGGGCGACGTTCGCCCAGAATATGGCTACGCGCTCTACCCGAATGTCATCACGAGCCTCGAGTTCGAGCGCATGCTGAGCGCATCGGGTCCCTACGGGGGCGTGGTGCAACGCCCTTCTGATGGGCGCCACCCGCGCAAGATCGCCTTCATTCAGTGCGTTGGGAGCCGTGACCTGACCTGCGGGCAGGATTATTGCTCCTCGGTTTGCTGCATGTACACGGCGAAGGAAGCGATCATGGCCCGCGAGCATGACGCGGACGTCGAACCGGTGATCTTCTATATGGACGTGCGCGCCTTCGGCAAAGGGTTCGAGAGATACTACAAGCGGGCCGAACACCAGCAGGGCGTGCGGTACGTGCGCTCGATGGTGTCATGCGTCAAGGAGGTGCCGGGCAGCCGAGACCTGCGTCTGCTCTATGCCACGCATGACGGCAAGAGCACGGAGGAAACGTTCGATCTGGTCGTGTTGGCGATGGGTTTGCGGCCGGCGGACGGGACGCTCGAGATGGCTCAGCGCCTGGGTCTGCAGCTGAATCGCTTCGGTTTCGCGCAGTCGCCGCCCTACGGGCCGGCCGATACCAACCTGCCGGGCGTCTTCGTGGCGGGTGCTTTTGCGGCGCCGAAGGATATCCCGGAAACGGTGATCGAGGCGTCTTGCGCGGCTGCGAAGGCAGCTGCGCTGTTGGCTCCCGCACGCGGCACGCTCGCCCGCCAGCCGGTCTACCCTGAAGAGCGCAACGTGAGCCACGAAGACGCGCGCGTGGGCGTTTTCGTCTGCCATTGCGGCATCAACATTGGCGGTGTCGTGCGAGTCCCAGAGGTGGTCGACTACGCCAGAAGCTTGCCCGGCGTGGTCTACGCCGAGCACAATTTGTACACCTGCTCGCAGGACACGCAAGAGCGGATCAAGCAGCGCATCCTCGAGCACGGCATCAATCGCGTGGTGGTGGCATCCTGCACACCGCGCACGCACGAGCCTCTTTTCCAGGATACCATCAGGCAGGCGGGCCTCAACCCGCACCTTTTCGAGCTAGCTAACATCCGGGAGCAGGATAGTTGGGTGCATCGTGCCGACCGCGATGCGGCCACCGCGAAAGCCAAGGGCCTGGCGGCCATGGCCGTCGCCAAAGCTGCGCGGTTGCGCCCGCTTTATCGCCGGCGCGTTGACATGGATCACCGCGCTTTGGTCGTGGGAGGCGGGCCGGCCGGGCTCACGGCCGCCTTATCGCTCGCCGATCAGGGCTTCGATGTGTACGTCGTCGAGCGCGAGGAAGTTCTTGGCGGCAATCTGCGGCATGTGCGGCCTGGCGCTGATGCCAGCCCGCAGCAGGTACTTGCCGCGCTGATCGACCGTGTCCGCCGCAGCCCGCACGTGTCACCGTGCACCTGGGCGCTTGTGTGTCGGGCGTAACAGGCTATGTCGGCCAGTACAAGACCACCATCCGCCATGGCGACGGGCGTGTGGAGGAATTCGAGCCACGGCGCGGCCATCATTGCCACCGGCGGTCGGGCCTCGAAGCCTCACGAATACCTGTACGGACAGCACCCCGGCGTCATAACGCAGCGCGAGCTGGAGGGCCGGCTCCTGGATGCAGGCAAGAGCACTCCGATGGCGCAGACCGGTACGGATGCCGGGAGCGAAGAAGATGCCCCTGGTCCGGCCGGCGCCTATGTCATGATCCAGTGCGTCGGCTCGCGTGAGGATGCCCACCCTTATTGCTCGCGGATCTGCTGCACGCAGGCGATCCAGAATGCGCTTGCCCTCAAGCGGCGGGACCGGCGAGCGCAGGTGACCATCCTATTCCGAGACATGCGCACGTTTGGTTTTCATGAGCTGCTGTACCAGGAAGCGCGAGCTGCCGGCGTGAGATTCCTGCAATACAGTGAGGACGCCAAGCCGGCAGTGGCTGTCGCCGGGCATCGGCTGCGAGTAGAAGTGGTGGTGCAGCCCGACGGTGAGCGCCTTACGTTGCCTGCCGACATCGTAGTGCTGGCACCGGCCATCGAGCCAAACGATGGCGCGACGGAACTGGCGCAAATGTTCAAAGTGCCCCTCTCGGAAGACGGCTTCTTTCTGGAGGCGCATGCCAAGCTACGGCCTCTGGATTTTGCCGCCGATGGGGTCTACCTGGCCGGCCTGGCGCATTCACCTCGATCGGTCGATGAGACGATGGCGCAGGCGCACGGCGCGGCAATGCGTGCCGCGGCCCTGCTCGGCCGCGAGCAATTGCAGAGCGCTGCCATCATCGCCAGCGTGAATCGGCGGCTTTGTGCGGCCTGCGGGATTTGCGTGGACGCGTGCCCCTATTCGGCGCGGCGGATCAACCTGGACGAGGGACATGCCGAGGTGCTGGAAGTGCTGTGCCAGGGCTGCGGCGCCTGCGTGGCCGCCTGCCCTAACGGCGCCAGCTATCAGCGGGGGTTCGAGTTCAAGCAGGTGTTTGGGATGGTCAACGCCGCGCTCGAAGAGGCACACGACGATCGTCCGTTGAAGAGTTCCTGATCCGGAGCTCCTGTTTGAGCTCATAGGGGGCAAAATGGTTGAAACGGCCTTCGAGCCTCGCATCATCGGCTATCTTTGCAACTGGTGCACGTACACGGGCGCGGACCTGGCGGGCACCTCGCGGCTGCAGTACCCGCCCAACGTGCGCATCATCCGCCTGATGTGCTCAGGCGCCGTGGACGTGAGCTATGTGCTTAAGCCGTTGCTGGACGGTGCCGATGGGGTGCTGATCGGCGGCTGCCACCCGGGCGACTGCCACTATCAGGAAGGCAATTACAAGGCCCGCCGGCGGGCCGCGATCCTCGAGGAGTCGATCAAAGTCATGGGGCTCGACCCGAGGAGAGTCTGGTTGCGTTGGATCAGCGCCAGCGAAGGTCAGCGTTTCGCCGAGACGATCACGAGCTTCACCGCGGAAGTGAAGCAGTTGGGGCCCAATCCCATGAAGGCGATGTGGGCGCTTTGAACGCAGGCGGCGCGCGGCAACTTCGCGAGCTGTCTGAGCCAAACTGATCCCGGCCGCCAAGGCGCGGGTGGTCTGATGGGGGACGTGATGCAAGCAATGTGGGCAGCAGCCGGCCCGAACCGGCTGGACGCAGCGCGCAGGCTCTTGCGGGCAGTGCTGGCGAGCGGTGAGGTTAACGTCATGTTGGTGCCGCTGCGCCATCCCGCGGGCGATGCTATCACGCCGGCGCTGGTCAAAGACCCCGCGATGCTCGACCTGGCCGATCCTCTTGCGCCGGTGCTGCCGCTGAACGGCGCCCGGCTGGTCAGCATGTTGACGCAGAAAACCCCGCGCCCTCGCCTGGCGGCGGTGCTGCGAAGCTGCGAGATCCGTGCCCTGATCGAGCTTGCCAAGCTGCAGCAGGCGAGCCTGGAAGGTCTGGTGATCGTGGGGGTGGAGTGCACGGGCACCTATGAGGTTTCGGATTTCGCCCGCATGGCGCGCGGCGAGCGGCCTGACGGATTCAGCGTGCGGGTGGCGTGCCAGATGTGCGAGCATCCTACGCCCGTCGGTGCGCACATCACGCTGCTCCAGATTGGCCTTGGGATAGAAGAGGGGCTGTGCCTCTCGTGCGACGGCCCCTGGGGGGAACGGTTGGGCCTCGGCAATGGCTCTGCGAGGCAGCTCCCATCGGGCGATTACGGCTCGACCGGCGCGGAAGGGCTTCGCCCGTATCACGCCCTCGACGCCGGCGCGCGGGCTGGCCGGGAGGACGAATTAGGGCGGCTGATCGGCGAGCGGGCTGCCGCGCGCGATCGCCTCCTGGCAGAGTTGGTCGAGCGCACCGCAAAGCCGGAGGGGCTGGCCGAGGCCTTCAGTACCTGCATTCGCTGCCATAATTGCATGACGAACTGTCCGATCTGTTATTGCAAGACCTGTTTCTTTAAGGGCGAGGTATTCGAGCACGAGCCGATGCAATATGTGATGTGGGCCGGGCGCAAAGGTGCGGCGCGCATGCCCGCCGACACAGTGCTCTTTCACCTGACGCGCATGAACCACATGAGCACGAGCTGCGTGGGCTGTGGCTTGTGCAGCAGTGCCTGCCCGGTCGGCATTCCGGTCGGCGTCATCTTCCGGGCGGTGGCGGCCCAGACACAGCGGCTGTTTGGCTACGAAGCGGGCCGAAGCCTGGATGACGTGCCGCCGGTCAGGACGTTTCAGGTAGACGAACTGTCGGGGCTGGGCGAGAGCTGATGTGCGGCAGGGGCCGGTCGTGATGGCCAGAGACCCCGGGTTGCCAGTCGCCGGTAACCGAGGCATACGATATGTAACGGGCAGCACCAATGGGCCTGACGGAGGGCAGGATGCCGAAAGACTCTGATGTACTCATCGATATCTTCATAATGGGGAAGCGCTATGAAGTGCCGCCGAGCCTGACGATCATGAAGGCCATGGAGTGGGCGGGCTACACGCTTGTGAGAGGCGTGGGCTGTCGCGGCGGATTCTGTGGCGCCTGCGCGACGGTCTATCGCATGAAAGGCGATCAGCGCCTGCATTTTGGTTTGGCCTGCCAGACCGTGGTCCGGCCCGAGATGTATCTGGCGCAGATCCCGTTCTTTCCGGCACAGCACGCCCAATATGACCTGGCACAGCTCAAACCGGAAGCTGCTACGCTCTGGCAGCTCTATCCGGAGGCGCTTCGCTGCCTTGGCTGCGGCACGTGCACGAAAGCATGCCCTCAGGAGTTGGATGTGAAGGGCTACATGGCTTCCGCCATGCGGGGCAATATCGCGAGATGGCAGATAGGAGCTTCGATTGCATCATGTGCGGCCTTTGCGCGGCCAGGTGCCCGGCTGAAGAGAGCCAGTATAACGTCGCCATCCTGGCCCGGCGCCTCTATGGGCGCTATTTGGCGCCGCGGAGCCAGCATCTGCAAGCCCGCATCCGCGAGGTCCAGGATGGCGGATGGGCGGACGAGCTGGGAGAGCTGCAGGCTGCCGATAAGGCTACCCTGCAGAAACTGTATGCCGCCAGGGACATCGAGCCAGAATGATGGAGGCTGCTATGAGCACGCCAGTTCAGCCGGGACGCTCGGGC
>CAWEHT010000091.1:0-11408 GCA_963808455.1 uncultured Chloroflexia bacterium | reverse complement strand
TCCCCTGCGCGCCTCGACCGTTGCGTATTGCTAAACTGGCCCGCATCCTGGCAGCCGAGCCCCCGTCCCGTTGCCCGGCCTCTCCACGGGCGGATTTTGCCGCCGGCGGCCCAGAGGACATCCGGTTTGGCCATGAAGTAGATCTTGGGGACGATAGCTGCCGCGTCCGGATGGGCGTCGAGCGCTTCGACCATAAGGGTCAAGAAGTGCCGGTCTACCACGGTGTCGTTGTTGAGCAGCAGAACGCAATCTGCCCCTTGCGCCAAAGCACGGCGAATGCCCACGTTGCAGCCGGCCGCGAAACCGAGATTGCCGCCGTTGACGATCAAGTCGATCCGGTCGCCGAAGCGCGCCCGCACCGTCTCCACCGTCCCATCGCCGGAGGCATTGTCCACCACGACGATGTGGCACCCGGGATAATCGACCTCGAGCAACGACGCGACGCAGTCAACCGTCAGTGCGCATTGATTCCAGGTCAACACCACGACGAACACGGCCGGCGGGCGACCGTGTTGGAGGCCCAGGCTTTGCTTATCTGGTGACGATATCGTCGAGCTCGTTCGTGCCTCCCACAGCTTCACGCACAGCAAGAGCCGTCGGATGGGCATCCGCCCGGCTGGGGCGTGACAGCCATCGTGCCGGCATGCCTGGCGTTGCGCACACGAGGATATGATACTTTCTTGTCAAGCCTTTGTCGAATGGCGCCGGGATCGAGGCCTGATCTCACGATGCCCGTCGCGACGCGCATGCTTCGCGATAGATGTGGTCCAGTTGCCGGCCGACGGCCTCGTAGCTGTAGCGCTCGTGCGCGTATTGGCTCAACCGTTCGGGCGGATATTGGTCACTGTGGCTCAGCATATTCGCTAATGCGTGGGCCAGGGCCTCGGCATCTGCCGGCGGCACGAGGAGCCCCACGTCTCCCGTGAGGAACTCCTCCGGCCCCCCACAACTGGTGGCAACGACCGGCTTGCCGCACGCCAGCGCCTCGAGCAGCACGACTGGCTGGTTCTCGGTCCCGCGCAAGCTGGGAAGCACCAGAAAACTGCACCTCCGCATGCGCCTGGCAACGTCCGCCTTGCTCATCGTGCCCAGGAAACTCACGCGGTCGGCCAGGCGCAACTCGATCGCCAACTGCTCCAGCTCGCCGCGCCCGGGACCATCGCCGACGATTTCCAGCCGCCAGGCAGGGCCGTTGTCAGGCAGCTGCGCCAGCGCCCGCAGCAGGTATGGCACGCCCTTGCTATGATCGGCTGGTAGCCTGCCTACGTACAGGATCTTCCTGGGGTCAGCTGCGGGCTCTTGCTCCCCGCTTGCGCGGCCTTCGCCGCCTGTGCTAATTCGGCCACCGTCCAGGAGACCTGGCAGTTGATCGTTAGCGTGGCGCGCGAGAAGATCGTCCTCGGGGGGGCAAAACAAGGCGGAGTTGACCGCGTTTGGCACCACGGTGAAGCGCCCGCGAGATCCGTAGGCTTCGATGGCGCCCTGCAAATAATGGCACACCGGGAGCACCCGATCGGCCATTCCGAAGGCCAGGCGCGCCAGGAGCAAGTCAAGTGGGCGCAAGGTGCGGCGTGGAAACGCGCTGAGGTGCTCGGTGATTATCAGGGGCACGTGCCAATGCCGCGCCAACAGCGCGCCGGGGGGGCCCGCCGCATACACGTGAGCGTGGATAACGTCGGGTCGGAAGCCCTCTCTTGCCAGCTGTTGCCCCGCCCTCCATATGCCCCAAAACTGGGTCAGATAGGCCGGGAGCAGCAATAGCCGTTGGCGGTACAGGCGGTGAGTGGGTATACCCTCCGTGATGGTGGGGTCCGTTTCCTCGCGTAGGCGCCACGGGCCGCGCAGAGATGGATCCCGGCCCGCAAGGTGCAGCACGCACACTTCGTTATACAGGCTGGCGGCGTGAGCGTGCTCGCGCACAAACACACAAGCAACCGGCGCACCCGCCGACGGGTACCACTCGGTGATGAAGAGCACCTTGAGTCGACGCATCATCCCTCCGCTGTGGGATAGGGGTCGGGGCATGAAGCGGACCTATATTTCCTGTTTCCTGACCCTTGATAGCTCGTCATCGTGTCTATCACCTGGCTGGCTCGCACCTGCCACGTGTGCTCGGCGCGCAGAGCCTCGGCCCGCCGGCGTTTCTCCTCGAAGGCTTGTGGGTTGGCTTGCAAGAAGCGCAGGAGGTCCTGGAATCCGGCCGTATCCTCCACTGCCCAGCCGATGCTTTCCCCGGCAACGAAGCGCCCGCACAGCGAATCAGGCTCTGAAGTGATCATCGGCAGGCCAAAGCCGAGCGACTCGAACGTCTTGACGGGCATGGTGATGTCATAATACGGATGGCGCGTGTGGAAATAGCCGAATACGTCGGCCGCCGCGTAGTACGGCCGCAAGGCCTCGCCCAGGGCGTGCACCACGCGCACTCGTTCGCCATCGGCCTCTCCATAAAAGGGCAGCATCTTCTCCCATTCCGCTTGCCGGCAACAGATGGTCAGCTCGACGCGTTCGAGGCCTCGAACGGCATCGATCATTGGCTTGAGATTGTAAACCGGAGGCCGCACACCGCCCACATAGAACACGCGCAGAGGCTCCCCAACCTGCCGTGGCGTCCGTGGTAGGTCCAGGACATTGCAGCCCGGCCTGAGCGCGCTGACGTGCTCGGCTGGCCACGGCGTGAACAGTGCTCCTCCCATCGCGAGATCCGGCAAGAAGAGGTGATCGGCATACTTGCGGTACAGCTCCCAGTCATACCGATGGAGCAAACGTCCCCATAAACGCTGCGCCGCCGACCCATGGACGATCTCCGCGAAACGCCAGTGCACGTCGCCATAGAACACGCCCAGCGGCACGCCTTGCTGCTTGCACCAGTTGAAGAAAGCGAGGTCGGCGAAAGGATGGATCAGGTTGCGTCTGGCCGCGAGCGATGGCGCCGTAGGCGACCACGCGTAGGCGAAATCGAACCGGCGGCCGCCTCTCGCCTCGCGCTGCAGCCTTTGCGCGATGCGGTGCCGTGGGCCGGCGACGCCAGTGACGAGCTCGACGGTGTAGCCAAGCTCCTGGAAGCCTCGCAGCATCCCATGGATGTGCACATGGCTTCCCGATTTTTCCGGCTCCAGCCCAAATGGGAAATGATAGATGATGTTGCCTGACCCCAACGCGACCTCTAACCGCTTCTCGCTGTTCCCTGATCCCTGCGTAGCCACCTCAGCACGAAGCGCGGGGCCGTGAAGTCCCGCGTCCTGAGGCGCAGCAGCAGCCTGCCGCGTACTGCACAGCTCAGATAGTAGAGGCGCTCACCGCGGCTCAGATAGCGCTTGCGGATCACAGTACGCTCGACCTCCAGCAGGTCTGTCGCCTGGCTAGAATAGCCCCCCGCATAGTAGACGGTCGTGAACACCGGCAGATGATAGTATGGCAGGCCCGCGACTCGAATGGCGCGCAGCTCCCAGTCCAGGTCGGCCGCCACGCGGAAGGACTCGTCGAACGGCCCCACCCGCTCGAAGGCGCTGCGCCGGCAGAAAAGCGTTTGGTGCTGGATACAATGGCCAAGGGCAAAGAACCGCCAGTCCAATCGATCCGGCTGGCTGCGCGGCAACTGGGTTGCTCCCGAATCCCGGATGCAGTCTCCGTACAGCAGCTGTGTTTCCGGGCGCTCGGCAAAGGCGTGAGCCACGCTCGAAGAGCACGCCAGGTGAGGCGAAGTGATCGTCTGCATTGAGGAAGATGAGCACTTCTCCGTCGGTGCAGCGCAGGCCCTTGTTCAT
Organism: uncultured Chloroflexia bacterium; assembly: GCA_963808455.1. Lineage (GTDB taxonomy): Bacteria > Chloroflexota > Anaerolineae > CG2-30-64-16 > CG2-30-64-16 > CAWEHT01. The sequence continues at coordinate 7,644 of CAWEHT010000091.1, read as the reverse complement.
CGCGTTGTAGATGCCGGTATCGGGCTCGCGGATCACCCGGAGCGACCCGTGGCGATAGCGGTCGATGACGGCCGGTGTCTCGTCGCTGGACATACCGTTGACGATCAAGTGGTCGAAGTCAGTGTAGTCCTGACCGGCTACGCTCTGGAGGGTCCGGTGCAGCGTCGCCGCCGCATTCCGGCACACAGTGATCACGGAAATGGTATCTGGCATCTGATATCTTCACGTACCAAAGTAGTGACAGCGATCAAAAGAATGGCACAACCACGGAGACGAGCGGCAGGTCCCCATCTGGCAGCATATTCACAGGATGTGTCCGCGCGCGACGACCCACAGATTGCCCCCCAGCATCTGTCGTGCCGTAAGGTATTGTTGCTTCATCGTCCTGCCAATGCGACACAGCCGGTTTCCAGACGGCGGCGTCCTATTCCCGACGCGGGCCGGTCCGAAGGGGAGCGAGCCTGGCGGCACCATAGGGGCCAGCAGGTACTCGATATCCCGGCACTCGCGCAGGTACGGACTGTAGACGCTCCGCTTCAGCAGCGGGCTGGCGCACACTCCATACCTGGCCAGGTTGGGATCGTAAAGCCACCGACCGATGCGATGCAGCCCATGGAAATGAAAGAAGACCACCGGGGCAGAGCGGGCCCGCAGGCAACCGGCCGCTATGCTCAAGGGATAATCCTCGATATTCCACAAAGCTAGGCCCGCGCCAGGATGCTGCAACACAACTACGCCCCGAAAACGCGCCGGCCAGTCGTCCAGGTACTGCTGGTCGGCGTAGCGCCCATCCTCCTGTCGGTCGTAGCACCACTCCAGACAGCGGGCGCGCCACCATTGTAGGCAGGTAAGCCCTGCCTGGTCGCGCCGGAAGGAAAGATAGCTCACGTTGAAGATGCCCGCGCTCTCCAGATGCTTGAGGCGGGCCGGAAAACGATGCCCTACGATGAGCACCGAACCGTGTGCGAATTCCTCTTCAATCGGGTCAACGCTGGCGAAAAAGTACAGGTCGGCATCGAGGTAGGTGATCGCATCGACCGCCGGCTCGCGGCTCAGGATGTAGAGTGGCAAGGATGGCGTGCACGTGAAGTAATACTCCACCATGGAGCGCGTGCCCTTGGCCTCCAGCAGTTCCGTGTCGCCAGCCTCGAAGTCGGCGAGGGCTATGGGTGTGAGGCCGGGCAGCGCCATCGCGGACAGTGTCCTGTAGGTGAGGTCGTCCAGGCAAAGGACCCACAAATGCATGACCCCGCCGTGCCGCACCAGCGAGCGATACAGGGCCAGGCCTTTGACCAAGTACCTGGAGTCGAAGTAGGTACAAAAGTGGCGCATAGCTGCCTGTATCCCCTAGCCCTGCCGCAGCGCCCAGGTGACGATGGCCTCTGCAACCCGCGCGACTTGCTCAGGCGCCAGCTCGGGATACATCGGCAAGCTGAGGACCTCGCGTGCAGCGCGTTCGGTTTGGGCCAGGCCGCCCGGGCAGAGTAGCCGCCCGGCGTAAGCGGGTTGCAGGTGGACAGGCACGGGGTAATGGACCAGCGTTGCGATGCCCGAGGCGACCAGAAATGACTGCAAGGCAGATCGGTCGGGTGTGCGCACAACATACTGATGGTAGACATGGCTGGCGGACGCGCGGCAAATGGGCAAAACCAGGCGAGTTTCCGCCAATAAGCCGGAGTACAGCGCGGCTAATTCTGCGCGCCGGTGGTTTTCGCGGTCCAGATAAGGCAACTTCGCACGTAGGATAGCGGCCTGGATCTCGTCAAGGCGGGAGTTCCAGCCTGGCACGGCACTCACGTAGCGTTCACGCCAGCCATACTCGCGCAGCAGCCTGACCCGCTCGGCGATCGTCGCGTCGTCCGTGACAACAGCGCCTCCGTCGCCGGCGGCGCCAAGATTCTTGGTAGGATAAAAGCTGAAGATGGCTGCGTCACCCCAGGCGCCAACCCGCCGTCCCTGCACCATTGCCCCGTGAGCTTGTGCACAGTCCTCGATGACCCGCAGGCCATGTCGCCGCGCAATGGCCAGGATGGCGGACAGATCGGCCGGGTGACCGTAGAGATGTACCGGGACAATAGCCTTGGTGCGTGGCGTTACTGCGAGCTCCAGCCTGGACGAATCCATCGCGTAAGTCGCCATATCGATATCTACCAGCACCGGCACCGCTCCGCATAGCTCGATCGCCGCGACCGTTGCCACGGCCGTATGCGATACGGTGATAACCTCATCTCCCCGGCCGATCTCACAAGCGCTCAGCGCCAAGTGCAGTGCTTCCGTCCCGCTGCCTACCCCCAAGGCATAGCGCACGCGGATGTAGCGCGAAAACTCCTGTTCAAACGCGGCCGTCTCTGGGCCCAGGATGAATCGGCCGCGTGCCAGAACCCGCGCGATTGCCGCATCGATCTCGGATCGATGGGCCTCGTAGTTGGCTCCAGGGTTGCTGGGCAGCAGCTGGCTCGTCAGGCTCATCCGCGTCAGCCCTCGTTGACATAGTGGGCCAGGTTAGCCCGATAGAAGTCCAGGGTCGCGAGCAAGCCATCACGCAGTGTGGTCCGTGGCTCCCAACCCAAGACTGAGCGGATCAGGTTGTAGTCGGCATAATAGTCGCCGATGTCGATGCGCTTGCGATCTGCCGGGTAGTCACGCACCACGTATTCGCCGCTGCCGTTGATGGTGACGAGGAGTGCGGCGAGGTCACGCAGGCTGATCACGCAGTCGCCGCCGAGATTGAAGGCCCGCCCGTCGGCAGCTTCGCTCACCGCAGCCATCAGAAACGCGTCCACCGCGTCATGAACAAACGTAAAGTCGCGCAGTTGCGGCCCATCCCAGACCTCAAAGGGCCTGCGCTCCAGCACCTGCCGTATCCAAATGCCGAGAAAGGTCTGGCGCGCATCTCTGACGCGCATGCGCGGCCCATACGTGTTTGTCAGCCGCAACGCGCAGGCGCGCAGGCCATACACATTGCTATACAGGGTGTGATACCACTCTCCTGCCATCTTGTTGATGCCGTTGACGTCTACCGGGTGCAGCAGGTGCTTCTCATCCACGGGCAAGTATTCGGGCCGCCCGTAGATCTGGCGTGTGCTCGCGAAAACCACCTTGACCTGAGGGTTGTACCTGCGACACGCCTCGAGGATGAACAGCTGGGCTCTGCTGTTGATGTCGAGGTCGGAGTACGGGTCCTGCATCGAATCCATGTGGCTGGTTTGCCCGGCCAGGTTGAACAGGTAGTGCTGGCCCTGGACCAGGTAGCGCATGCTGTGCTCGTCACGCACGTCGCTGATGTTGATCCGCACGCGATTGTCAACACCGTCGAGGTTGAACAAATTGCCGCCATACTCGGGGATCAGGCTGTCGACCACGGTCACCTCTGCGCCCAGCTCCAGCAGGCGCCGGGCCAGGTTAGAGCCGATGAAGCCCAGGCCGCCGGTGATCAGGGCTTTCTTGCCCGCGAAATGGCTATTTGCGGCCATGCTTGATGTGAGCGAACCTACCGGTGGACGTAACCATCTTGAGCTCATTGCTGCAGCGCCGCCACGACGCGTTCTGCGGCATGGCCATCCCAGAGCGGCGGGATCCGCACCGCGCGCACCGTGCCTGCCAGAACCTCCTCCACCCTGGCCTCGAGCTCGTCTGACGTCACCAACCGATTGGTCCCAAGCGTGACAGTGATTGGCCGCTCGGTGTTGGGCCTCAGGGTAAGGCAGGGCACGCCCAGGTATGTCGTCTCTTCCTGGATGCCGCCGGAATCGGTGATCACCACGATCGCATGGCGCTCCAGCTTCAAAAACTCCAGGTAACCCAGCGGCTCGACCACATGCAGGTCCGGCGCCTCGGTCGGGCCAGGCAAGGCCTGAAGTCGCTGCCGCGTGCGCGGATGCACTGGAAAAACCACTGGGAGTTGCTGGCTGATGCGGCCCAGCGCTCCCATCAACTCGCCCAGCATGGCATTGTCATCGACGTTCGACGGGCGGTGCAGCGTCACGAGTGCATATCTGTCAGGGTATCCGGCAAGCGACAGACGGTCCGCTAGGGGCAGAGATGTGACCAGCGTGTCGATCATCACGTTCCCGGCGAGGCAGATTCTGCCTTCCGGCACCCCTTCGCGCAGGAGATTGCGGTTGGCATCCTCCGACGGTGTAAAGAGCAGGTCGGCCAAGTGGTCCGTCAGGATCCGGTTGATCTCCTCCGGCATGGTGCGATCGAAGGATCGCAGACCCGACTCGACGTGGGCCACCAGGACGGCGAGCTTGGCGCTGACGAGCGCCGCAGCGAGCGTAGAATTTACGTCGCCGTAAACAAGCACCCAGTCGGGCAGGCCGGCCTTCAGCACCGGCTCGAGGCCTAGCATGACCTTTGCTGTCTGCTCGGCGTGACTACCAGCGCCCACCCCCAGGTTCACGTCCGGCTCGGGAATCCGGAGTTGCTGAAAAAAAACGTCAGACATGTTGGCGTCATAGTGCTGCCCGGTATGGACCACAGTTTGCGTCAGTCCTGCCGCCTTCGCGGCAGCATAGACAGGTGCCAGCTTCATAAAATTCGGCCGGGCGCCCACCACGTGCATTATCCTCAATTTACGCCTCCGGAAGTCGCCGGGCCGGGCAAGTGTCCTGACGCACGGCCCACGCGTGATCAGGGCCTGCCTACCGACGGAATCGCTGCTCACGGCCATACTTGCGCCAGGCTCAGCAGCTTATTGCCGGCCCTGCGAGCTGCGGCCAGCAGTGGGTAAAGCCGACGACGGGCGGCCCAACGCCGCTGCGCCTGCTTCATCATCGCCAGTGACTCACAAACCAACGAATGTGCGACGTCGCTGTTGCCGAAACGCCGCTCGTACTCAAGCCCGACGTCCGCCGCAAACGCCCACTGCTCGTCCAGCATCGCAAAGACCCACAATAGCAGATACTCGCGTATCCCAAAGACTGCGCGTTCAGCATATTCCAGCGTACGTAGGTATCTCGCCTCGCAGTACACCGGGCTGACACGGACTGTAGCCGCCAGGTAATCACCATTCACGGACGGATCGATAGCTGCCAGCCGCTCCACACTCGACCGTCGGATGCGGACTGTGCCCTTGACCTCCGTCCGCGATGGCCAGAATCCCTGGCGCACCAACGCTTCGTGAGCAGAGGTGAACAGGTCTTCTCCCACGTAGGCGTCCATCAAGCCGGGTTCCATGTCCACGGCCAAAACGTGAGCTCGCGTCGCGGCGCTCAGGCTCTGGAACAGACGGAGATCTATGCCTTGCGAGTCGGTCTTGAACCAGTCAACGCCGGGCAAGGATAGCCGTTGCAGCGCGGCATCGAGGGTGACTGCTCGAGCGCTGCCCTGGCGCTGCACCACAAATAGATCGGCAAACAGGTAATTGCTGAGTGCCGGCTGGTCGGGTGGCAGCGTACTCGAACAATATGGAGAGGCCGTCAGGTAGAAGGTAGCCTCCGGGCTCTCCAGGCTACTTGTAACTGCTTCGTTGAGAATGATCGCACGATGGTAATGACCGCCGACAACGTCTTGCATCGCGCGCTGGTCTGGATCGAAGCCCACATAGACGGATTGCCCCCCAATACCATCCCAAATAGCCGGCGGTGACCCCGACGCACCGATATCGACAAGGACAGGGGGAGCGTCCAGGGAAGATAGGACGCGGTTGAACCACCTTGTTCACTGACGGCTGCCTCCTAATTGTGCCTTGCCGGCGCAAACAAATAGCCCCGATACTCGCCTGGCTCCGGTGCCTGGCGGATCATGGGCACATGGCCGTAGACGAATTCACGCTGCAGCCGCAGGCCGGCCGCGGCTGCCTGGGCGAGAAACTCATCGCGGTTGAGGCACCAGCTGATATACTCCGTATTGTAGCCATAGGCGTAGGGACGCTGAATGAACACAAACGACTTAGCACGTTGCACGGTTGGCAGTTGCGCCACGTACAGGTAAGACATGGTGGCCTGCGCCAGTTTGCCGAATGGGTCGCGCCAGTTCTCCGCGTAGTGGAGCGAGGTGCTGGCCACGACCAGGTCGTAATGCTGCGCCAGGCAAGATTCATCGGCATAGAAATGCTGGTCCGGGAAGAGTTGCCTGCCGTATTCGGTAAAGAGCGGAACGTCCTTGCAATGATAGTCGATCCCCACGCCGGGAAGCAAGGCCCGAGCGAGCACGTAATAGTGGCCGATGCCGCCGCCCCAGTCGAGCAACGAAAGTGTGTCGAGTCCACGAGCAGCCAAAGCGGCCACATAGCCGAAAGTCATGGTAATATTGTGGCCGTGCAGATCGCGTTGTTGGCGAGGTCAGACTCGTGCGATACGCCCAACGGCCCGGTCCCCTGCACCAACTCCACGTATCGCGGCCACTTGCGACGGTACGTGGACAGGATGTCGGGGACGTTCCAACCCCGCACCTCCTGGTGCGCCGCGGCGTAGGCCCAACCTTCCGGGAGATACTCCCATTCCGGCGCGCCTCCCGCTGACGCCTTCCGAGTCCTGGCCCCGCGGAGTCGGCGCAAGGCCCGCCACAGAACGGGCGGGACGAGGTCACGCCAGGGTTCGCCAGTGCTCATAATTTGCCAATTATCCTCACGATGTTGTGCTTCATGTCTCTGTCCCTGCGTCGCCCGCCCGCTAGAGCAGCTTCGTATTCTTGCAATCGCTGTGTGGCGATACGCTCCCAGCTGAACTGCTCGCGGACCTTGCTGGCTCCACGGCCCCCCATGGTTTGGCGCGTAGCGGCATCGGCCAGGCAGAGCAATTGGCGGGCGAGATCGGACGCATCTTCTTCCTCGTAGGTGAGACCATTACCCTCCACGCGCTCCCGGGTCTTGACGCGATTGCTCAGGATGATGGGTAGTCCGCAAGCGACGGCATCGAGCTGGCTCGTCGATTCCTGCTTTGGCCACACCGCGATGTCGGACGCCCAATAGTATGGCGGCAGGTCGCGGAAAGGCACGAAAGGGCGCACGGAGCATCCCTGACAGGCAGTGATCGCGCCCGTCTCCGCCTCGGTCCCGCTGCCGATGAAAAGCCCGCGGAATGGGAGCCCCTGTTGTGCGAGCCTGCCGACCGCTTCCGCCAGGCATTGGGGCGCCTTATCGTGGGAGAAGCGCCCCGTATAGATGCAAAGGATTTCGGATGCAGCCAGGCCTAGCTCCCGGCGTACGGCCGCTCGCGCCGCCTGTGGCTGCGCCCCGACCGCAGGTCGGAAGAGATCGGTGTCGACACCTAGCGAGCAGACCTCAACCTTGCGCGGCTCGAAACCGCAGAACTGAATCGCAATGTCGGCGGCGTCCGTGCTGATGGGGTAGCACTTCTCAGACAGCCTGCTCAACAAGCGACCCCAGGTCCCAGCGTGGGCCAGCCAGCGGAACCGCTCTTTCAAGCCTCCCCAACGCGTGGCGGGGGCAAACACAGAGGCGTGCACGTGTGCCTCGTGAAAGAGCCGGTAGCCGAGCAGGACCTTACCCAACGCCACCTCGTAACTGCTTGTAGACAGGATATCAAAGGTCTGTACGATATCCGGCCGCAGGCGCATGAGTTCGCGCACGAGGCCTTTTATCCGCAGGCGGTGGCGCCACACGCCGTAGGGCAGGCGATGGAGCCGGTAGCCGTCCCAATCCTTTGTCTCGCAGGCCACGATGGGTGGGCCGAGAAAGGG
>CAWEHT010000090.1:0-12008 GCA_963808455.1 uncultured Chloroflexia bacterium | reverse complement strand
AGCTCAACCGCCCGAGCCGTCGGACTTCGGCAAAATCCAGCCTGCGGCGCCGTCGTCGTCGGATGGCGTCCAGCCTGCGGCGCCGTCTGAGCCCGACGACTCTGGGTCTGCGGACTCGTCGGACGACGACTAGCGCGCCAGGAAGTAGCTGATGACCACCGCCAGCTGCTGGGAGTTGGAGCCTACCGTGTTGAACTTCGTGATGGGCGAAACGCGCGATCCATCCGGTCGGGCCAGGTAGATGGCCCACTGCGCCTGGCCGGCGTTGGGATATTCGAATTTCAGATTGAATTCGTAATTGCCCGCGGTTGGGCCGGTGGTGTCAAACTGGCACAACCGGCCACGAGATAGGGTGGGCTTGCTGACGTTGACGTCGTCTCGTTTCACGTCGAGCGTGTAGCCCCCCAGCGCGCACTGGTTGCTGGCCGGTCCCTGGTAGACCTTGACCATGATCGTCAGGAGCCCGGAGGTCACCGGCCAGGGGTACTCGGGGCCCTGCGCGATATCGAATGGCGGCACGGCGGTTGGCGCGGGACTTGGGGTCAATGTGACCGTCGGCTGCACGGTGGCCGACAGGGTGGCTGTGGGGCTGGGCAGCGGCGGCGGGGTGACATCCGGCGCTCCCAGCAGCGAGTTCGTGACCGTCAGCGCCGCCGGCTGCACCCAGGCCGGCTGGTTGCGCACGCAGCAGACCAGCAGCCAGCTTGCGTCCGCAGTCCGGCCCAGCACGGCCAGCTGTTGGCCCGCGCCGGCGAGGCCCAACGACTCGAACCCGTCGCCTGGGCCGCGCCGACCTTCGACGGGCGTCGCTCCCACCATGGCAAAGGGCGTGGGCGCCGGGGTCGGCGTGGCCGTGGGGGCGCTGGTGGGCCTGGGCGTGTCGGTGGGCACGGAAGTGACCACTTTGGTCACTTCCACCGTGCGCGGCGGCGGGCGCTGCCGGCGCCGGAGGTGCCTGGGTCAGCGCCTGGGCCGGCGCCTGACCGGCGGCCCGGTTGCCCGTGAGGCCGGCGCAGCCGGCAGCCAGCGCCAGCAGGAGAACCAGGACGACGGGCAAGGGGCGGGAATGGCCACGGTGTCTGCGGGCTGCTGGCAGGCAGAAGGGCAATGTGTCGAGAGGGCGGCGCCGGCGGCACAGGGCGCGCGGCCGGCCGGTCACGTGGCTCGAATTCATCATCTGGTTCGAAATCCTCCCGCCAGGACTTCGATGCCGGGCGGACTACAGGCAACGGAGGTCAATACAGGGCCATACGCCCTATATCATACCACGGTCAAAACTTTCCGCCACATTCCGTGTTTCCCAGGATGCGCTCGATCGCCACGCCGCCCGCCACCTGCCCGCCCTGTTAGCACAGGCCCGCGCCGCTGTCGAGGCCGCCCAGGCCGATACGCTTCTGGATCAGCTCCACGGACTGCTGCGCCGGGCCCTGGCCGCCCTCGACCGCGCCGAGGAGGGCGGTGACCTGCGCGTCGGCGCCCTCCTCTGCGCGAGGCGCGCGGCTGCCTTACCCTGCTGGCCCGCATGACGGGCGAGCTGGTGCCAAAGCCGGACGCTCCCGTCTCCTCGTTTCTCTTCAGCCCCGAGTGGATCCAGTTGCGCGGCACAATAGTGGACGCGCTCGAGCCATTCCCGGAGGCCAGGCTTGCCGTCGCCGACGCCTTGGGCCGCATCAGCGAGGACCCTTTAGCATAAGCATAGAAAAGTGCAAGCGGGAGCGCCTGACGCGAGGCTGACTTTACACTCTCAACCCCCTTGCGCATCACACGCATTCGCGCTGATCCTTTTTCGGGCGTATTTGACGATCCTGTACAGGAGGCAACCGATGACTTCCATGCTTGAAGCGGCAGACTATGTCCTCGTCGAGGACGCGCTGCCGGCGGTCATTTTGACGTTGAACCGGCCCGCACAGCGCAACGCGCTCTCGGTGGGCCTGATGCGCTCCCTGCGTGACGCGTTGCAGGAGCAGTCCGGGCGCGCCGAGTGCCGTGCGATTGTCCTGCGTGGGGCGGGACCGGTCTTCTCGGCCGGACATGATCTGCGCGAGCTCATCGGTCGCCCGATCGACGAGCAGCGGGCGGTCTTCAGCCTCTGTTCAGAGTTGATGCTGGCCGTCCAGCGTGCCGTGCAGCCGGTGATCGCGAGCGTCCACGGGCTGGCGACGGCGGCCGGCTGCCAGCTCGTGGCCTCGTGCGATCTGGTGGTTGCCTCGGACCAGGCGCGCTTTGCCACGCCGGGCGTCAAGATCGGCCTGTTCTGCTCCACGCCGGCGGTGGCGTTGAGCCGGGCGATCGGGCGGAAGCGGGCCATGGAGATGCTGCTGACCGGCACGCCCATCGATGCGGCGACGGCTGCTGCCTGGGGGCTTGTGAACCGCGTGGTCCCTCCCGACCGGCTTGACGCTGAGGTCATGGCGCTGGTCGGGCAGATCGCATCCTCCAGTCCTTTGACCATCCGGATTGGGAAAGAAGCCTTCTATCGCCAGGTGGAGGCCGGGTTGGAGGATGCCTATGACCTGATGGGGGAGACGATGGCGGCCAACGCGGTGGCCGGCGATGCCCAGGAGGGGATGGCCGCGTTTCTGGAGAAGCGCCCGCCGGTCTGGACCGGCTCATGATGGCTGCCGCGTGCCGATGCCGCTTAGCGAGCCTGGGCAAACGCTATTGACATGGGCGCTGCTCTACTTCTTGGCCCATGCTGTCTGGTTGGCGATGCCGGCAGGGGACGGCCCTGGCCCCTTGCTGGCCGCCGGCCTGCGCATTGTGCGCAGGCCTCACTGCCGGTCTATCGCAACGCCTCCTCGTGCGCCGGCCACTCCACTGCAATGGGGGCTCCGTTGAACTCGTCTCCGGCAATCACGCCGTCCTTGATGCGCACTATGCGCTCGCATTGGGCCGCGATGTCGGGGTCGTGCGTGACCATGACAATAGTCATGCCCTGGTCGCGCAGGCTGCGGAAAATGTCCATGATCTCGATCCCCGACTTCGAATCGAGGTTGCCGGTGGGTTCGTCCGCCAGGATGATAGCTGGATTGTTGATCAGCACGCGGGCGATCGCCACGCGTTGCTGCTGGCCGCCCGACAGCTCATTGGGCCGGTGGTTCAGGCGCTCGCCTAGCCCGACTCGCTCCAGCGCCGCCGCCGCCCACGCTCGCCGCTGCTTGCTGTCGGACACGCCCGCATAAACCAGTGGCAGCTCGACATTGGCCAACGCCAACGTGCGCGAGAGCAGGTTGAAGCCCTGGAAGACAAACCCGATTTTCTTGTTGCGCACGGCTGCCAGCTCGTCATCCTTCATGCGGGCCACTTCGAGATTGTCCAGCTTGTAAGACCCTGACGTCGGCTGGTCAAGGCAGCCGATGATATTCATCAGGGTCGATTTGCCCGAGCCTGACGGCCCGGTGATTGCCATCCACTCGCCTTCGTTCACACACAGACTTACGCCGTTGAGAGCCCGCACTTCCATCTCGCCCATCTGGTAAAACTTGGTGACATCCTGAATGTCGATCATATTGCCCTCCGCGCCCAAGTGGGCTGATCTTGCAAAATGTGAAGGCACGATCCGGTGCCTGCTTCTGGCCGGCTCATCCTGGTCGTGCCTTCCGCTGTAGGTGCTCTGTCTCTTGTTGTTTGGTTGCCGTTGAACTCACTGTCTGATGTTGTGCAGTTTAGCGGGCGCGGGCTGAACGGTTCCAAAGAATCTGCTGAGAGGCTGCTGAGAGATGTGCGGGGAGTCCTGGGGGCTGCCGCCATGCAAGCGGCAGTCCCCCCACAGGTTATGGGGCGAGCAAGTTAACAGGCAGCGACGGCTGGTGCGGGCTCAACCCCCGCCGCCCAGCCGCTGGCCCAACTGGTAGGCTCGTTGCAGCACTTCGGGCTGCCCCTCGATCGCGCCTGCTTGCGAAACGCTGGCGTGGACGATGCCAACCAGCGGCGCCCCGAGATACCGGAACATGTCCTGAAAGGTGTGGATCGCGTTCATGGCGCCGGAGGTACAGGGATCATCGTCCCCATAGGTCAGGATGACGGCGAACCTCTTGCCGGCCAGCGCGTGGCCTGCCGGGCCTTGCAGGGCATACCAGCGGTCGATGCACAGCTTGGCCTGGGCGCTCAGGGTAAACCAGTAGATAGGGCCGGCAACCACGATGCTGCCGGCCTGCATCAGCTTTGGGTAGAGCATCTGCATATCGTCGTCGATCCGGCACCCCGCGCCCTCAACGCCTTGGCAGAAGTCACACCCGTCACAGGGCCGGATATCGAGGGCGCTCAGGTCGATGCTCTCAAGGGTCGCGCCGGCGTCCCTGGCACCGTCGGCCAGGCGTTCCGCCAGAATGGAGCTATTTGCCCGCTTGCGGGGGCTGCTGCGCAGTACCAGCACGTGGCTCGCGGCCATCGGTGGGCTCCTTTGCGAAGGGGTCGCATCGGCGCAGCCCCGGGAGGTTCAGCCCGATCCCGATGCGGCAGCTCCCGGCGGTGCGTCGTCGCGGCTGGATGAGTAGCGCGCCGCGGCGCTCGCCCAGAGTATAGCACGGAGGGATGATTTGCCCGAATTCTGGGTCATGTGGGCTTTGGCGTACAATGCGCAGGTCAGCTCAAGGCTCGAAGCTGATCTGGCGAGGGTACCTGCGGCCCCAACACGACGGCTCAAGCCCTCCTGCAGGTTGCCGGTGAGCCACAGACCAGCTCTCGGATGCTCCGGTCCAGTTCTTTGAGTGAGAAGGGCTTGGTGATGTAGGCGTTTGCGCCGGCGGCCAGGCCCTGCTCACGATCGCTGAACTGGGCGTGGGCGGAGAGCATGATGATCGGCACGTTCGATAACTCCCGCATGCGACGGCACACCACGCAGCCGTTCATGCCTGGCAGCCTGACATCGAGCAGCACGATGTCAGGCGAGCACTGTTGCATCTGCGCGAGGCCCTCCGTGCCGTCGCCGGCGCACACCACGCGGCATCCCTGTTTGCGGAAATAGGCTTCTACAAGCTTGCAGATCACCACTTCATCGTCCACCATGAGAATCGTCAGCTGGCCCGCCGCGTCAGCCATCCTGTGCCTCCCAGCGCCAGATGTGGCCTGCGCACCCGTCTTTCCCGTCACCGGGCGCCAGACATCGTTGCGCGTGCTGTCTCACCTGGCCCTTCGGTTGTCATGCACGTTCCGGAGGGGCTCCCTTCCCACGATATGTCCTGGCTTTCGATCAGTGGCAGCATCACCGTGAAGCGGGTGCCCATATCGGGCCGGGAAAGCACAGAGATCGAGCCATGATGCTGGTCAACCACGTGCTTTGCCAACACCAATCCCAAACCTGTGCCCGGTATGGCGGCCTTCTTCGCCTCGGCTGACCGATAGAACTTCTCGAACAGATGCGGAACATCTTCTGGAGGAATCCCGAGACCCTGGTTGGTGATCGCCAGGACGAACGAGCCGGCGCGCGATCCGGCCTGAACCTGGACCAGGCCACCAGGGTTGCTGAACTTGATCACGTTGGCGAGCAGGTTGTGGACCATAGTCACCAACAGTCCTTGATTGCCCTGCACCGTGGACAGCGCCGGCATCGACTGTAGGTCTATCTCGACGCTCCGTTTGCGCGCCTCGATGCTCAACAGATCGATGGCGTCCTGGACCAGGGCCTCCATACAAATCGGCCCCATCGCCTCAGCGCCGTGCCCCGCTTCCAGGCGTGCAATATCCAGCAGATCGAGCACCATGGCGGTCAAACGATCGGCAGCGCCGTCGATGATAGTGAGGAACTGCTTGTTCGTGGCGGGATCGTTCCCGCCCAATTCATCCATCAGCAGCTCGGTATACCCCTTGATGATCGCGAGGGGTGCGGAACTCGTGCGAGACGTTGGCGATGATGTCGGTCTTGAGCCGGTCCAGGTCTTTGAGCGGGGTGATGTCGGCCAGGCTCAACAGGTAGCCGCCGGACAGCGGCGTCACCCCCAGCAGAACGTCGCGGCCGCCTGCTCCGGTCACGAGCCTCGTCTCGGCGGGTCCGACCGGTTTGCCGGTCGCCATCGCCTGGCCCAAAGAGCCTCCATCGGCCATCGTTGCAGGGCCAAGCACATCCTCGATCCGCACACCCGGCGCTCCGAGGGCGCTGTAGCCGGTGATGGCCTCCACGGCGCGATTCATGCTCACGACACGCAGCTGGGAATCCACCAGCACGATGCCGGCAAGCGCTTGCTCGACAATCGTCGCCGTTCGCTCCTTCTCGGCAGCCGTTTCCTGGTACAGCCTGGCATTCTCGATGGCCACCGACGCCTGGCTGGCGATGGTCGCGGCGAGGTCTGACTGATCCTCGCGAATGCGGCTTTCGCCCCGAAGGTGCTCCAGGGCCATCAAGCCGATGGCGCGCCCTTTGCTGATCAACGGGACGAGGAGCGCGCCCGTGGCGTCGAGTGACCCAAACCATTCCCCCGGCAGCCTGGGAATTGCGTCGCGATCGACTGCGACCGGTCGCCGCTCCTGCATCACCCTTCTCAGCAGCGTACCGCTCTCGATCAGCTCAGGCCGTGACGCAGGGCCGGCTGAGGGCCCTGGATGAGATGGGTTACTGGCCGGCGCGAATTGAGACGTCAGCAGCCTGAGAGTATCATGCCCCTTGTCCATGAGGTAGATGTCGCAGCGATCGAATTCGCAGACCTCGGCGGCCCGCTGTGCGATCAATTGCAGCAACTCACCCAGATCAAGGGTCGAGCTCACCGCCTTGGCCACGTCCAGCAACTTGGAAGTCATCCGAACTTTTCTCTGCTCGAGGGCGAACAGCCTGGCGTTCTCGACTGCCACCGCCGTCTGGTTGGCCAGCGTGGTGAGCGTGAGCTGATCGGCAGACGAGTACGGCAACTCCGAAAGTTTCGGCCCCAGGACCAGGATGCCGATCAGATCATTGCGCACCAACAGGGGCACGAAGATCTCTGCTTGCATCGCTTGGAGCTCTTCGCGTTCGCGGGCCCATAATCCGGCGAAGTCGGGGCTCATTTCGACCCGTTGCCGCGTGAGCACGGCCTGTTGCCGCAACAGCCACGTGACGATCGGATGATCGCTCCTGAGGCGAAGATCGCCCTGAGGGCCGGTGTGAAGCCCCTTGTGCGCCTTCAGGACGTACTGTCCGGTTTCGTCTTGCTTCACCAGGAAGGCAGCTGCACCGATGTGCAGGGTGTTTGCGATATCGGCCAGGATCATCACCGCCAACCGGTCGAGATCGAGCACGGTAGCGGCCGCCCGGCTGAGCCGCTGCATCATCAAGCCAGAGTCATACCTTTCGCGAAAGAAGAGCCGGTCGAGCGGAGCCTGCAACCAGTCGTGCAGGGGCTGAAGGAGCAACGCGGTGATGGCACCCAGCAGGAGGGCGAGCACGAAGAACTGGTGCCACAAGACGGGGCGGAACAGTCTGAAGACCACCGAGAGGACCAGGAAGTAGGCGATACCGATGGCCACGGTGGGGATGGAATAAAGGAGCCCTTTGCGGATGACCACACTGATGTCGAGCAGTTGATAGCGAAAGATGGCGTACGCGATCAACAGGGCGTTGCACGCATTAGCAAGCACTTCAACGGGATAGGCTCGGAGCGGCGGGACGAAGTTGGTCAAAGAGCCGAGCAGGACCAGAGCCAGCCCCAGGGAAAGGCAGCGGATGCGCACCCGTTCCAGGTCGGAATCGGTCCGCCGGTAGCCCTGAATCAGCAGCCCGATCGCGTAGACGAGGAAGCAATAATTCGGGATCGCCAGAGGGTCTGCCAGGCTACCAAATACCGGCAAGTAGGACCGGGTCGTCGTGTTCCAGTATACGCCGGAGAGGAAATATCCTCTGAAGGCGACGATCAGGAGCGAGGAGAGGCCCCACAGGGCCAGGCCGACCCAGATCACCGATCTTTGGGTCCGGATGGAGAAGAAGGCCCGCACGAACGCCGAATAGATGACAAACTGGCCAAAGACGACCGCGCCGATGACGATATACCACGACGCGGCGGCTACCTGATTGCGGGCCAGGCTCACCGCGAGGTCTGCACACTGCCACAGGGCCATGAAAGCCAGGTTGGCCAGGAAAAGCCGGTGCACTGCCCCAGTCCCGCGCAGGCCGTGACGCAGGACGATGAACGTCAGGGTGGCGTAGCAAAGGATCCCAGCCAAAGAGACGATTGCTGGCAGATTCATCTTTGATTACGAAGGCGGTTTCCCGCTCCCCATCCGATCTAGCAGCCGGGCCAGGCAGAAGTTATTGCCAGCTGACCTTGCGAAACCGGCACCTTTCCAATATTGTCGTGGCGAACACGCGGCTTGTCAAACCCACTTAAGTACCGGCCCTCAGCGACGCCGTACATTGCTCGTGGGCAGCGTGTTGCATTCTAAACTGGTCGCACAATGGATTTGCGCTCCGCTGCTGACGGAGTCTCCTCCTGGGAACGCCGGCATCCCTGCCGGCCCCGGTGGTGGGTGACGTAGCCGGCAAGATTCCGGCGCTCCCGGGCGAGGCGCTATGCACTTTCATGTTGCGACCAGTTTAGGGCCGGCGTCGTTCACTCCGCCCGGTCCCGCCTCAGCCCGGGCCCCGCGGGGCCGGTCACCGTTGCCTGGCCGGAGTGCAGGAAGGATGTGGCAGACAGGCCGGCACGTGGCCCCAGCTCGTAGAAGCTGGTTGGGGCAGGGGAACCGGGCTCCGGCCGCCGAAGCATGCGGCGCTGCGCTGGCGTCAGCTCAGACGATCGCGGCTACATACCCGTGGGCCGGGCGATGCATCCAGCCAGCAGGAGCAACGGGGACAGGCCATCCAGGGCCGGGTCATCTCTTCACGTGCAGACCGGGGTTTAGAGCCAGCGGGTGACCTCGCTCACGTCCGGCCGCGTTGCAGGCGGCAGGGGATGTTCGGGGTACCCCAGGGCGCAGCCGTTCAGGCCGTAAGCTCCGGGCATCAGGCCGAGCAGAGAGCAAAAGGCCGGATCGTCTCCGAGCATAGCCGTTATCGAGAGCAGCCGGAACCCGAGCCCGAGAGCGGTCGCCTGCAGCCACATGTTTTCGAGGCAATGCGCCAGGGCCTCTTGCTCGACCGGCGGGATGCCGCGCGCCTCAGCCACGATTGCGTACCAGGGCACGCCACCCGCGATCAGCAGTCCGTTGCGACTGATCAGCTCCAGCCGTTTGACCCAGCCCTGATTCGCATCGCGCTGCACCGGGTCGGCCGCCAGCCGGGCGCTCAGCTCGGCCAGCAGCTCAGTGGCCCACGCGGTGATGAGGGCATCGGCTTGCGCCATCGCCGGGGTATCTCTGCGGATGACGACAAAGCGCCGGAAGCCCATGTCGCCCGGTCCGTGGGCGGCCCCGGCATACGGCCCCAACAGCCCGGCCCGCAGAACGCGCTCGATCTCGGCCTGCGGCGGCAGCTCGGTCTTGAAACTCCGCGTTCAACCGCCGCGCCGCCACGATTTCGTCAAATGTGAGCATGAATTTCCTCTCCCGCGCCGCGTGCGGCTCCGCCTTCAGACAGCCGGCAGGCCCCTGTCAAGCTTCCGTGGTTCGCGATGGGCACCGGACAGACGGCGTGCGAGACAGGCACGCAGATCGCTTGGCTATTGTAACACGGCTGCGAGAGGCGTCAACGCGCACGAAAACTCGCGCTAGGCATTTTTGGGGAAGTGTGTTAGAATAAATCGATGCTCCTGTAAGGAGCGCTTGGGCTGAGAGTGCGACTTGGCTCAGAAATCTAGCCAAGGAAGGACTCTCAGTGACCTTTTCAACTTTGAACCTCAGCCCGCGCCTCATGGCGGGCATTTCCGCGCTCGGCTATCAAGAGCCGACTCCCATCCAGGAACGGCCATCCCGCCCATCATGGACGGCCGTGACGTCATGGGCCTGGCCCAGACGGGCACCGGCAAGACTGCCGCATTTGCCTTGCCCATTCTCCAGCGCCTGGAAGGGGGAGCGCGCGGCCGGGTGCGCGCGCTCATCGTGGCGCCCACACGCGAGCTGGCGGAGCAAATCCACCAGTCCTTCTGCGACCTGGGCAGACAGACGCGTCTGCGCAGCACCGCCATCTACGGTGGGGTTAGCATGGGCCCGCAGCTACAGGCACTCCGCGCCGGCGTCGAGATCGTGGTTGCCTGTCCGGGCCGGCTTCTGGATCACATAGGCCAGGGCAC
This sequence comes from uncultured Chloroflexia bacterium, assembly GCA_963808455.1. Taxonomy (GTDB): domain Bacteria; phylum Chloroflexota; class Anaerolineae; order CG2-30-64-16; family CG2-30-64-16; genus CAWEHT01. Next base: position 1,878 of record CAWEHT010000090.1, on the reverse strand, counting down.
TATCGACCTCACGCACGTCGAAGTGCTGGTGTTGGACGAGGCCGACCGCATGTTCGATATGGGCTTCCTGCCCGACGTACGACGCATACTGCGCGCCGTCCCAACGAAGCGGCAGACGCTGCTCTTTGCTGCAACGATGCCGGAGGATGTCCGCGTCCTCGCGCGCGAGGCCTTGATCGATCCTCTGAGCGTTCAGATCGGGGTGCCCGCCCCGGCTGCCACCGTGTCACATGCGCTGTATCCCATCTTGCCACACCTGAAAAAGGCGATGCTGATCCACCTTCTGCAGGCCAACAAGACGGGATCGGTGCTGGTCTTCACGCGCACCAAGCACCGCGCCAGGATGGTGGCCCAGCAGCTCCAGATCGCCGGTTTCCATGCGACGTCGCTGCAGGGCAATCTCTCGCAAAGTCAGCGCCAGAAAGCGCTGGACGGTTTCCGCGCCGGCACCTTCCAGGTCCTGGTGGCCACCGATATCGCTGGCGCGTGGCATCGACGTCACCGGCATCTCGCACGTCATCAACTACGATATGCCCGATACCAGTGACGCTTACACACACCGCATCGGGCGGACCGGGCGGGCCGAGCGCACGGGCGTGGCGTTTACGCTGGTGACGCCGGACGATGACGAAATCGTGCGCGCCGTCGAGCGCGCTCTTGGCAGCCGCATCGAGCGGCGCACGCTGGCCGGCTTTGACTACCACATTCCACCGCCCGAGCCTTCATACCCTGCCTCGTATCTGGCCCAGCGGGCGCGCGACGATTGCACGTGTCGCCGGCCGCAGCGCTAGCATGGGTGCTGGCGAGCATGCTCGCCAGCACCTGGCGCGCGGGCTAGGCTTTGATGCAGTGGCACGCTTCGTTCACCGGCCGGTGAACGAAGCGTGCTGTGACCCGATCCACGGACCCCTTCGCCTGTCCCTGTTGAACTGAACGCGCCAGGCTTCAGGCTTTGACATCACGTGAGACGCTGTCCAGTGCGGCGGAATTGGCGCAGGTCTTGGAACCTGCTTGAGTTTAGAGTTACATAACGGCGCGACGATGGTCAACAGGTAGGACGAAGCGTCGCGTTGACCAAGAGCGCACTTTTAACAAAGCTGCAGTTGTCCGCCGGTGCGTTTAGACGACGGCCGGCACGTTAGTTACGGTCGCTTTTTGGGGTTTTGAGCCCTTTTTGACGACCGGATAGCGCGGCCGCGGCTTCGGACGATAGCCCGGGACAGCGTCCGGTTCCTTTACCTGCGGGTCCGGCGACCGGCGCCGGACTGCCCAACTCAAGCAGAAAACGTCGAGCGCCGCGCTGCACTTGGCCCGCCGTGAGCAGCAAGGTCTGATGGCTTCGTAACGACGGTTGCCAGGCCGGTCGTAGATCATCTACCTCCCGACGCATGAGCAGCAATTGCCAATAAGCCAGGGCGCAAAGCCACATCCAATGCTCGATGACCACCGGGTTGGTGGATCGGCAGGCGTTCAAGCCCGTGTGTTGCTTCAAGAAACGAAATGCATGCTCGATGGCGAAACGCCAAAGATACATGCGACACAAGTCTGCCAGCGCCACGCTGGTCGGTCCCGTCCAAAAAAGCCAGAGCGGCCGTTTGTAACGCGGCGTGCCGTCGGCTTTCAAGAATTGGACCCGCAACAGGAGCCCGGCCAAGGTCGGCAGCTTGCGCAGGTGCAAATCGGTCCAGGCTTGCAACTGCACCGTTTGGCCGTTCAGATCAAAGGTTTCGTGGCGTTCGGCCGGCCAAGATAGTTGCTTAAGTTTGAAAACTGGACCGTGCTTGCGTGGAGCGCCGCGTTTGCCGGGAACCCGCAGCGGGGGCGCCGCGTACAAGTTCTGGTTTTGGCGCAAACGCACCAGCGCCGCGACGGTTTTGA
>CAWEHT010000089.1:0-7842 GCA_963808455.1 uncultured Chloroflexia bacterium | reverse complement strand
CACGGCTGCCAACAGCTGACGCGGTCCGATGCCATACGGGTGGGTTTCAGGTCTGGGGCCGGCCGTGCTTTGGCCCATGGACACTCGGATAGCGCCTGCCGCGGCGTGTTGCCGCGCATCGGTGGGGTATCCGTGGCCGGTAGGGGCCTTGCCCCCAACCCGAGGTGCGCTCCAACGCCGTGCCGAGGGCTTGACAAGGTTCTCGGGCTGTGATATATTACAGATATATTAGCCCGTTCGGGCCACCCGCAGGCTTTGCTGGCGGTCAGACAGATTCGATGTAGAACCGTACCATGCCAGAAACACAAAGCGATCAGACCTTTGCTATAGATGTGGACGGGGAGGCCATCCTGGCTCGTCCCGGCCAGACGTTGGCCGCCGTCTTGCTGGCCGCAGGCCGCCAGACGTTCCGGTACACGAGGTCGGGAAAGCCCAGGGGCATCTTCTGCGGTATGGGGGTCTGCTTCGACTGTCTGCTGACCGTGGACGGCCTGGACGATCAGCGGGCCTGCATGACGCCGGCGCGGCCCGGCATGCAGGTGCAAACGGGATCGCTTGCGGGCTGGCCTCCTGCCGGGGCGGGGAGCCGGGCGTGAACGCGAGCTTCGCGGGGCCTCTCCCTGGGCCGCAAGGGACTTCCACAGACGTGCTGGTCATCGGAGCCGGCCCGGCCGGGTTGGCCGCGGCGGTCACCGCTGCCGATGCCGGCCTGCGCGTGATGCTGCTGGACGAATCGCCGGTCTCCGGTGGGCAATATCTGGCGGCCTACACGGCTGCCGCCGGCGAAGGGCCTGGCCTCTTCCCGCAAAGCCCTTCGCTGACCCGGCCCTCTGGTGGCGATCGTTTGGGCTCTTCGAGGGCGGAGCGGGCCGGCCAGGGGCTCCTGCGCCGGATGGCGGTCGCGGCCGTGGATTGGCGGCCGGGCACGCTCGTCTGGTGCCCTGGGCGGCGAGGCGGACCCGTCTTCGGAGGGGCCGGACCGTGATGCTTCGCGTGGGTTCCTGACCGCCGATATCTACGCTCATGGCGCGACAGAGCACCTGACGGCCGGCGCAGTCATCCTCGCTGCCGGCGCGCGGCGGGGCAATTCGTCCCGTTCCCGGGCTGGACGCTTCCCGGGGTCGATGAGCGCCGGGGCGGCGCAGCTGCTGGCCAAGCGCCACGGGCTGAAGCCGGGTCGCCGCGTTCTGATTGCCGGGTCTGGGCCGCTGCTGCTGCCGGTGGCCGCCCGCCTGGCTGGGCCCGATGGCGCAGGGGCGCCGGGCACCCGGGTGGTAGGCGTGCTGGAGGCCGCGCGCCTCCCCGCATGGCTGCGCTGCGGCACAGCTCTTCTCGGGGGCCTGGCCACGGCCACGGACCGGGATCGACTGGGCGAGGCCGTTCGCTATCTTGCTGCGCTGGCCAGGGCCCGCGTGCCCTATCGCTTTGGGCGTGTTGTGACCGCTGCCTTGGGCGAAGGGCGGCTTGAGGCGGTAACGGTGGCCAGGACCGATGGGCTGGGCCGTGCCATCCCCGGGACTGCCGAAACCATCCCTGTCGATGCCCTGTGCATCGGCTTCGGCCTGATACCCAACGTCGAGCTGGCCCAACTGGCCGGCGCCGTGTCGGTCTTCGATCCGGCGCGCGGCGGATGGGTGCCGGGTACCGATGCTTCGCTCGAGACGAGCGTGCCGGGCCTTTTCGTGGCCGGTGAGACGGCCGGGGTGGCCGGCGCCGAGGCTGCGCTGGCCCAGGGGCGCCTGGCCGCACTGGCGGCCGCCCGCCGGCTGGGCCGGGTGAGCGAGGCACAGCTTCAGCGTGAGCGGGATGCCTCAGCCCGCGAGCGGGCCGCCGCCTGGCGTTTCGGAGCCCTCATCAACACGCTCTTCGCACCCCAGCCGGGCGGCCAGGCCGCCATCCCCGATGATACCCTCGTATGCCGCTGCGAGGAGGTCACTGCCGGCGAGGTGCGGGCCGCGGTCGCTGCCGGGGCGGTTACGCTGGATGCCCTGAAGACCCGGACACGCGTCGGCCAGGGGCCGTGCCAGGGGCGGACCTGTGGCCCGATCCTGGCCCGCCTTATTGCCGCGGAGACGGGGGTGACCCTCGAAGCGGCAGGCTGGTTCCACGTGCGCCCGCCCGTCAAGCCGGTGCCCTTCGCCGCGCTGGCCGGGCCGGTGCCGGCTGCCCCTGCCGTGGTTTCCCTCGCCGAAAGGGAGCCTGGCCGATGAACGCTCTCGGGGCGGCGCAGCGCGATGTGGTCGTGGTCGGCGGGGGCATCGTCGGGGCCGCCTGCGCCTACTTCCTCGCGGCCTCCGGGCTGCGCGTGCGCTTGATCGAGCGCGAATTCCCGGCCAGCGGCACCTCGCGTGCTTGCGATGGTCTGCTGCTGCACCACGATAAAGGCTCCGCCGCAGAGCTGGCGCTCGCGAAGGCCAGCAATTCCTTGTGGGAGGAGCTTAGCAAGTCCCTGGATGCCGGCATCGAGTACAGGCGCCAGGGCGCCCTGGTGCTCGCTGAGACCGCCGAGGCTTTGGCGGCGGCGCAGGCCCGGGCCTTGGAGTTGGAACGGGATGGGGTGCGTTCGGAGGTGCTTGCCGGCGGGGCGCTCCGCGACTGCGAGCCCGGCCTGGCGCCTGATCTGGCGGGCGCGATCTATTATCCCGGGGAGGCGCAGGTTGAACGCCCGGTTGGCGACGCGGGCTTTGCTCGACGCGGCGCTGCGGCGTGGCGCGGTGATCGACGCGGGCCTGGCTGTTACCGGCCTCCGCCTGGGCGCCGGTGGGCGGGTCGCCGCGGTGACCACGACCGCCGGCGACATCGGCGCGGAGGTGGTGGTATGCGCGGCCGGCGTGTGGAGCGGCGAGATCACCCGCTCTGTGGGCGTCAACTTGCCGATCCGTCCGCGCAAGGGGGAGATCCTGGTAACCAGCCGTGTGCCGGGTCTGCTCCGCCATCCCTTGTTGGAAAGCAGTTATACTGCGTCCGTGCAGTCGGCGGCTGCGGCGACCGGCGTAGCGTTGGTGGCTGAGATGACGGCGGGCGACACGCTGCTGCTGGGCAGCACGCGCCAGTTTGCTGGGTTCGACAGGACGGTATCGACGGCGGCGCTGCACGCCATCGCCGCCCGTGCGATGCGTTTCCTGCCCGCGCTCGCCCGGGCCAGCGTGATCCGCGGCTATGCCGGCCTGCGGCCGTGGAGCCCCGACCACATGCCGCTGGTTGGGCCGGTGGCGGCCGTGCCGGGGCTTTACCTGGCGACCGGGCATGAAGGGGCGGGCATTTGCCTGGCGCCGGTCACGGGCCAGATGATCGCCGGCTGGATCGCCGGCGGCCGTGCGCCCTCCCTGGCCGAGTTCGTGCGGCCTGAGCGGTTCGCCGGCGAGAGGACTTCGGGCGAGGCGACATCGCCCCTACCAAGAAAGGAAAGGTTTTGAGCCATGGGGAAGGATCTGACAACCGTTGTGCGCTCGGCCACCAAGACGGTCGAGATCAATCGTGATAAGCCCACCGTCGTCATCGGCGAGCGCATCAACCCGACCGGCCGCAAACAGGTGCTCGCAGCTTTCCAGGCCGGCGATTTCTCGATCGCGCGCGCCGACGCCCTGGCCCAGGTGGAGGCCGGCGCCGACATGTTGGACGTCAACGCCGGCGTGCCCGGCGCCGACGAGCCGGTCTTGCTGGTTCAGGTGCTGCAGACCGTGATGGCCGCCACCGACGTGCCCCTGTGCATCGATACCGCAGATCCTGAAAGCCCTGGCTGCCGCGCTGGCCGCCTATGGCGGGAAGGCCCTGGTCAATTCCTGCAACGGCGAGGAGCGCTCGCTGAACGCCGTCCTGCCGGTCGCCAGGGAGTTCGGGGCGGCTGTGATCGGGCTCTGCATGGATGATGCCGGCATCCCCGAAACCGCCGAGGATCGTTTGCGCGTTGCCGGCAAGATCATCGAGCGCGCCGGTAAGTTGGGCATCCCGGTCGAGGACGTCGTCATCGATCCGCTGGCCCTGACCATGGGCGCCGACAGCAACGCAGGGCATCTGGCACTGCAGACTATCGAGCTGCTGGTCAAGGAATTCGGCGTCAATGTGACCATGGGCGCCAGCAATATCTCTTTTGGCATGCCAGACCGGGCGTTCATCAACTCGGCGTTCATCGCCATGGGCATCCACTCCGGCCTGACGTGCCCGATTACGAACCCGCTCGTGACCCCGGTGATCACGGCCATCCTGGCCGCCGACCTGTCCATGGGCCACGACTCCTATGGCCAGCGCTGGATCAAGGCGTTCCGCCGGCGGCAGAAGGCTGCTGCCGCGGCCGCTGGCTGACGCTGAGCTGCGTTTTGTGCCGGGGGCGGTGTGATGTCGCCCCCAGCCTGCCCGGCCGGAATCCTGGTCCTCGCCGCACCCGCATTGCGTGACCCAGGTTTTCGATTACCGGGGCAAAATAAGGCCAGAAGCGAACATCAAACGTATTGGAAGGGAGGATCCTTATGAGTGAGATCCTGACAAAGATCTCAGAAGCTATCATCGAAGGGAACATGGAAGACATCGCCGACCTGACCCAGGATGCCATTGCAGATGGCCTGGGCGCCCAGGAGATCCTGGAGAAGGGTCTGATGGCCGGCATGGACTATGTCGGTACCGAGTTCAAGGCCGGCAACATGTTCGTGCCTGAGGTGCTGCGCTCGGCCAAGTCCATGCAGGCGTCGCTCGAAATCCTGCGGCCCAGGTTGGTGGCCGCGGGCGCCAAGCGGGTGGGCAAGATCCTGCTGGGCACCGTCAAGGGCGACCTGCATGACATCGGCAAGAACCTGGTGGGCATGATGTGCGAGGGCGCCGGCTTCGAGGTACAGGACCTCGGCAAAGACCTCGAGCCCGAGGTTTTCGTCCAGGCCGTCAAGCAGCATGAGCCGGACGTGCTGGGCATGTCTGCTCTCCTGACCACGACGATGCGGGCCATGGGGCACACCATCAAGGCGCTCGAAGAGGCCGGTTTGCGTGATCGGGTCAAGGTGATGATCGGTGGCGCCCCAGTCACGCAGGCGTTCTGCGACAGCATCAAGGCCGACGGCTACGCGTCCAACGCGGCGGCGGCCGCCGACCTGGCAAGGAAGTTAGTCTCGTAGTCTCGCAGTCTGACAGTCTCGTAGTGAGATCACCGTGGTGTTCGCTTGCCCAACAACGTGTCTGACTGACTACCCGGCTACTGGACTACAGGACTCACAGAAAGGAGAACCTCCGGATGAGGACGAATTATGTAGAAAACGCGGGAGTACGCTTCAACATGTTCTCCCAGGATCAGCTGGAAGAACTGTTCAACGGTGTCTTGCATGTCCTCCAGTACACTGGTCTGGATGTGATGCATGACGAGGCGCGCGAGATCCTGGCCAAGGCCGGCGCGTGGGTCAACGGCAAGCGGGTGCGCCTGCCTTCCCACATGGTCAAGGACGCCCTGCGCAAGGCCCCGCGCAGCTTCACGCTCTGGGCACGTGACGGCAACCCCAAACACAACATCCACATCGGGCCCGGCCGGGCGCATTTTGGCCCTGGCCCTACCTGCACCAACTTCATCGACCCTGAGACGCTCGAGCGGCGACTCTACGTCAGGGCCGACGTGCCGCAAGTGGCCCGCCTGGTCAACGCCCTGCCTAACATCGACTTCTGCGAATCGTTAGGGACCGTGAACGATGTCCATTTCGACCTGGGCGCGCTCTACGAATTTGCAGGCATGTTCCCCAACACGAGCAAGCCGATCGTGGCCTGGTCGTACCGATCGCTTCGACTCGGCCGGCATTCACGAGATCGCCGTGGCCGAAGCCGGTGGCCAGAAGGCTTTCGAGCAGCGGCCCACCTACGTGCACTATTGCGAGCCGCTGTCGCCCCTGGTCAGCACCTTCGAGGCCATCGACAAGCTGCTGTTTGCGGCCCACCATCGCGTGCCGCTGGTCTTCACCCCCTGCCCGATTGCGGGAGGCACCGCACCGATCACCGGCGCCGGCATCATCACCCAGGGCGTCGCCGAGTCGTGGATGGGCCTGACCCTGGCTCAAACGGTCCAGCCGGGCCTGCCCTTCATCATGGGCGGGGTTTACTCGGCCATGGACATGGGCACCATGGTGCTGGCCTACGGCGCCCCCGAACTGCCGCTCTACATGTCCGGCGTCACCGAGCTGGCGCACTATGCCGGCTTGCCGCTGTGGCAGACCGGCGGCTGCACCGATGCCAAGGTCTTCGACGGCCAGGCCATGATCGAGGGCTCGATCTCCGTCTTCATGTCCGCCCTCACCAGCGGCGACCTGTGCCACGACGTGGGCTATACCAAGAGCGCCATGACCGGCTCGCTGTTCCAGCTCTGCGCCATGGACGAGGCGATCGGCTATTCGCGCCGCATCATCCGCGGCATCGAGGTGAATGACGATACTCTGGCGGTGCCGGTCATCGACAAAGTCGGGCCGAACAGCCATTACCTGCGCCAGCCACACACACGCGCAAATACTACAAGAGCGAGTACTTCTACCCGAAGCTGCTCGACCGGCAGGATTTCGAGAACTGGGCCGGCACGGGTAGCCTGACCATGAAAGACCGGACCGTTGCCCGCGTCCGCGACATTCTGTCGTCGCACAAGCCTTCCTCGATCAAGCCGGAAACCAAGAAGGTGATTCGCAAGGTCCTCGAAGAGCAAGAGGATCGGGTCAAGGACCACAAATAGGAGTGATATCGTGAGCAAGATACTCGAGCGGATCGCGACTTGCATCCTGGAAGGGGATGTGGAACAGACGGCAAAGTTGGTGAAGCGGGCCCTGGACGAAGGGACGCCCGCCGGCGAAATCATGGACAACGGCCTGTTGATCGGCATGAACGAAGTGGGCGTGCGCTTCAAAGCCGGCGACATGTTCGTGCCCGAGGTGCTGATGTCGGCTGAGGCCATGCAGGCCGGCACGACCCAGATCCGGCCGCTCCTGCTGGCCAGCGGCTCCAAACAGGCCGGCAAGGTGCTTCTTGGCACCGTCAAGGGCGACCTGCACGACATTGGCAAAAACCTGGTCTCGATGATGTGCGAGGGCGCCGGGTTCGAGGTGATCGACCTTGGCTTCAATGCCGAGCCGGAGGCCTTCGTAGAGGCGATCAAGAAGCACCAGCCGCAGGTTGTGGGCATGTCGGCCATGCTGACCACGACCATGCGCGCCATGGGCTACACGATCAAGGCCATCGAGGAAGCCGGGCTGCGCGATCGCGTCAAGATCATGGTCGGCGGCGCCCCCGTGGACGCGGACTTCTCGAAGCGCATCGGCGCCGATGGCTACGGCTCCAACGCCCCGGCCGGGGCCGATTTGGCCAAGAAATTCGTCGGAGTGGCCTGATGCCGGCGGCGAGCACCCGGCTGCCCGTGGTAGTCGTCACCTGCAAGGTGCTGGCCGGCGCCCTGGAGCGCCTGTTGCCCGCCGACTTGGCCGAGGAAGTCACGCTGTTGGAATATGGGCTGCACCGTGCGCCGGTGAAACTTACCGCCGCGGTGCAAGAGGCGCTCGACGCGATCGAGAAGCCCAGCCTGGTGATCCTGGGCTATGGGCTGTGCGGCAATGGGCTGCGCGGCATCCGGTCCGGCGCCCACACTTTGTTGGTGCCGCGGACCGACGATTGCATCGCTATCTTGCTTGGCTCGTACAAGGCTTACATGCATCACTTTAGCGCCGAGCCGGGCACCTACTGGCTGACCAAAGGTTGGCTGGAGGCCGGCAGCCATCCGCTGAAGGAATATCACGAATACACGGCGAGGTGGGGTGCTGACGAGGCCTTGTGGCTGCTCGACCAGCAATACCGGCACTATAAGCGCATCGCGCTGGTCGCGCCCAACCCCGAGGAGAT
>CAWEHT010000088.1:0-26302 GCA_963808455.1 uncultured Chloroflexia bacterium | reverse complement strand
CCAACTCGTAGCCGCCACCCCACTCTTCTTCGTGCGTCTGCTTCGGCTCGGTCACGGCCCACCAGTAGGCCATCTTGCCCTGGTATTCGATCTGCTGCCCATTGAGCTGTCCGGTCTGCAGCCCGGATTCGCGGTCCTCGACATGCCCGCCCTTCTCGAACGTTATCTTGATATTGGCGCCGGCCTTAGATAGCGACTCGAGCGTGCCCTTGGCATCGACCTTGAGCGTGCCGCCACCATGTTGCCCTTCGTGTACGGGCAGGGTGATCTCGATCAGCTTGACCTTGAGCTTATCCTCTTCCTTGTCCTTGTCTTCCTTCGCCTTGAAGTAATCGGACTCCCCGATAACGCTCTCCGACCCCTCGACTTCCTTGTCAACCTTCCCCTCGACGCCCGTGCCCGGCCCAAACCCGTTGCGCTGGACCATCGGGCACGTGGCCGCGGCCTTCAGGGCGGGAGCTAATGGCTTGCGCCGGATGGGCGTGAGCAGGGCCTGCACCGCGTGATTGCCGGCGGCCCGCTGCAAACGCAAAATGTCGGGTGGTGCGAGGGTTTCGGGTGCCGACTCCGCTTGCCGCAACAACCGGCCGAGCGAAGCGGCGCCTCCAGATGCGGCAGGGGCCGCCGCGCCAGGCCTGCGGCCCTGGCCCGCGAGCCGGGTGTCTTTCAACGACGTGCGTCGATTCAGGCTTGGACATCGTCCCTCCGCCTTAGTTGCCAGCGCGCCATTGCAACCCCGCGCCACCACCGGCCAGCGAAGGACCGGGCCGCGGCGCGGCGGCCTCAACGGGAACACGGGAAAAGTTATCAGGCGGCCCCGACGGCTCAAGGGCGCCAACCATCGACCACTATTCTCGCACAGCCGGCCGGTTCCCGTCAATCGGGCCGCGAGACGCGGCACAGGGCGAAATCATGTTGCGGGGCCACGCCAGGCCGGCACGCTCAGTTGCGTCCACCCGGCTCGCTTGCCACGCCCCGGCGGGCTGATTCGCACAGGATGGACAGGATAGGCCGGATAGCCAGGATGTGTTTTGGGCCTGACCCTGTCTATCCCGTCGAATCCATCCCCGTTCGGGGACCTGCGTGTGCATCCTGTGATGGCGGCTGGTCCCGGCACGCACGCGGCCCCTGTTGCGGTTGCCAGGCAGGAGGCCGGTTGCAACATGGAATGGCCTTGAGCTGGGGGCCAGGCCGGCCCCAGGAAAGACCGGCAAGAGGGACAGGTTGAGGGCCAGGCGGCCCCCAGCAATGAAAGCGACACGTGCCCGATGGCCCACGCACGGATAGTTGCTCACCGCCGAGCACGCTGCGGCACGCCTCTTGGGAGATCGTGGGCCGACCACGGATACGATACTGCTGGCGAATTGCTGCGGGCCACTTGCGCAGCGGGCGGGATGTGGCATACTGGTGCCCCGACCACCTGCCGGCGATACTGGGTCGTTGTGCGAGGAGAGATGTCGCTTCATCCGCAGGCGCTTCCCACGGTGCCGGAGATCACCGCGGCCACGGCTCGCGCGGCCTCCCCGCACGGCAATCGCTACATGGCCATGCGCGACGAACTGGGCACGTTCTATGCCGATCAGGACTTTGCCAACCTCTTTCCCACCCGCGGGCAACCGGCAGAACACCCTGGCGCTTGGCGCTGGTGCTGGTCTTCCAATTCGCCGAGGGGTTGTCCGATGAGCAAGCGGCCGAGGCGGTGCGCAGTCGCATCGACTGGAAATACGCCTTGAGCCTGGAGCTGACCGACTCCGGCTTCGACGCCTCGGTCCTGAGCGAGTTCCGCAGCCGGTTGCTGCAAGGTGGCAGCGAGCAGAAGTTGTTGGATGCCATGTTGGCGCGTTTCAAGAGGGCCGGACTGCTCAAAAAGCGCGGGCGGCAGCGGACCGACTCGACCCATGTGCTGGCGGCGGCCCGCCAGGTGAGCCGGTTGGGGTTGGCGGCTGAAACGGTGCGCCATAGCCTCAACACGCTGGCGGTGGTTGCCCCCGAGTGGCTGCAGCCGCTTTTGCAGCCCGAATGGGTCGAGCGCTATAGCCACCGCCTGGATGAGGGCCGGTTGCCGGAAGGCCAGGAGGCCCGGGCGACCCTGGCCAGCCAGATCGGCGCCGATGGGCGGCACTTGCTGCGGGCCGCCTATGCCCCCGAAGCCCCGGCCTGGCTGCGCCAGGTGCCGGCGGTGGAGACCCTGCGCCAGATCTGGCTGCAGCAGTATTACGCCGCGCCGGCCGAGGAACCCGTGCGCTGGCGGGCCGCGGAGGATGAGCCGCCGGCCGCCCTGCGCCTGGCCTCGCCGTACGATGTGGAGGCCCGCATAGCGACCAAGCGCAGCACCACCTGGCTGGGTTACAAAGCTCACCTGACCGAGACCTGCGATGAGGATCTGCCGCACCTGATCACCCACGTCCAGACCACGGTTGCCACCACGCCGGACTATGCCGCCGCAGCCGCCATTGAGCAAGACCTGGCGGACCAGGGCCTGCTGCCCGCCGAGCACCTGTTGGACAGCGGCTATGTGGACGCCGACTTGTTGGTCGAGGCGCAGGGTCAGCACGGCATCACCATGACCGCCCCCGTCCCGCCCGACCACAGCTGGCAAGCGCTTGAGCAAGCTGGCTTCGACGTGACCCACTTCAGCATCGACTGGGAAGCCCGCCAGGTGACCTGTCCGCAAGGCCACATCAGCAACAAGTGGTCCGAGACGCACGATGACCATGGCAACCCGGTCATTACCGTGCGCTTCAGGAAGGCAGTCTGTGGCACCTGCCCGGTCCGCCAACGCTGCGCGCATTCGGCCAGTGGCCCGCGCAGCCTGACCATCCGGCCGCGCCCGCAATATGAGGCCTTGCACCGGGCCCGCCAGGAGCAGCAAACGGCGGCGTTCCACGAGCGCTCCGCGGCGCGGGCGGGCATCGAGGGCACCCTCTCGCAAGGGGTGCGCAGTTGCGACCTGCGTCGCTCGCGCTATGTCGGCTTGGCCAAGACGCACTTGCAGCCCATCCTGGTCGCCGCCGCGCTGAACATCCATCGCATCGGCGCCTGGCTGCTGGATGTGCCGCAGTCGCGCACCCGCACCGCACCGTTCATTCTGCTGGCGCAGGCTGCCACCTGAACGTCGCCCGCGGGCGGGAATTCGCCAGCAGTATCGAATACGCCGCGAATGCGCGGATGCGCCCGCCGCGGCGCTCGCCGTCGAACACGCTACGGCCAATGGCAGCAGTTCCCTGCTTGCTCGCTCAGCCGGGCGGCAAAAGGATCAGCCTGTCTGATTGGCGAGGGTCTTTGGCTAGAAAGCGCTCGATCCAGAACTGGCCGGACGGCGAGGCGACAGCCTCCCCAAACAGCCGGGCATCATTGGCCAGCCCCCGCGTGAAGCCCAGCTCGTAGCCGGCCTTCATGGCCTCGAGCGCCAGCCCCGCCGCATACCTGCGGGCTGCCGGCAGGTCGCCGGCTTGGCCTGTCTCAGGTGCCTGGCCGGCCAGCAAGTCGTGCGCTGCCCGGCTGGCGAGGAGGGCGGCCAGCTCGCTCTGCTGCGCTGCCGCCAGAGCGTCCCAATCTCGCCCAAGGGCCGGGGGCGTCCGGCCCGCCAGCTCCTGCACGGCCCGAAAGGCTGCCCGCAGAGCCGTCGAGGAAGGGCAGAATGCATCGGCCAGGCCGATCTCCACGGCTGTGCGCGCGCCCACCGGCTCGCCATTGATGCTCAGCTCCGCTGCTTTGCCGCGGACCTACCAGCCGCGATAGCCGCTGCATGCCCCCATAGCCCGGCAAAATCCCCAGCTTGATCTCGGGCTGGCCCAGGATCTGCGTTCTGGGTGACGATCCGGTAGTGAGCGCTCATAGCCAGCTCGTTGCCGCCTCCCAGGGCATACCCATCCACCAGCGCGACGACCGGCAGGGGCAGGCGCTCCAGCCGCGAGAAGACGCCGATGACCCGCTCGGCCAGCGCGGCCACGGCTTGCGGGCTCTGGCCCAGGAAGCCCGTCACGTCGGCGCCCGACATAAAGGCCCGGCCGGAGCCGCGGCAGGAGCAGCCCCCGGGCGCGCTGGCCCGCTACGGTCCCTCGATCCTCGACCTCGGCCACCACTTCCTCGAGCTGGGCCAGCAGCGATTCGTCGAGCGCGTCGAGAGCATCGGGTCGCGACAGGGTCAGGATGCCCACGCCGTCGTTCCAGTGGACCGCCAGGCACCGGTCTTGCCCCGGCCCGGCCGATCGCAGCGTGGTGCCGAGAAACGCGGCTTCATACTCGGCGATTGGCCGTCCAGACCGGCTCGCCTGCACCAGCGCCACCCCTTTGGGCTTGTCCATGCGCCCGTCCAGCATCTTCTGCTGGATCGCCGGGAGTCCGGCGAGGCCGGTGATTTCCAGGTCTTCCGGCTCCATCGTGAGGCGTCCCTCGGCCAGCAGCCGGAGGACCTCGCGCGCCTGGCCGCCCCGGTACATGTGCGAGCCCAGGATGGACAGGTCCGCAGGCCCCTGGAGGATGACCCAGCCGCAGGGCAACTCGTCATTCTCGTCGTAATCGCGCACCAGGAATGTGCTTAGATGGAGCGTGCTCTGGTCGGGGCGCTCGACGATGAAGTCAGGGCTGGCCCGCGCCCCGAAGGCTTGCCAGATGGCCCGGCCCAAAGCGCGTGCGGGGTCCATGAAACCGGTTGTGTACTCCGGGTTGGCGTGCCCCTCCGGGGTGAGGGGATCGGGCATATCCGGGGGAAGGCGGAATAGATCGCGATCTATGACGCGCGCTGCCGGCACGCCCAGGCGCTCCAACTCGGCGATCCCCTCGCGATCCTTTGTGAAGGAAGCGATCACGACCAGCTCGGCGCCACAGTCCAAGGCGGCACGGGCGAAACTCAGGCCGTAGTCGTCGGCGCCCCAGATCAGGCCCCTGCGTCCCGGAGGCAGCCGGATCTCGGATAGGATGGCCGCCGGCGAAGCCGTCCGGAACAGGATCTGCTTCTGCCGCATCCAGACCCAGCGTGCGTCCAACACGAAGCGGCGGCCGGCGTAGAAGAAACTCTGTAGATATTCCCCCTTGAGCCCGCTGCCGGTGGCCCCGAAGAAGGCCAGGGCTCCGTTCTCCGCCAACGCCGACACGAGGAGAGGAAAGGTGCGGCCACCGGTGTGATCGAAGACCTTGTCGATGGGACGGCCCCCGTTGGCCGCCCACACGGCCTGGCGGAAAGGCTCCGAGCGCTCGCGCCAGGCGGCGTAACCCGCGCCGGCGGGGACGGGTCCAAAGGCGTCCGCCGGCAGCGCGCGCCGGTTGACGAAGGCATCGGCGAGCCCGCGCCCGATCAGGGCGCTCCCCAACGCAGGGTTGGAGCCCATCAGGATCACCCGGGCCCCCAGGGCCCTGGCGATCTGGGCGCCGGCGAAGCTCGTGCCTTTGCCCCCGCCCATCAGCAGCACCGATTGGGCGGGACGCACCGCCAGGCGCTCGACCACGGCGCGGTAGGCCGTGCCATAGGTCAGCAGGAGCGCCGCCAGCTGCTCTGGCGCGCGGTCCGCCAGAGCGGTGGGCACGGCGAGGCAGCGTCCTTCGTCCACGCAGGCGAACTGCGCGTTGAAGCCGTCATGCGTTTCGTACCCGCGGATGTTGTGTCCGGTCCAGGAATCCAGGATCACAGCCTGGCCCACGCGCAGCGAAGTGACGGCCGGCCCGGCATCCACCACGATGCCGAGGGCATCGCTGCCGGGAACATGGACGCTGGCGGTGTCGCCATGCCCAAAAACCGGCACCGGCAAGCCCAGGGCGGCGAAGTTGGTGTTGAAGTTGGGCCCCGAGGCCAGGATGGCCACCAGCACCCGGGTGGCGTCCTCTGGGTGCAGGAGGGGAGCGGGGACGTCCTCCAGCTGGATGACCTCGGCAGGCTGGCCGTAGCGGTCGCGATGGATCGTCAGGGCCACCATGCGCTCGGGGTTCGGGAGATGAAGCCCTGGCTCCAGCCCCAGGGGCCATTGCCGCTGTCTTTCGTCGGTCATCACACCTCTCTCAGTGCCTCGGGAAATGCTTGCGGGCCTAATGCGCAAACAGGGAGCCCTTTCGGTCACACCAAGACGGATGCTTCGCTGGCGTCCCGCCGCGGCGCTGGTTGTCTCGTCAACCCGAGCTTTGCACTGCGGTCAGCATGACAGACGCCGCTAGTGGAGACCCTCCCTGCACATGCAAAAGGGGGCCCGCCGTGCGGCATTATACACCCACATCGCGCGTTGCCGGCCTGTGAGATGCCGAGAGCGGGTTATCCAGTCGCATGGGCTCGTAATCGAAGGTATCGGCGGCGACGCCGTAGAGCTGGCCCGATTGGACGGCCTGCGCCATGTCGGCCTCGTTCAAGCCGAGGGAGCAGCTCACGACGCACGCACCCTGCTTCATCTGCGCCAGGAAGCCGGCGTTGACGATCTGCGACGTTTCGGGATGGTGAGGGCGATATTTAGGCTGACATGCCGATCGCTCAGTGCGCCCCGGCGCACTTCGTGTGCCAGCCGGGTACACATAAGTTCGCGGTGTCCCTAGCCCCAATACCTTTCAAATAAGGGCCAGCGCCTTACAGAAGGGGCCGGCAGGCTGCGGCCAATGGTAGTGCTCGGGCCGCTTGAGATAGAACTTGGACATCTTACGTTTGACGACCCGCGGGTTGGTGCGGGGTCGCCGTTCGGGCAAGAGCTTGTGGGTCAGGTCCGTGAGCATTCGGGCGTACAGTTGGTCCAACTGCTCGCGGGCGGTCATCTGGAACTCGGGCACAGCGTCGCGCACCACCTCCAGGGCATGAGTAAAGCTCAGGCGGTCCGGGTCGATCTGCGCCTGGCAGGCCGCTTCGTGCATCAGGAAGCGGATGGCATAGTGGGCGATGAGCAGGGCATACAGCTCCTGGATGACGCCGACGGGCCGCAGACTGCGTAGCGGACGACCGACCAGGCGCTGATGGGTGTCGGTTTCGTCGATGATCAACTCGATCTCCCAGCGCTCGTGGTAGGCGCAAGCCAGTTCGAGGGCCGGTGCGGCCACGGATTCCAGCAGGGTGGTGAGCAGGCGATGGGTCTCGCCGTAGCCGGGCAGGGCAGGATCGGTGATTGTATACTCAACGATGCGCACCAACAGCGCTTCACCCTGCTGGCGCCGCCGATAGCCCTGGGGCTGGATGCGGGCCAGATAGGAGCCATCGGACAGGCGGCGGACCTTCGCCGGCTTGACCCCCGAAGCCAGCCGTTCGAGCACTTGACTCCCCTGCTCCAGCACCGCCTGGATGCGGTCGTAGTCGTGGAACGCGCGGTCCCACATGACCAGCATGCCGGGCTCGACCGAGCGCAAGAGGCGTGTGCCGCCGGCTTTCTCGCTGACCCGGCAGGGCCAGAAACCGGCATCGACGACGGCGTGGGTGCCGCATTCGGCCAGATACACGGCCTGGACTTGCGGGAAGGCACTGTCGCCCCGCCCGCTGTGGCGCCCGAAGACGGCGGCATTGGCGGGCGTGTCCGGCACGTCTTCGACGGTGCCGTCCAGCGCCATCAGACGCAGCCCGAACAGAAACGCCCCGGGCGTCTCGGGGGTAGCCATGGGCCGGCAGAGGTGATGAAAGAGCGCCACCAAGGGCCGGGCCCCCAGCTGGTAGCGCCGATAGCTAATGGCACTGTCGCCCGCCACTTCGTAGCTGGGATCCGGCCAGACGTAGCGTAAGCCGCGGGCGAGCTTGCGCAGCACCTCGCCCAGCGAGAGACGCGTGTAGATGTTCATGGCAATGGTCAGCAGCACCGTCAGGACCAGATTGAGCTTGCGCTCACGTTGTTCACCGATCTGCTCGGCCGCCAGCACCGCCCGGATCGCGGACACCGGCACGGCTCGGCTGAGCGCTTCCAGGTTCCGCGCTTGGCTGAACTTGCTTTCTGTATCGATTTCGCGTAAACTTGTAGCCCATGAGGTGGCTCCTTGGTTCTTTCTGGGACTGGTCCCGAAAGTATGCCAAAGATTCCACCTCGCTGTCTACTCAAAGCCTTATTTGAAAGGTATCGTCCCTAGCCCGACCCTGAAGGGCTGATCGTTATACAGAACGTTTGTGCGCCAAGTCGCGTGGTAGAATAGGCAGTAGGCATCTCCCGCGACAAGGAGCGACAGATGGTCATGGTAGCACCGGTGATGGGCGAGACGCACGCACGCCGGCCGCCCTCGGCTGAGGCGGTTACGTTGCTGCCGTCCCCCGCCCTGGACTGGCTGCCCTCGGTGCAAGACTGGGCCGACCAGCAGTTCGGCACGCTGGATCTGGGCGATGTACGCCTGAACCGGCGGGCACTGGCGATGGCCCAAAAGATGGCCGCCCGCCCGCAAGCTTCGCTGCCCAAGCAGATGGGCAGCCCCAGCGCGCCGATGGCGGCCTATCGGTTGCTGAACAACCCACGGGTGTCCCTGGCGGCGTTGCTGAATCCGCCTATCCAGCACACATTGGCCGCGGCGGGGCAGGCGAAGGTGGTGCTGCTGCCGGAGGACCCGACCGAGTTGGGCTACCCAAGGCATCCCTGCAAGAAAGGTCTGGGGCCGGGGAGCGCTGAATATGCGCAGGGGCTGCTCTTGCACTCGACCCTGGCGGTTGTGCCGGGCACCCGCTTGGTCTTGGGACTGGCCCACGTCCAAGTGATCGTGCGCGAGCCGGTGGCCCAGCCCAATCGGCACCGCCGGCACAAGCCCGAAGGCCAGGTCTGGCAAGTGTCGGCGGAGCAGGTGGGCCGGCCGCCCGCGGGGACGCTGTGGGTGCATGTCAGTGACCGGGAAAGCGATATCTTCGCCTACCTGGCGACCTGCCTGGACCTGGGCCAGCACTTCCTTGTGCGCGCCTACCAGAATCGCGCCGTGGTGTGGGGACGGCGAAATGGCACCCATCGACGGCGGACCGCCGGCCTTGCTGATGGACTATGTGCGACGGCTGCCGGCCCAGCCGACGGGCGGCTACGCCGTCGCCGTGCCGGCGACCCAGACGCAGCCCGCCCGCACGGCCCAGGTGGTGTTGCAGTGGGCCCCGCTCAAGCTGCAGCCGGGCTCGCATGACACGCCCGCCATGCGCCAGCATGCGGCCATCCAGGTCTGGGGACGGCGGGTTTGGCAACCCCAGCCGCCGCCTGGGGCCGAGCGGGTCGAATGGGTGCTGCTCTCGGATCTGCCCATCACGAGCGTGGGCGAGGCCCATCAGGCGGTGGACTGGTAGGGTTGTCGCTGGTTGTGCGAGGACTACCATCAGTGCCTCAAGACCAGCTGCCGCATCGAGGCCAGCCAGTTGGATGACGGGGCGGACATCCAGCGCTTGCTGGGCTTCGCCGCCACGCTGGCGGTGCGCCTGCTGCAACTGCGCCAACAGGTGCGCGAGTTGCCGGACGTACCGGCGGTGCAGGTGCTGGATCCCGTTATGGTCGAACTCCTGGCCCAGCGCTAGACCCTGGATGCGCCAACGCTCAGCCTGAGTCAATTCTTCCGGCAGGTGGCGATCTTGGGCGGTCACCAGGGCCGCAAGGGCGACGGCCCACCGGGCTGGCGCACCCTGTGGAAGGGCTGGCGCTACCTGTCTGACCTGACGGAGGGCGCCCGCCTCTTCGCGACCAGTCGCTTGAGACAGAACGAAAGTTCTGTATAACGATCAGCCTGAAGGGCTCGGGCTGAGAGAGCGAAGCCCGCTGCGGCGGGCTGATGCCGAGCCACGAGGCTAGCCGCTGCGGGGGCCTGGTCTACTGAGCGCGGTTGGTTCAGCGCCGTGCTCCCGGCGCCGGCGGGCCGCCCTGGCGGCATGAACTTGCCGGATGGGCCACAAAGCCTGGGATGCAGCATTACCTCCTCTGCAGCGTGCGCCGGCCAAGCGGGCTGCGAGCAACCGGCGCGACGAGCTGCCTTCTCGTCACTTGGGTGCCGCCGGGCGCCCGTTTATCCGATTCTTGCACATCAAACGCAGCGGGCCGCAAAGCCCTGGCGTTCATGTTATACTTGCTGCAGGAGCGGGCATCCTCGTCCTGGTGTGCGCGATCCGTTCATCCGAGCGGCATCCGTAGCCGGCCCGGGCCCGAATCGGAAGTATGAATAGGGACAAGATCTACATTCTCGGCGTGGGATCGGTCGGCATGGCGCTGGCCGTACACCTGACCAACGGCGGGCGGAAAGCGACCGCCGTGCGGACGAGCGCCCACGACGTCGATGCGCGCCTGGTCGAAGTCACGATCGTGGGGAGCGGCAGCAGGGCCATCACGGCGCCGGTGGAGATGGTCTCCCTGGATAAGCTCGAGAAGCTGGACGGCGCGATTGTCGTCACGGCCAAGTCCTACGCGAACGAGTCGATCGCCGCCCGGCTGAGGGAAAGGGCAGTCCAGGCCCCCGTGGTCATCCTGCAGAACGGGGTGGGCGTGGAAGAGCCATACCTCGAACTGGCCGGCGCGCGCGTGTACCGCTGCGTGCTCTACGTGGCAGGCCAGAAGAACGGCGACGGTAGCTACACGTTCATCCCTGTCGCCCCTTCGCCTATCGGCGCTGTCCGAGGGGACAGCGAGGAGCTGGAAATGCTGGTCACCACGCTGAACACGGCCGAATTCCCGTTCGTCACGCATGGGGCCATCCAGCAGGAAGCCTGGAAGAAGGCGACGATCAACGCCGTCTTCAACACGATCTGTACGCTCCTCGAGACCGACAACGGGATATTCGTGCGAGACGAGAGGGCGGCCGTCCTGGCCAGGGAAATCGTGGATGAGTGCGTTGCCGTGATGCGGAGCATCGGGCTAAGCGCGGACGCGGAAGATGTCATGCGACAGATATTCACGATCAGCCGCAGGTCCGCCGGCCAGCTGATCTCCACGCTGCAGGATATCCACAATGGCAGCGAGACCGAGATCGACCACCTCAACCTGGCCATCGCGCGAGTCGCCGGGGCCGCAGCGCCCCCCGTCGAGGTCGGCGCCACGCGAGCCCTGGGCGAGCTGGTCAAGATCAAGGCCGCGCTGCGCAGGAAACCTCAAGCAGCTTCCTGACTGCCCGCCATAGGCGCCGGCGAGCTGGGGCGCGGGACGCCGGCGCCTGTGCAGAGCAGGCCGGGCCGGCCACGGATACACGGAGCAGGCTGCGGCCGACCACGGAAAGGCCACGGATGCGCGGATGGCGCTGGTTGCCGGTGGCCAAGCCAATGGCGACGGCCTCGTGAGAACAGCGGGGGGAAGGTGGCCCCGCCGTCTGGTGGTATTTTCCCTGGGGGCCGGCTGGCCCCAGGCTTGTTGTGTTTTTCCAACCAGTGCACGAGCAGTGAAGGTCTGCGACGGGAGCGCCTGTCATGCTGACCGCAGTGCAAAGCTCGGGTGAACGGGGCAACCATCGCTGCGGCAGAACGTCAGCGAAGCATCCGTCTTGGTGTCACACTTGGGCTCCCTGTTTCCTTTCCTGTGGACCGGCGAGGCCAGGGTCAACTCGCCAAAACGTCCAGGCCCGAGCTTGCCAAACTGTCAGTTGCGCCTGCTCGCCAACGGAACATAGATATGATTCGGCTCATTGAGAGGCGGCGCAGCACCATACTTGAAGATGAAGAGCAGCGCTGCCGTCGGGCTGACATTCCCCGCGTGGTCCCTGGTCTTGGCGCGCAGGTAGAAAGTGCCCAGGCCCAGTGGGGCTGGCGTTGCGCCGGGGCGGGTCGTCCACGTACCGGCACCGGGGGTCGCGGGATTGCAGCTATCCCGGCTGTCGAGGCACCAGTAGTAGCCGGCCACACCGCTCTGAGAATCGGCAGCGCCCGACCAGGCGAACGATGGCGCGCTGACCACGGTCTGCCAGGTGCCGCTGACCACCGTGCCAACGGTGTCCGTCACCACCGTCGGGTTGGTCGGGGGCCTGGCGTCGATATTTCCGATGGTGTAAGTCAGCGGCGAGCTGGCCGAGCCGAACGAGTTGCCGGCCCGGTCCGTGGCGTAGTACTGCAGCGCCCCGTTGGCCGTGAAGGTTCGCGGGCAGGAGATGCCGTTGCCGGTGGTATAGCTGCCCTCGTCGGCGCGCCGGCAGTAGACCTGCGCCATCCCGGCAAGGGTATCGGTGGCCACGACGGTAGCCGTGACCGGCCCGCGGGTCCAGCCCGACGGGGCGCTAGCCGCCGAAGCGTCCGGCGGCGTGTCGTCATACCTGAAGCCGAACAGGGTCACCGGGGCGGCGAGATTGCCGGCATTGTCTTGGGTCTGTACCCGCAGGTAGAAGGTGCCCTGCCCCGGCGCCGCCGGCAAGGCGCCCTCCCACGTGGTCCACGCGCCGCCGTGGGGGGCGTCGGACGGTGTGCAGCTGTTGGTTCGCGTCGAAGCACCACCAGTATCCGCTCACCACGCTCAGGTCGTCCTCCGGTCGGGACCAGCTGAAGTAGGGTGCGCTCCACTGGTTCTGCCAGGTGCCGCTGATCACGCCGTGCGCCTCGGTCGCCGGCGCCGGGTTGGCCGGCGGCGTATCGTCGTAGTCAAACGTGAACAGGGGCGCCGCCATAGCACTGATGTTGCCCACGTTATCCATGGTCTTGACCCGCAGTGTGAATGTGCCCTGCCCCGGCGGCGTGGGGGTAGCCAGCGTCCTGGTCGTGTAGGTGCCGCCCGTCACAGGATCGCACTGCTCCGGGCCGGGGAGGGTGGCGTCATCGAAACACCAGTAATAGCCGGCCACCCCGCTGTCCGCGTCGGAACCGACCGTCCAGGTGAACGACGGGCTGCTCGTGACATTCTGCCAGGTGCCGCTGGCCGTGCCGTGCGTCTCTATCGCGGAGGTCGGGTTGTTCGGCGCTGAGGCGTTAACCCGGTAGGGGCCGTGGACGCTGATGCCGGAGAGGTTGCCGGCGTTGTCTTCGGTTCGAATGTTCAGGTAATAGGCGCCGGTGACCAGGTTGGGGATGGTGCCGGTGCCGGCGGTGGTCGTCCAGTAGGTGGGGTTGCCCCCGGCCGTGGTGGAGACGTCCCAATAATAGACTTGCACGCCGGATTGGGCATCCGACGCTCCGGCCCAGGTGAAGGAACCGCCCTGGCCGTTGCACCAGCCGTTGCCGCAGATGGTGCCCAGGCTCCCGGAGATGGAGGCCGGGTTGCTCGGCGCCACCGAGTCATATTCGAAGATGAACGCGTCCATCGGCGAGCTCAAATTGCCGGCCACGTCTTGGATCTGGAGCCGCAAGTAGAACTTGCCCTGCCCCGGCGCTGCCGGCGTGGCGGCCCACGAAGTGGTCCAGATGCCGGCGCTCGGGGAGCAGGTGTTGGCCTGGTCAAGGCACCACCAGTAGCCGGCGACGCCGCTCAGGCTGTCGGTTGCCCCGATCCAGTTGAACGCGGGGGCACTCACGGTGTTCTGCCAGGTGCCGCTGATCACGCCATGCGTCTCGGTAGCCGGCCCCGGGTTGGTTGGCGGCGTGTTGTCGTAGGCGTAGGTGAACAAGGTCGCCGCAGCCGGGCTGACGTTGCCCACGTTGCTCTCGGTCTCGACCTTGAGATAGAAGACGCCCTCCCCTGGCGCCGTCGGTGTGATGGTCGCCGAGGTTGTCCAGTTCCCAGCGGGGCCCGCGGGATCGCACTGGCCGGTGCTGTCGAAGCACCAGTAATATCCGGCGATGCCGCTTGGGGCGGAGGCGCCGGTCCAGGTGAACGAGGGGGCGCTCACGGTGTTCTGCCACGTGCCGTCGATCACGCCATGCGTCTCGGTGGCGGCAGGCGGGTTCGCGTCCGGGTTAGCGTCCACATAGTAGGGGCCATAGGCCGAAACGCTGGAATGGTTCTGAGCATTGTCCACGGATTCCAAATTAAGGTACCACGCTCCAGTGCCCAGGCTGCCGATAGGACCCGTCCCTGGCGACACCGTAGCAAAACCGCCCGCAGTTCCCGATATCAGCGAGATGTCCCAGTAGTAAGCTTCCACGCCCGACCCGCTGTCAACCGCCGGTGCCCAGGCGATCGAGCTGTTCAGGCCGTTGCACCATAGCACCCCTGCCCTATCGTGCCCGCACTGGGTGCCGAGGGTAGGGGTGACGGCCGTGGCCGGTGGGTTGGTGGGGGGCACGCTGTCGTACATGAAAACGAACGCGACCTCCGGGGCGGTGAGATTTCCAGAGATGTCCTTTCCCTGGACCCGCAAATAAAAGGTGCCGTTCTCTCCCGAGACCGTGGGCGTGATGGTCATCGACGTCGTGTACTCACCGCCCGAAGCGGTGTCGGACGGGATACAGACGTCGGTTGTGTCGTAGCACCAGTAATAGGACGGGTACGAATCGCCAAGCATAAACGACGGCGACGGCACGTTGTTCTGCCAGTAGCCGCTTTGCGCGCCATGCGTTTCCTCTGCCCATATCACGTCGTCGGCCGTCGTTGCTACGTGTTGAGGGAAGCCGCCGGTCGCCGCGGACCGGTTTCCCTTCCTGCCGGCCACTTGGGGGCCAAGGGGATCGCCGCCGGCTGAGCGGCCGGTCTCGGCCCTCTGGACTGAGAGACTCCGGGTGGGGGACTGATCCAGCGGGTTGGCGGCTGCGGCACCCTCAGGGGCAGCCGGAAAAAGCGCCAATGCAGCTGAGGCGAACAGGAGCAGGACCATGGCCCAGATTCGTGAGCGCGGACGTGAGCATGACAAGCCGGCCGGTGTCCGCCACAAAGCCGCCCTTGCCCGGCGCTGGCACGCAGGCCCATATCTGCCGGCCGCGCACCCGTCTACCCATATCGATCCCGCTGTTCATGTTGTCTCGCCACGATCCTCTGATCGTAGACCAGAGGCGCCAGCCAGCGAGCAGGTGGGGAGGCAGCCGGTGAGCGTGGCGTCCAATCGAAGCCGTCCCATTCCCGGGTGTCACCGAAGACAGCGCTGCCCGCGTCTTGACGCCCCCGAATAGCACCATGGCCCTCCGACTGGTGTCGTGCGCCATGCCCGCCGTCTCATGCGCCTTAGGTTCAAAAACAGGTTCAATATGGACTCTTAATGAAGGGTGTGGGAAAGTTGCGCCAAGAACGCCGCCAAACTCCGTAGAGTCTACCACTGCGGCGGACGATAGTCAAGCAACTCGGAACCGGTAAGTGTTCAGCGCCAGGGGAAAGAATCTGAGTCGGGGCCCACGGAGCGCATTTTTCAACCGTCAGAGCCGCCACAACAGGGACATGTGGCGGCTTGTGATAGAAATCGCGAGGCAACTCCGAACAGTAAAACCCACGCTGCGCAGGAAGCCTTGCGCAGCCGCCTGACGGCCCGCCACGGGCGCGGGCGAGCAGCGTCGCGGGACGCCGGCGCCTGTGCAGAGCAGGCCGGGCCCGACCACGGATGCGCGGAATAGGCTGCGGCCGGGCACGCATGCCCCACGGATGCCGGCTTGGCCCTGGTTGCCCGTGGCTAAGCCAACGGCAACGGCCTCGTGAGCACTCCGGGGGCCGGCCGGCCCCCTATGCCTCGTGTTTTCTTTTCCTGGGGGCCGGGAGGCCACCGGCAAAGAAACTAAAGCGCCAGGCGGGGGCTAGGCGCCGGCCTCCGGCAAATAAACGGAGTGCGGCCGGCCGCTCCGGTTCACGGCGCCTCGGCGCTAGTTACCCGGCCCATAGAGCACCTGATAGATCTGATAATTCAGCGACACCCGCTTAAGATACTCGCGCGTCTGCCCGAAACCGATCCAGCGCAGAAAATCATCGCGATTCGAGACGAGGGGATCTTGCAGCCAGCCGTCCACGCTGGCCTGCCCGCCGTTATAGGCCGCGACGGCCAGCTCCTGATCTCCCTTGAAATGTTGCAGAAGGGAGCTCACGTACCAGGCCCCCATCTGGATGCTTGCCTCCGGTGTGAAGGCCGCGCCGGGCGGAATTTCGGCGCTCAACTGCCCGGCGATCCAGCTCTGGGTATCGGGCATGATCTGCATCAGGCCCCGCGCCCCGGCGATCGACAGCGCATCGGGGTCATAATTGCTCTCCGCGCGCATCATGGACCACACCAGCAGCGGGTTGACCCGATACTGGCGGGCCGCAGCCTGCACGGTGGCCGAGTACGCTTCCGGATAGCTGAGCTGCCAGAAGGCCAGGGGCGCGTGCGGATGGCCGGCGATATAGGCAGCAGCGACCGCCTGGGAGTCCAGCACATCTCCCTGGCCGCTGAGGGCCCGGGCAGCAGCCAGCTTCACCTCGGGCGCGCTCTGCAGACGGGCAGCCAGCAGCAGTTCCAGGTGCGCCAGGTCGTCGCGCCCCAGCGATGCGAGCAACCCCGCCTTGCCCAGGATCTCCTGGCCGCCCGGCACAGGGTCGGGCGCCGGGTCGAGGTCGGGCTGGCCATGCCCCGCGCGAAGGCCAGCCAATCCAGGCCCATGCCGGCCAGCAGTGCCTTGCCCTGGGCGGCGGCCTGCTGGTCGCCCAGGCGTTGGCCCAGGACGTAGAGACGATAGGCCGCGTCGTCGGCAAATGAGCTGTCGGAAGCGGCGACGGCGCGGATAAGGGCAGCGTCTCCGTCAGCCGCTTCTGTGCTTCCAGGATCGCCGTCGCCGACCACCAGGCCACGGGGAAAGGCGAATTCTCGTACAGCTGGAGCGCAGCGGCCGGCTTACTATCCGCCAGCAGGTCTGCCTGGGCCAGGCGGCTCTGGTCGGTGTCCACCGCTTGATAATCGGCCAGCGCTTTCTGGACCTGCCCCAGCTGTGCCTCGACGCCTGCCAGGCCGAACAGCGCCGTCGCGTTGCCCGGCTCCTGCTTCAGCCACCTGGCGTAGGCATCTTCCGCCTCGGCATCGCGGCCCGCGCCGGCCAGGGCCTGGGCGCGCAAGGGCCACGCCTTCGGGTCGGCGCTCGTGCGCAGCGTGTCCACCGCGTCGTTGTCGTAGCCGGCCGCGATCAGGTCTTTGGCCACGGCCAGCGGATCGTGCCCGGTGCGCCGCACGCCCTCGAAAGCATCAGGCTCTTTGTTCAGCGCGAGCAGGTACTGGTCGTAGGCTCCCGCGTCGTCGCCCTTTTTCTCCAGGTAGCGGGCGAACTCGAGCCGCAGCGCCTGCAGTGTCGTCCAGAGCGAGGGCGGCAGCATACTCGTCCTGTACCTGGGGCGCGTCGCTTCCGGAGTAGTAGCGCGCCATGGCCACGTGCGCCTCATAGGCAGCCGGGCTTTGCGGCCGGAAGGCGGCCACCTCGCGCAGCGTGCGCAGCGCCTCCATGCTGGGCATGGCCGCCTCTGCTGCCCACAGCTCGGTGTATTCCTGGATCTGCGGCAAGCGTTTTCCGAGGCGCCGGTACTGCACGGCGGCCCTTGGCGGCGCGGCGGCGGCGGCAGAGCGGTACAGGTCCTGCACCGGGCGCACGTAATCCCAGCGTGCCCACAGCAGGAACCCGCCGGCCAGCACGAGCAGCGCCAGCAGCCCGAGCGCGGTGGCAAGGCCCTGCCGGCGCCGGCTTGCTTCGAGCCAATCCGATCTCATCCGGCGCCCCCTATCTCGTCGCCAGCGTGAAGGCGTGCAGCCAGCGGTCGGTCGAGCTGACGTAGAGGCGGTTCCCGGCGACGGTCACGCCGGTGGCGATCGCGCGCCGCCCGTGCGATAGCGCCACGCCGGGGCCCCGGTCTCCCGGTCCAGGCCATACACGGAGCCATCGTCGGAGCCCATGAAGACCAGCGGCCCCCAGGCCGCGGGCGAGGATCGGATCATATTCCCAGCCTGGTATTGCCACAGAAGGCTGCCGTCGCCGGTGCGGAGGGCATAGAGCCGCCCGTCGTCGGCGCCAACGTACACCGTGCCGCCGGCCACCAGGGGCGATGATTCGAAAGCACCGCCGGCCTCGAAAGACCAGCGGAGGCGCCCGGTAGCCGCATCGAGAGCATAGAACCGGCGTTCGAGCGACCCGGCATAAACGCTGCCGTCCGCGACGGCGGGCGCCGTCACCACCCCGCCTGCTGCCGGGTAACGCCAGCGCAGGTCGCCGCGCGCGCTGCCCAGGGCGTAAAGGTAGCCGTCCGCCGAGCCGAAGAAGACACCCTCGCCGGACACGGCTGCCCCGGCCTGGATGCGGCCCCCCGTCCGGTAACGCCAGGCCAGGGTGCCGTCGCCGGCCCTCAGGGCATAAAAAACGCCGTCGTTCGAGCCGGCGTATACCATGCCCCCGGTGATCACCGGCGATGCCGTGACCCAGCCGCCGGTATCGTAGTGCCAGCCAGGCCTGCCCAGCGCTGTGGCCACGGCGTAGATCGCGCCGTCCCAGGAAGCCACATAGAGCGTGTCCCCGGCCACCGCCGGCGACGCGGTGACATTGTCGCCCGTCTCAAAGCGCCAGACGGCCGCGCCGGTATCCGCGTCAACGGCGTGCAAAGCATTGTCGTCGGAGCCGGCGTAGACGACCTTGCCGGCGGCAGCGGGTTGGCCGCGCACGTAGTCACCGGCGCGGTAAGCCCAGGCGAAGGTGACGCTGGCCTGGGCGGGCACCGCAGCAGCCGGCGACCCGAGCCACCATGCCAGCACAATACCGGCAAGGGCCCGCAAAAGAATAGAGCCCAGGGCGGCCCGCGGCAACGCCGTTCGCCAGCGCGAAAATATTCTGTTGGGACCCTTCAGGAGATCGCATCGCGCCGGCCGGCCGATGCCACACGGAGCTGAACCATGTCTCGAAGAGTCTGGAAGCCATATTGGACCACTTCCGAGCCCGGCGCGAGCCGGCAGGGGATAGCGTGTCGTGAAATGCAGGCACGGCCAATCACGCAGTCTAGCATGGCCGTTTGCCGGCGGCAAGCTTGCTTTGGGCAGGGGGAAGTCATGTTGCGGGGCCACGCCAGGCCAGCACGCTCAGTTGCGTCCACCCGGCTCGCTTGCCGCGCCCCGGCGGGCTATTTCGCACAGGATGGACACGGAGGTCCCCGCAGGGGATGGATAGGCCGGATAGACACGAAGGTCCCGGCACGGGATGGATGTTTTTTGGGCCTGACCCTGTCTAGCCCGTCGAATCCTGCGCATCCCGGGATGGCGGCTGGTCCCAGCGGCGCGCGCTGCCCTCGTTGCGGTTGCCACACTGGAGGCCGGCTGCAACATGGGATGGCCTTGTGCTGTGGGCAGTTGACGCCCCTCGTATGATCTTGACCTTTTCCCCGGCGGGGGCTCTCTGGTCCCCAGACTTGAGGTTCTCGCCGATCTCTTCGAGACTGCGATCTTACAAATCCGTATCATTCGAACGCCAGAACTGTTATTGGCAATCTCAGTGCCGTGGTGGCAGCCGAGATCACTGCCATAAGAACTGGCGCAGATGAGCCCTCAGACTTATACTATGCGCCTCCGGGTCTGCCTGGCCCACGGCCGGCGGCTACCGAATGCGAGCTTAGCGGGCGCGCTCCAGCACGCGCGCGATCAGTTCCTCTGACAAGGAAGAATCAAGGCATGGAGATCTCAGGACAGAGGCAATGCCAGGCAAAAGGTGCCCAACCTGCAACCTGCATGTCGGGTAGGCTACGGCTGGCGCTGTTGGCGCCGGCTCTGCTGGCGGCGATCGTCGCGCTGTCAGGCTGCGGGGCACGGCCCGAGGCAACCGCAACCCCAACACGAACGCCCAGGCCAACCGAGCAGCCTACCGTGCTTGCAACCATCCTGTTGAATCTGGGCGGCGCGACCCCGTTGCCGCCGACGCCGGCGCCGGCACTTGTTGCTGTGGCTGCTGTCCCAACGGCCGTGCCGGTCCAACCAGCTACCGTCCAGGCGCCGGCCCCCAGCGAGACAGCTGCCCCAACGGCTGTGCCGGTCCAGGCAGCTGCCGTCCAGGCGCCGGCTGCCGGCGCCACAGCTGCCCCCACGCCAGGTGCTGTGCTAAGCATCCTTGGGGACACGGTCAATGCCCGGCAGGGGCCGGGCACCGGTTTCGACATCCTCGACACCCTCCAACAGGGCCAGACCTACCAGGTCGTTGGCAAGACAGCGGCCGGCGATTGGTGGGAGGTCTGCTGCGTGAGCGAGCAAAAGGCCTGGATCTCGGCATCGCTTAGCCAGGTTGTGAACGCGGAGATGGTTGCCGTGGCAGCGGATATCCCGGTGGCTCCAACGGCAGAGGCGGTTCAGCCGGCTCCGACTGCTCCGCCTCTCGCGAGCGGAGGCGGCTGCCCGGTGAGCTCGAGTGCCAGTTTCAGCAGCATCCCCTTCGTTGGCCCGTCCACGAATATCCCCGCCGCGCAGAGCGGCGACTTCAACTTGGGCCTGCGCGGCTATGCGCCCGTCGACGTGGCCATCGCAGCTCGCCCAGTACAATGGTCCTACAGACGCCAACGCGCCGCAGATGCCCGGCCTGTTTACCGATCACCGCAAGCCCCAGTTTGCCGCTGCCTACCAGGTGTACGATTGGAATCGGAATTGCGGGCAATACGGCTGCCCCGGCCAGCTGCTCACTGCCCGGCCCGTAACCCTGCTCGGCATGGCGACGACGCCGGGTGAACCGATCAGCATCCCGTCCCGGGCGCCGGAGATCTATGGTGGCGGCTACATCGCCCTGGTGCTGTACGCCGATGTGGAGCGGATCACGCTGAAGTATACGCGTGAGGACAGCGTGGTCAATGGCTATACCGTACATATCGAGAACGTCTGTGTCGATCCTGCGCTATTGAGCCTCTATCGCTCGCTCGACGCCGCAGGCCGGCCGCAGCTGCCGGCGCTGCATAACGGCGAAACCCTGGGCACCGCGGCCGGCGAGCAGATTGCCGTGGCCATCAACGACTATGGCACTTTCATGGACCCGCGGTCGAGAAAAGACTGGTGGGCATCAGTGCCGTAGTCGGCTCTTCGGGTGTCAGAAAACAGCGCGGCAAGACCTTCTCGCCGTCTTGGATCGCCAACACACCACCGGCCTGCATGGTTTGCAGCATGCGGCGCATGCCCTGGAAGCTCACCTCCCCGGCCTGCAGGATCCCGCACAACAAGGAAGTTTACAAGCAACGCGCCGCCGACGAGCGGGCCAACAGCCAGGCCAAGGCACTGAGTATTGAGCGCCCTCGGCTGCGCCGGGGCGACGCGATCACGAACCGGAACGCCCTGATCTACGTCCTGATCAACCTGCGCGCCCTGCAGCGCATCCGAGCACGCAAGGAGGAACTGGCTCGCCAGCCTGAAATGCTGCCCCAACCCGGCGCCTGAGCCGCCGCGCTGAGCGTACCCGAGCAACCCGTCTCGTTCACTACTTGGGGTCTGGTCTATTCGGCGTGCCCGGTGGCCGAAGCAACGGACTGCTCCTGGTCCGTCATGGCACCTTGGCAGCGCCTTCCCGGCCTTCGCGGCTTCGTGTTCTTCGCCGTCTTCGCGACTTCGTGGTCGAGATCGCTCCGCCAACCCACCCGCTATGTTCTGTGTCGCTCCGCGCCACGTGATTATTTTTTGTCCAACCCGCTCGCCCGCGATTCTGGCCGGTCTGACCGAGGAACGAGGAATGAGAGGTGAGCAAAGAGGCTGTTTCAATCGGGTGTGTTCAAAATCAGTTAGGACTCGTAAAAGATCAACATCCCGATTTGTCGGGAATCCACCATCACAGGGGGCAGTGCCTGCCGTAGGCTGAAGGGCCAGCGATGACCCAGAGTCTCGGAGCGCGCCGTGCCCAGTAGCGAGTTACCCACCTGTCCGTGTCCCCTCTGTCAAGGGGGAGCGTACCACCCTGACCGTCAGCGGCATCAGCAATTGTTGCTGGTCTTCAGCCGCCTGGACGAGAGCCAGCGGCGCTGGTTCGTGGCCTTGGAGGCCAAGCGCCTCGGCTTTGGCGGTGACCGCCTGTTGTCTCAGATCACGGGCATGGACGAGAAGACCAGCCGCCGGGGCCGGGACGAACCGGACGCCTCGCTGGTCGATAATCCGCCCGACCGCATTCGGCGGCCCGGCGGCGGTCGGCCGCCGGTTGAAAATAAGAATCCGGCCATAGTGCCGGCCTTGCAGGCGGTCATAGAGCCGGAAACGGCCGGCGACCCCATGAGCGCCCAGAAGTGGGTGCGCAGCAGCCTGCGACGCCTGAGTGCCTGCCTGAGTGGCGCAGGGCACCCGGCCAGCCCGCCGACCGTGGCGCGCTTGCTGGGCCAGCTGGGCTACGCCCTGCATGTCAACGCAAGAAGAAGGAATTGATCGGCAACTTCAAGAACAGCGGAGCGGCCTGGAGCCGGGAAGCGACCGCCGTCAACGTGCATGACTTTGCTAAGGATGGCCTGGGCCGGGCGGTACCCTACGGCATCCATGAGCCGCTGCGTAACTACGGCACGGTCTATGGCGGGCAGTCGACCGATACGCTGCAGTTCGCGGTGGACGTCATCGCCCGCTGGTGGGAGCAAGCCGGCTGTTCCTACTACGTGTGGGCGGATTGGTTGCTCATGTTGGCCGATGGCGGGGGCTCGAACGCCCACCGCTTCCGGCTGTGGAAACAACAGCTCTAAGAGCAAGTGTGTGACCGTTACGGCTTGACGGTGAGGGTCTGCCATTATCCGACGGGCCGCTCGAAGTGGAATCTGGTCGAGCATCGCTTGTTTGGCCCCATCAGTGGCAACTGGGCGGAGCAGTCGCTGCGCACTTGGGAGACGATTTTGGCCTGTATCCGCAGCACGACGACCAGCACTGGCTTGGTGGTCCACGCCTTCCTGCACGAAGGCGCTTACCAAACCGGCGGGATGGTGTCGGATACTGAGATGGAAGCGCTCAACTTGGAACGTCATGCCGTGTGCCCGAACTGGAACTACACGATCCGGCCGCGATCTGGCGGCCTGTCTTCGGCTCAAGCCGACCCCGAAAAACGGGAAGTTGTTCCTTGACGAGTCCTCAGGGACGGGGACGCCCTCAGCATGGATGCACGAATCGGCCTGTCCGCCCGTGATATTCGTGGTCACGTTCGTGGCCGTCCACATCTTGCCCCGAACGTGAAACGCCCCCGGCGCCGTCCAGGCCCTTGCGCTCACTGCCGCCCCATGGTATAACACCGGTGTCGCACTTCACATCGTTCACACCTCCGCAGCCGTCAGAAGGGAGTGCCGCATCATGCCAGGTCCACCTTTGCAGGACTTCATGCTCCCCCTCTCGGAGCTCGCCTCGGACGGCCGGGACCACACCCAGAAACGGGTCATCAACTGCCTCGCCGAACATCTGAAGCTGACAGAATTTGAAGATTCTTTTGAAGATTCTATGGAAACGCCACCTGTATCCCGGCGTGCCTGACGGTGTCTGTACTCTTTGTAGGGTCCGCGAAGGAGGAAGCCAAATGCCGGGGCAACGAACGTTCGTAATCGACCTCTACTTGAGCAGGCGGCTGGCGACAGTGCTGATCGCCGCCGTCGTCGCGCTCGCCGTGCTGGGCGCGCGGTGTTGGCGCGTGGGAGCGCCTCGGCTGCCAACCCGGCGGCGCCGGCCGCAGCGCCCGTCATGCGCCAATACTACCTGACCAAATCCATCTACTACGGCAACCAGGCTAACAGCGCCGGCGTATGCGCCGCAGGCTATCACTTCGCCTCGCTGTGGGAGATCATGCAGACGGCCACCTTGAGCTACAACACGACGCTGGGCGCCACACTCCCCGACAGCGGCGATGGCCCGCCGACCGGGAATGGCTGGGTTCGCACGGGCAACGTGAGCGTTTCGTCCACAACGGCCGGTGCGGCCAACTGCAACAACTGGACGTCTAACTTTGGCTATTATGGCACCATAGCCAGGCCCAGCGACGATTGGACGCCGGCCCAGGCGACCTTCCAGGGATGGGTGGTGCAGACCTTTGGTTGCTACCCCGGCGCGCCCGACTGGTGCGTCGAGAATTGACGCCATGCAGTACAGGATAAGGCTTCGATTGCGCTGCGACCGGCCGGCGGACGCGGGACGCCTGTTGCTGGCCGCAGCCCTGGGCATTGCCCTGTCCCTCGCGCTGCTCCTCGCTGTGGGAGCGCCTCGGCTGCCAACCCGGCGGCGCCGGCCGCAGCGCCCGTCATGCGCCAATACTACCTGACCAAATCCATCTACTACGGCAACCAGGCTAACGGCGCCGGCGTATGCGCCGCAGGCTATCATTTCGCCTCGCTGTGGGAGATCATGCAGACGGCCACCTTGAGCTACAACACGACGCTGGGCGCCACACTCCCCGACAGCGGCGATGGCCCGCCGACCGGGAATGGCTGGGTTCGCACGGGCAACGTGAGCGTTTCGTCCACAACGGCCGGTGCGGCCAACTGCAACAACTGGACGTCTAACTTTGGCTATTATGGCACCATAGCCAGGCCCAGCGACGATTGGACGCCGGCCCAGGCGACCTTCCAGGGATGGGTGGTGCAGACCTTTGGTTGCTATCCCGGCGCCCCTGACTGGTGCGTCGAGGACATTGCCGCAACCCCCACATTGACCAGCACGCCAGCTGCAACTGTGGCACCGGCTGCAACTGCCACGCCGACTGCAACCAACACGCTGACCGGCATGCCCACGCATGCACCCGGTCGGAATGTCTACTTGCCGCTCGTGTTGCGGTAGCAGCAGCCGAATCGAATGCGGGGCCAAGGGGCAGGGGTGCCCTCTGGGCCCCGCAAGGTCGGCCTGGGCCGACCACGTCACCGGGGCCGACCGGGCCTTCCTACGGCGGGCGCTGCCGTGGCCGGATCTTATTTTCAACCGGCGGCCGACTGCCGCCGGGCCGCCGAATGCGGTCGGGCGGATTATCGACCAGCGAGGCGTCCGGTTCGTCCCGGCCCCGGCGGCTGGTCTTCTCGTCCATGCCTGTGATCTAGACAACAGGCGGTCACCGCCAAAGCCGAGGCGCTTGGCCTCCAAGGCCACGAACCAGCGCCGCTGGCTCTCGTCCAGGCGGCTGAAGACTAGCAGCAATTGCTGATGCCGCTGACGGTCAGGGTGGTCCGCTCCCCCTTGACAGAGGGGACACGGACAGGTGGGTAACTCGCTACTGGGCACGGTGCGCTCCGAGACTCTGGGTCATCGCTGGCCCTTCAGCCTACGACAGGCTCTGCCCCTGTGATGGTGGATGGTGTATTCCCGACAAATCGGGACGTTGATCTTTTACGAGTCCTTAGCCTCCGTCAGGCGGCCTGCTTTTGCGGTTTCACCGCGCGTGGTGCCACGATGATTGGCATGATGAAGGCGCACCTTGCGGATGGCGTCTGAGCTGGCGGCTCGAGGCCGGCCAGGGCCTGGTTTTCCCAAGCGTCTTGGGCGGCTCGCGGCGGCCGTACAGACGCTGGTGGCGCTGTTCTTGATGATAGCCTTGGTACGCAGCCCAGTCAGCGTTCTCGGCGACGGCGCGCAAGCGCAGCAGGTTTTCCACACCATCTTTGTTCCAGCGCATGCCCGAGAGTTCGCGTCGATCCTTGACCAGGTGCCGGCAGGCGCCTTCAATAACCCCGGAGGCAATCGGCCAGCCCTGGGCCAGATACTGGTCATACTGCAGGTAGGGCTGATTGCGTTCGAGGTAGTTGGCGACTTGAGTCAGGACGCTCTGCTGGCCGGCGGTCGCCTCGGCAGTGTGGGCCAGGCGGCGTAGTTCGCTGACCACGTGCGGCCCGCGGCCTGCCAACTGGTCCAAGGTCTGTGTCTCCACCCACGGTTGGCGTTGGGGTGACGTTTCACCGAAGAGGCTATTGGCGACGTCCCACAACTTCTCGTCGGCATGGATGAAGTCCAGCACCAAGGTGAAGCCCGGGAACCGTTGCCGAATCCGGTCTTGCAGCGCCTCAGCGCCATCGCACAAGGCCACCCGCTGCTGGATATGGGGACCCTCGCGGCCCGTCACTTGCGTGGCCAGACGGTCGAGCGCCGCATCTTTGCCATCCATAGTGGCCCACAGCTGCTTGTATTTCGGGCCCTGGCGCGGGGCGGCGGCCGCTGCCAGGCGCAGCTCTGGGTGAAACGGACTGGCAACCACCTCGGCGGGGGTGCGCGGGTAGGGCGCAATGGTGTACAGCCCCGTGACGACCGCTTCCTTTTTGCGGCAGTGCTTGTCGCCTTTGGCCAGCCGCACCTTGGGCTCGGCGGGCGTTTCACGCACCATAGGCACGTCCTTGCCATCGGCCTGGATCACCAGGATGGCCGCTTCACTAGCCAGCGCGGGCGCGGGCTGCTGGGCATAGAAGGCTTCGACCTCGCCGGCATCCTCCGCCACCATGTCACAGATGGCCTGGGTGGACAGGGCCAAGCCCAGGAGATGCTCGAAACAATCGGAGACTTTGGCATAGGGACTGCCAACGCCCAGATACGCGGCCAGCTCGCGCAGCAGGTCGGAGTAACAATCGGCACCCAAAGCCAGTGCCTGGTCCAGCGGGCTGGCCCCACCCGTGCCTCCCCGGTAGAAGTAGGGTCGCCAGAACGCCAGCTTGCCGAAAATCGAGAAGTACTGCCGCCGGTGTTCGGCCCAGTAGGGCAGCCTCGC
>CAWEHT010000087.1:0-4682 GCA_963808455.1 uncultured Chloroflexia bacterium | reverse complement strand
TCGCGGTCCTTGAAGGCGTTGAGCGCAGCGCGGGCGGCGTCGCCGTCCGGCGCGGCTGCCAGTGCCTGGGCCAGATCGCCGCGCCGCTGCTCTACGCCCCGGGCCGAAGCGAGCGCGTCCACATCGCGTATCACCGGGAACAGGTTGGCATGCTGCATGCGCAAGAAGTCTTCCCACAGGAAGTCGCTGACGCCGAGCAGCCGTGCGAGCGCCTGGAGCACCTCCGGGCGCTCGAGGGAAGCCAGTTCGTCAGGCCAGGTCGGCCGCCGCAGCAGCTCGCCCAGGTAGGCATGGAAGTGGAGCAGGGCTGCCTGCGGGTTAGGTGATTGCGGCAAGAGGTGTGTGAAGTGTTTGATGAGCACGACAGTGGCCCGCAGCTCGCGCAGGCGGTCAGGGCTGGTGAGCTTGTGGCCATGGCCGTCGGTCACGTAAAGCACATCGTGCACGCGGTGACCGGACGAATCGACGGCAACCTCGCTAATGTAGATCCCGGTCAGGGCCAGGGCATTGGTGAACTCGTAGAGGAAGCCGGGCGTGTCCGTGGGCGTGGATGCGCAGGACCGTGTAACGGTCGGAGGACTCGTTGTCGATCTTCGAGCTCGATCGGGTGCAGAGCGGGGCGCGAGGTGGCCGACTGGCTCGGCTTGAGCGACAGGGCGACGGCATTAGCGAGCTTGCCCTGTGCCTCGCGCTCGGCGGCCCGCGCTGAGCAGACGCAGCAGGCCCGACAGGTCCTCGGCGTAGCGCGGCCAGGGCTCGGGGGCCGCATCCCCCCGTGGCCCGTAGCCTCCCTTGGAAACGGGGCGGACCCTGAAGACATCGACGATCTTGGCGCGCCAGTCCGCAGGGGCCAGACCCTCCTGGGCAGGCGGGGCCTCATAGGTGTACACGTGGCCGTCGATGATGCTGAAACCATGCACTAACAGCAAGCCACAGATCAACGAAAGTTCTCCCGGATAGTCGTAAGCGACAATGGTCGCCCGCCAGGTCCGGTCGTCGAGCTGGATCGCGGCCACCTCCACCGGCCGGTCGTCCGTCAACCGTTCTACCATGGCGGCATGGCTGCGGATTCCAGCCTCGCTGAAGGTCGCCCCGTAGGAGGGGGCCATGCGCGCCCGGTGTTTGCGGACACCGTTGCCGGGCTGCTCGGCAGCCATATTTGCCGGCGCGTTCATTGCGTTCGCTCCTAGATGCCGTTGGAAGATCGCACGCACTGCCGCGCTGTGTGCCTGGTAGCGCTCGATGAAGCCGGCCGCGGCGTCGGGGCCATGGAAGCCGAGCCGCTGCGCCAGGTAAGCAAGCTCCGCCGGGCGCGCCGGCAGAGTGTTGGTCTGGCGATACTCCAACAACTGCAAGTGGTGTTCCACCGTGCGCAGGAAGATGTAGCCCTCGACCAGCACACGCTGGTCGTCCTGCGGGAGCAAGCCAGCCGCGGCCAGGCGGTCCAGCGCGCCGAGTGTGTTGCCGCACAGCACCTCCGGGTGCTCCGGACCGTGGACCAGTTGCAGATATTGGGCCACGAACTCCACATCGCGGATGGAGCCTTTGCCCAGCTTCACCTCGCCCCATTCGCGGCCTTGCCGGCGCAGCTCGGCTTCCGTCATCTGCTTCATCGCAAGAATGCCGGCGCGCACGGTTTCCCGCCTGCCCTCGGTGAGGGCCTCAGCGCCGGTGTTGTGCCACGGCAGCGCCAGCGCCTCTAGGCCCAGTTGCTCGTTGCCGGCGATCGCGCGGGCCTTGAGCAGGGCTTGTTTCTCCCACAGCCGGGCATGCTGCTCCAGATATGCCTGGTAGCCGGCCAGCGTCGGCACGAGGGGGCCGGCGCGTCCCCACGGACGCAGCCGCATATCGACGCGATACAGGAAGCCCTCGCCGGTCGCCTCGGTCAGGATTTTGATGAGCTCTCGGCCCAGCCTCTCGTAGGTCGTGACATCTCGCGTCGCCAAAAAAAGCAGATCGATGTCGGAGCTATAGTTCAGCTCAACGCCGCCCAGCTTTCCCAGCGCCAGCACGGCAAAATCACGCGCGGCGATGCCGGTGC
This sequence comes from uncultured Chloroflexia bacterium, assembly GCA_963808455.1. Classification (GTDB taxonomy): domain Bacteria; phylum Chloroflexota; class Anaerolineae; order CG2-30-64-16; family CG2-30-64-16; genus CAWEHT01. The sequence continues at coordinate 2,641 of CAWEHT010000087.1, read as the reverse complement.
GCTCCCCGGCCAACGTAAGGCCAACGCCCACCACCGCGTCGGCCAGATGCGATAACTGGGCTGTGACCGACGAAAGGTCCAGTAGCCCGCACAAGTCGGCCACCCCGATGCGCAAGAGCTCGCGTTGTTGGTGGCAACGCAGGTTATCCGGGGCCGACTCGGGGCCGGGTGCTTCGCCGTTGCGCCTGCCGGCGGCGGCCTCGGCCTCTGAAATGAACTCGTCAGGGTTCTTCTTGCGAGCGAGCAGGTCTGGTTCCACCAGGAGGTTGAAGTAATCTGGATGGCGCAGCAAGATCCCGGAAAGGAACTGGCTGCCTGCCAGAAGGGTGACCAGCATCTCGAGGGTCCGGGGATTATCCTCCAGAGGCCGCAGGCCTTCGGCCTGGTGCGGGATGGACCGCAGCCAACGCGTGAAGTTGGTCAGCGCCCGCTCGGGGCTGGCCGACCGGCCCAAGGTCAGACACAGGCCCGGCAGGATCTTGGCCAGCAGGCCGCGCGCCTCTGCGGATCCCAGTGTCGCCGGCAGGCCCCGCGCGCTGGCTTCCCACGCTGGCGGCGCGCCGGCTCTAGCCGGCCCGAGCTTCCCGCCCGGCATTCGCTCAACCGCGGGCCGGGGCTCAAGGTCGAATGGTCTGATAGGCATGATGGCACATTATACCGCGATACGCGGACCAGGGAGGAGGGCATGGTCGAGCGGCGTTGCAGGGGAGCAAACTCCCTTCATCCGCGCCACGCGGAAGGTCGAGGCCGCCCGTTTCCCGAACGGGCGCGCTGTGCTGAGGTCATTAGCATGCGCCAACCTGGTCGGGGGTGCCGCGCCGCCCGCGAGCGGCAATGTGTGAGCCGGCTATGAGTGAGTGACGGTGACCATCAGCGGTCTGCCATCAGCCGGGCGCCGGCCACGCCCCGTGATCGCAGCAAGCTGGAGATGTGCGCGACCACGGCCACTACCACGATGATCTCGAACCCCTTGGACAGGTAGCCTAACTCCATCGGGTTCGGGCGGCCGAAGAGCCACCAGCAGACGAAGGTGAAAGCCTCATAACCAATGATCACCACATCCAACAGTACCCGCCTCACCTGGGGCCAGTGGCCGCTCGACAGGAGCAGCCACACGAGGACCACGGAGCCGATGAAGTTCAGCAGGAACATCTCGTTCAGCGGGAGCGGGAATTGTATTCGTGGGCCAGGAGGGACCCCTGGTCAACGGACGCTGCCGCCCGGGCGGCCCGCCGGGAACGCATTGCCGAGCAGGACGCCGTGGAACAGGATGAAGTCCAGGGCCAGGTGAATGACACCATCGGCCAGGGCGAAGACGGCGATGATGGCCGCAATAATGCCGTTGTTGGCGCGATCTTTCATCATAGCAGCAAGACCCCTCATGATGACCTGGGGCATGTGGCCGCGGGCCGACGGAGAACTGCCCATTCCACCCAAGTCCTGAACAGATGTAGCCTATCGCCGGCCTGGCATATGTCAGGCTCCTTGCCTTTCGTGCGTTTTGGCATACGTTTATCGCTGCGACCGGGGGCGAAGGCGGGAATGCTCAGCCGCGACGTATTGACTGCCACCTGGAACTACACTATGCTTCCGAAGGTGGACTCGTTTCCAAGACCGGCTGGAGGATTGATGATGCGCACAATCACACTCGAAGAGCATTATGCGAGCCCGGCATTCCTCGAAGGGCCTGGGCGCAACCTCAGGGGCTGGACCGAAGTGGCCGAGCGCTTATGCGATATCGGCGACGGGAGGATCGCGGAGATGGACGCTGCCGGCATCGACCTGCAGGTCCTCTCACTGACTTCGCCGGGCACCGAGCAGCTCGACGCGGCCGATGCCGTGGCGCTGGCCCGTGACGAGAACGACCTGCTGGCCGACGCGGTGCGACGCCATCCGGGGCGCTTCGCCGCATTCGCCGCTTTGCCCACGCCCGCCCCGCAGGCCGCCGCCGACGAGTTGGAGCGCGTGGTCCGCGGGCACGGCTTTGTGGGTGCGATGATCAACGGCCACGCCCGGGGCCGCTACCTGGACGACCGGTTCTTCTGGCCGATCCTCGAGCGGGCGGAAGCGCTGCAGGTGCCGATTTACCTCCATCCGACCGCGCCTCCGCAGCCAGTGATCCAGGCCTACTACACGGGGTTCGCGCCGGAGGTGACGTTCCGCCTGGCCACGCCCGCGTGGGGCTGGCACATCGAGACGGCGGTCCACGTGCTGCGCCTCATCCTCGGCGGCGCGTTCGATCGCTACCCGCGCCTGCAGCTGGTCATCGGGCACCTGGGCGAGGCGTTGCCTTTCATGCTGCCGAGGCTCGATCGCACGTTGCCCCCGGATGTGACGAAGCTTGCAGCGCCCGTTCGCTGCCTATCTGCGCGAGAACGTCCACTACACGTTCAGCGGCTTCAACTGGACCGCCACGTTCCTCGACCTGTTGCTTGAGGTCGGTGTCGACCGCATCATGTTCTCCGCCGATTATCCCTATGCTCGATGGCGGAGGCGCGCGCCTTCCTGGATGGACTCCCGGTGAGCCCCGCCGACAGCGAGCGGATCGCGCACGGCAACGCGGAGCGCCTCTTGCGGTTGTAAGCGGCCGGCGAACAGATAGGCTTGCTCCGGGTAGTAGCAAGGGCGCGGTGATCATGGA
>CAWEHT010000086.1:0-10091 GCA_963808455.1 uncultured Chloroflexia bacterium | reverse complement strand
TCGCTTAGCCCTTCAAATGTCGATGCCCCTTGGTTGTTGTCCATGCTTCCAGGCGTTGAGGACGGTGAAGCGCCGGTGCTGGTCGTCGTCCTGAAAGAGCAGGCCGATCTTGCGCGGGCGCGCGAACAGGGGTGGTACCGCATACCCCTCGCGCGCGCCCGCGGAGGGTCGGTGCCGAGTATCTGGCATTCTATCAGACCGGTGCCTTCCCGCCTAGCGACCGCTGGAGCGTGCGATGGATGGCTCCAGTTCAGGGCTATCGAGTGCTGCCGCGGCTTGCGCTGATCCCCGACGAACCGGACCACCCTCGAGCCGGCGATCCCTATTTCAAGGTCTTGATCGGACCACTTCGCCCGCTGGCAAACGCCATTCCTAGCCGACGACTGCGCCGCATCACCTTTATCAGCACCACTCTTTCCCGACTCCTCGAGGCCCAGGAAATCAATGATTTGTGGGTCAAGACCTCGATGCAAGAAACACTTTGGCAAGCCTGGCACACAATAGAAAAGCCCCCATGTGGGGGCCTTTCTTCAGTATCCCAGACAGGATTTGAACCTGTGGCCTCTTCCTCCGCAGGGAAGCGCTCTATCCACTGAGCTACTGGGACACAAGAGCAGAAACCAGGCGGGGAGGGCGGGATTTGAACCCGCGATAGGTGTAAATTCACCTATACCCACTTAGCAGGCGGGCGCACTCGACCAGGCTATGCGACCTCCCCCTGTCAAGTCCCAAACATCTGGCGGAGGGAGAGGGATTCGAACCCCCGAGAGCTTACGCCCTAACGGTTTTCAAGACCGCCGCCATAGACCACTCGGCCATCCCTCCTCAGGGAGCCTCTCTCTCACGACGACCCGATTGTATCACGCCGCCGAGACCGTGTCAAAAACGATTATGGTCGAGCCGCAGGTGTATGGTCTCCCCTATCGCGTCCACCATCCCGCCCTGCCGGCAAACGATCCGTTCCCACGTATGGTCGCAGCGCTTCGGGGATGGTGATCGAGCCATCTCGCTGTTGATAAGTCTCCAACAGGGCAATCAAGACCCGCGGCAACGCCAGCCCGGACCCATTCAACGTATGAACGTACTCGGGCCTCGCACCTGGCTCACGCCTGAACCGGATGTTGGCTCGGCGGGCTTGGAAGTCCATAAAATTGCTGCACGAGCTCACTTCCAGCCATTCTCGGCAACCGGGTGCCCACATTTCGACGTCATACTTGATGGCAGCGACAAAGCTAAGATCCCCTGTGCACATCTGAACAATCCGATGAGGGATGCCAAGCTCGCGGCAAACGTCCTCGGCGTCATCGATGAGCCGCTCTAGCTCGTCCATTGACGTCTCTGGATAAACGAACTTCACCATCTCGACCTTGTCGAACTGGTGGCCCCGCTTGATCCCGCGCACGTCGCGCCCTGCACTCATCTTCTCGCGCCGGAAGCAGGCCGTATAGGCAACGTGATGGATGGGCAGTTTATCGCCATCGAGGATCTCGTCACGATATAGATTGGTTACCGGGACCTCCGCGGTGGGAATCCACCAGTAGTCCTCCTCCGCGTCGTGATAGAGATTCTCTCCGAACTTCGGTAGGTTACCCGTGCCGACAAGGATATCACGCTTCACCATATACGGCGGGTAAATTTCGGTATAGCCGTGCTTCTGGATGTGCAGATCCAGCATCCAGTTGATCAAGCCACGTTGCAAGCGTGCTCCCAACCCTTTCAATACGTAGAAGCGGCTGCCGCTCAGCTTGACACCGCGTTCGAAGTCGATGATGTCCAGGTCCGCGCCCAGCTCCCAATGCGGCCTGGGCTCAAAATCGAAAACGGGACGCTCGCCTTCCTCACGCACTATGACGTTTTCGCGCTCGTCCTTCCCGATGGGCACGCTGGGATGCGGCAGATTAGGAATGCGCAACATCGCATCGTTGAAAGCCTCGTCTACGCCGACCAGCTCTTCCTCGAGCTGCTTTATCTCTTCCCCCGTCGCCGCCATGTGTGCCGACTGAGCTGCGGCTTCTTCACGCTGGCCTTCACGAATCAGCTGGCCGATCCGCTTAGAGCCGGCGTTACGCTCGGCCCGCAGCCGTTCTACGCGCGTCAGGATCTCGCGTCGGTGCTCATCCAGCCGCAGCGCTTCTCGCACCGGCGCGTCGTCAGCCTGCAGTGTGGCCATTGCCGCCACGACCCGATCGGGGTTGTCCCGTATGAGCTTTATGTCAAGCATATTCTCTCCATCCGGGGTTAGTCGCGCCCCGGCCCAACAGGCACGGCGCGTCCTTGCTTTTTGGGCAGGGGCGCGCGCCCTGACTATAGCACAGACGCGTGCGAGACGCCAACCGCGCGCCAGATACAATCACAACGGCTTGACACGCTTTCGCGCATAGGTGTAAACTCGTCGTTGGCTGGGGCAGCCGGGCGGCCCCCGGTCTCCCAGCTCGAAGCAGAATACTGCAGCTAACATGAGCACCAAGTACAACAACTCAAACCAGACAGATACGCCAGGCGTGGTTCGCGACCTGGTCGATGAACAGATGCTACACTTGCAGGACGGCGAGCGCCTGTGGCAGATCCACATCTTCCGTTCAGCAGCCGGACGTGCCACGCATCTGGAACATCGGATCTACACCAAGCTGAAGACCGACGGCCATCTGGCTTTGGTCACGTTCGCCGTCCACACCCCTGAAGCTGGCCAGTCGGCGCGTTCTGGAATCGCACGGGTAGCGGATCTCACCCCCGGAGCGCTGGACCATCTGATCCACGCGATCCGCCAGGAGACCCGCTTTGGCTCGGACGAGTATGTGGAAGTCGATATGAGCCATTTGGCAACCTTGCCTGACCAGCTGGCACACTTGCGTGAGGTGCTGGGCGAGGCCTGAAAGAAGCAACGCATGCCCTTTGTCCGCGTGGATTTGGAGGGCCGGGAGAAGGTCGCGCTGGCGTCCTATGCGGTTGCCAGCGCAGAGAGCCGGGGGCGCGAGCATCCGGAAGAAGAGCATGCTTACCGGACTGCATTCCAGCGCGACCGTGACCGAATCATTCACACCACGGCCTTTCGACGCATGGAGTACAAGACTCAGGTCTTTGTCTACGCCGAAGGGGATCACTATCGCAACCGCCTGACCCATTCGATCGAAGTGGCCCAGATAGGACGCACATTGGCCCGGAGCCTGGGCAGCAATGAGGACCTGGTAGAAGCAATCTGTCTGGCTCACGACCTGGGCCATTCTCCATTCGGCCACATCGGCGAGGCGACCTTGAACCATATGATGGCCGAAGAGGGCGGTTTCGACCACCAGCGCCAGACGCTGCGTGTCGTCACGCTCTTGGAGAACCGCTACCCCGACTTTCCTGGCCTGAACCTTACCTACGAGGTACGCGAGGGCCTGGTCAAACATGACACCGACTATGACGTCCGCGATGCAACGGGTTACGAACCGGAAAAGTCAGGATCACTGGAGTGCCAGCTCGCCAACATCGCCGACGAACTGGCGTATTGCACCAGCGACCTGGACGACGGGCTGCGCAGTGGCCTCCTCGATTGGCAAGACGTGCGCCAGCTGGATTCTGTGGCAACGAGTGGCCACCTCCCTTGGTATCGCCAGCCATAGCAGACCGTCCGATCTGCTTCGCGCTCGTGTCATCCGCCGCTTAGTTGGCCTCGAGATCACGGACGCGATCAAAGCCACCGCAGAGCGACTTGCCACCAATCGCATCGAGACGTTACAGGATGTACGGAACCTGGGCACGAACTTGGCCTGCTTCTCCGCCGAGACCTCTGACCATAATCGCGCGCTCAAGAGCTTCCTGCAAGGGAGGTTCTACCATCATCCGCGCGTGGTGCGGATGGCCACAAAAGCCAACCGTGTGCTGACGGCCCTCTTTCAGGCCTACATCGCTGAGCCACTACAATTGCCATATGAAACCCAGGAGCGCATGCGCCTTGGCCCAGACTCGCCGATGCGAGTGATTTGCGACTATCTGGCCGGTATGACGGATAGATACGCGATTCAGGAGTTTAGCAAGCTGTTCGACCCAGAAGCGAGCGTATGAGGCCGTACCGGCCCATTGTCCCGCCAACGGGCGGACCCGCGCCGGTGAGGCTCGATCTGTGGCTGCGCCCTGGTCAGCTGCGCTGGAAAGCATGCATCCTGATCGATACCTGGCCAAAGATCTGCCGGTGTAACGGATCTTGATCGGCGTAGCCCAGGCTTTCGACGACTCCCCGCAAATAGAGCTTATTCGTGGCAAGATCAAACTCTGTGCCCGCTTTGATGGCAAGTGCCGGGTAGTCCTCTGCCAGCTGGCCACGGAGAGCCGTGTCCCGATAGGCGCTCTTGGTCATCAGCACCTTGGCTTGTGTGACGCTATCGCGTTCTTCCCAGAGCCACACTTGCAGTGCCGCGGCTTGATCACCGGAACGCCCCAGGGGAATCATGAGACTCAACCCGCACTGTCCCAACACCGTTCCCAGTTGATCTTCGACGTAAAACGCCTCATCATAGCCGGCCTCGCCAGCCTGATACGACGCGGTGTATTCGCCCAACTTGACCAGGGCATCGTCCGCCATTGATGCAGCTTGGGTTGCCGCAACGTTTGGCGAGGGCATTGCTTCGCTTAGGGGCTCCCGGTCGGAAGTGCCGAGGGCACTGGGGTAGTCCTGGGAAAACGCTGAGGCGGGCGATCGCCCTGGCGCCCCAGAAGAGGACGAAGACGGGCCGCTTGGACCTGCCGACTCCGCCTCCCCGGCTGGAGGTTCTTCCAGATCCCATGGCAGAACAAGTTCGCTTTCGGTCCCCTTCGGTTTGAGGTCCTGAGTGCGGGAACCCGCTGGCTCCTCCCTGCCCGACCGCGAGGCCCATCCTCCGCCGGGCGGACGTCCCGATCCAGGAACGCGCCGGTCCCCAACCGCCTGCTGATTCTGCCTGCTTCGGTTCCAAACGAACACGCCGAGCACAATGGCTCCCAGCAACAGCGCTACCCACAGTACGCTGGAACAGACACTCTTTAGTAGGGCGCTCTGAGCTCCGTGCCGGGGCCGACTGCGCCACAGCGGTTGGCGCAGTCGGCGCGGTTTCAGCTATGGATGGCTGACCCTGCGCCGCTGGCGCACTCGTCGAGGCGTTCAGGACGACAGCTAGTTTTTGCACAGCTGCAGCCTCAGCAGGGTTTTGCGATGCCAGGCCCGCCTGCAGCACGTTGAGATCGTTGACAAGCCGATCGTGCGGCCAGGTCGCTGTGCGGGCCTCAGCAGTGGTCACGTCACCTGAACTGGCAAACGAGTCCGCCACCAGGGTGAGATACTGTTGCCTATCCTGCAAGCGAAGGTCTTGGGGCAAAGCATCCGTGTAGGTTACCGGCCAAAGCCACCAACCGATAACCCACCAGCCTATCAGGAGACCCAAAAGAAAGGTGAGCAGAACGGGCAGCCAGTTGTGGCCTTCCTCTTCACTTCGCCAGGTCATTCACGTTCTCCTTTGCTCCGCTCGTGCGAAACCACCTCTGGGGGCTTCTGGCCGCCGTGTTGCCGAACCTTCCGAATTTACGGAATCGGGAGAAGGGGGTCCCTAGGCGCCGCGGTGAGCATTTCAGCGCCCTCATCGGTCAAGACGATCATGTCCTCAATGCGAACCCCTCCCCAGCCAGGCAAGTAGACACCCGGCTCGACTGTGACCACGTTGCCTGGCGCCAAAAGCCCTTCGTAATGCTGTGAGAGAAGGGGCTCCTCGTGCAGGGCCAGGCCCACCCCATGGCCGAGGCTGTGGCCAAAGTTCGCGCCGTAACCTGCCGCAGCGATGATGTCCCGCGCCGCCGTGTCAACTTGGCGGCCTGTCATCCCAGCGCGTGCCACTGACCTGGCTGCTCCTTGAGCCCTCAGGACAAGGTTATAGATCTCCCAGAAGCAGGCTGGGTCCCTAGGCTGGCCGAGGCACACCGTGCGCGTTATGTCGGAACAATAACCGCCGAGTCGGGCGCCCATATCAATCACGATTGGTTCCCCGGCCGGCAAGGGTGCGTTCGACGCCCTGGCATGCGGCCGCGCGCCGTTGCTGCCACCTGCCACGATCGTCTCGAAAGCCAGGCCTTCAGCCCCGTGCTGCCGGAGATAACTCTCGATCAGCCAGGCCCCCTCCAACTCGAGCATGCCCGGCCGCAAAAGGGGTAGCACGGCTGCCAGAGCGTCGTCGGCCAGGCGCGCTGCGGTCCGCAGCGCGGCAAGCTCCGCACCATCCTTGACGGCGCGAAGGCTCATTACCAGCCCTTGAGTCGCGGACCATTCATGTTCCGGTGTGGCAGCAATCCAGGCTTGCACATCGCCGAATGTGGCGTGGTCTGCCTCGAAACCCACCCTCGTGGCCGAGGCCTGCACCAACATGGCAGGCAGGGCCGGCGCCAGGCCTCGAGCGATCTTGACCAAGTCGATCCCCGGGCACTCTAGCTCAACCTGCTCGAAATAGCGAAAATCGGTCGCCAGCAGCGTAGCACTGCGAGATACCAAAAGCCACCCTGACGAACCGCTGAAGCCGCTCAGGTAACGCCGATTGTCTGGCTGGCTCACGAGGAGCGCGTCGAGATCATTGCTCGCCAGGATTTGTCTTAGGCTGGCGAGGCGAACCAAGACAGCGGCCATCCGATCACTGTTTGACATGCGTTTCGTCTTTCGGCTGGGGCGCAGCGGCACTCTCGGCAGTACCGCCACACGCTCGCGGATGCGATTTCATCAGGGTGTCCCGCAAGTGAGCCTGGCTAACCTGCGTGTAGATCTGCGTTGTCGCAACGCTCTCGTGGCCAAGCAGCTCCTGAACCGACCTCAAGTCAGCGCCCCCATCCAACAAGTGGGTGGCAAAGCTGTGTCGCAGCATGTGTGGAGTCACCGGGTGACCTATACCGGCGGCCCGAGCATAGCGGCTCAAGCGGCGCGTAAACATGCTGACGGAGATCCGGGTGCCGAACCGATTCAAGAAGACTGCGCTCGTACTGCGTGGCCCACTGCCTCGTAGTGGGAGCCGCCATCCTTGCCTGGCAACCACCGGGGCACCTTCACTTGGGCCATGAGCCTCGTCCCGCGGCCGCCGCCCGGCATGGGCCTGGCGGCCTGCCTCCAGCAACTGCTCTCGCCCACCCGCCAGATACGCCTCCAAGGACGCAATGGCGGGCCGCCCAATGACCACGATCCGCTCCTTCGCACCCTTTCCAAGAACGCGGACCTCACCGTGCGAGAAATCCAGGCCATTCAGGTCAAGGGCAATTAGCTCGCTTACCCGCAATCCGCCTGCGTACAACAGCTCGAGCATAGCCGTGTCGCGCTGGCCCGTCGCTGTGCTCGCGTCCGGCGCTGCCAGCAGGGCCTCGATCTCAGACCTGCTCAACGGCCGAGGTAACAGCTTCGGCACCTTCGGTGCGGAGATCACGGTGGCCGGGTTGTCGGTGGCCAGACCGTGAGCACGCAAATACGCGTAGAAGGAGCGCACTTCAGAGATGCGGCGCGCGACGCTGGCCCTTGCGTAGCCCCGAGTATACAGCCAAGCTAGCCAGTTCCTCAGCACGGCCGGTGTCACCTCAGACCATGCCGCAATGCCTCGCTCGTGAACGAATTGCATGAGCTGACGGATTTCCACGCGCGTAGTTCCCAATCGTGTGTTCCGATGCATTTCGCTCGGCGACCAGGTACCTGACATACGTAACCAGCAACTCCTCCATAGTTAGGTGCTGTTCTCCTTGGCATCCGCGAACTCCCCGGTGCCTGCTTCAGCCTGGTCCAGGCGCACGCGGTTGTGACAAGCCTCGCATTCGCCCCATTCCTTGGTTGCCAGTACCAGGAGCCCGCCACACTTCGGACAGGGTTGAGGCAAGGGGCGCTTCCATGATGTGAAGTCGCAACTGGGGTAGTTTGCACACCCGTAGAAGGTGCGCCCTCGCTTCGTTCTCCTTTCTACGAGATCGCCGCCGTCGAGCGGACAGGTCACGCCGATTTTGGCAACAACTGGCTTGGTGAAGCGACAAGTCGGATAATTCGAGCACGCCACAAATTTCCCGAAGCGGCCGAGCTTGATGATCAGCTCGTTCCCGCAGTTGGGACAATTCTCCCCCGTCTTCTCGGGCTCGACTTGCACTTTTTGCATCGACTCTTCCGCCCTGTGTAGCTGCGGTGCGAAAAAGTCATAGAAGTCGTGAAGCACGGGCACCAGAGCCTCTTGGCCGGCCGCGATGTTGTCCAAATGCTCTTCCATGTCGGCCGTAAAGCCCACGTTCAGCACCGTGTCAAAGTGCTTTACCAACAGGTCATTCACTGTGGTGCCCAACTCGGTAGGCACGAGCTTGCGCTCGATGCGCTCCACGTATCCCCGATCTATGATCGTCAACAGGATAGTCGCATAGGTGCTGGGGCGTCCAATCCCGTTCTCTTCGAGCGACCTGATGAGCGAGGCCTCGGTGTAGCGAGGCGGTGGCTGGGTGAAGTGCTGCTCGGGCAAGAGGCGCACCAAGTCTAACCGCTCTCCTTCCACCAGCCCGATGGGTACCTGCCCTTCCGCTTGATCCGCGCGCGTCTCGTCTCGCCCGTCCCCGTTTCCATTCTTCCCGTCGGCCACGGCCAGGCTACCGGTGGGCGTGAACCTATCAACCTCAACAGCTCCGTCGGAGCCCCCACCGTCGGCGCCACCCGTGTAGACCGCTAGAAAACCAGGAAAGCTGACCTTCGATGTGCTTGCTCGCAGTGAGTACGGACGGTCCCTTTCAGGCCCTGTCAGCGAAGGCGTGTCCGCGCCATCCGGTCCGGCCGCCACCTCGACGGCTTCCGTCTCGAAGAGCGCGGCTGCCATCTGGCTGGCCACAAAACGTCTCCAGATCAACTCATAGAGCCGGTACTGGTCACGGTTCAACCAGCGGCTTACTGAGCTCGGCAGCCGCCGTACCGAGGTCGGGCGAATGGCTTCATGTGCCTCCTGGGCGTTCTTCGCACGCGACTTGAACACATTGGGCTCCGACGGTACGTAAGTCGGGCCATACTGCTCGGCAATCAGTGCACGGACCTCGTCTTGGGCTTCCTGCGCCACGTTGAGGCTATCCGTGCGCATGTAGGTGATCAGTCCCGCTGTACCCTCCTCACCGATCTCGATCCCTTCATAGAGTTCCTGGGCAATGCGCATGGTACGTTGCGCCGTCATGCCTAGCCGCTGCGCTGCATCCTGCTGCAGCGTGCTGGTCGTGAATGGCCCGTTCGGTCGCCGGCGTCGCTCACCTCGCTTGATCTCTGCAATGACAAATACAGCACGCTCCAGCTCGGCCAGGATCCGTTCAGCCTCGTCCTGGTTTTTGAGATCAGGCTCAATGCCCCGAACACGCACTAGGCGCGCCCGGAAGCTCGCCCGTGGGTCCAGGCCGCGTGTCATTCCCTGGGCCAGCTCAGCATCTATGGACCAGTACTCAACGGGGTTAAAGGCCGCAATCTCTCGCTCTCGCTCGACGACCAGTCGTACGGCCACGGACTGCACACGCCCGGCGGAGAGCCGGCTGCGCACCCGCGACCACAATAGCGGGCTGATCTGATAACCCACTAGGCGGTCGGGTATCCGACGCGCTTGCTGGGCATCGACCAGCCGCATGTCTACATCGCGGCTATGCGCAAAAGCGTCCACGATCGCCCTGCGCGTGATCTCGTGGAACACTACCCGGTGTGCCGTCTCCTTTGGGATCTCAATGGCCTCCAGCAGGTGCCAGGCAATCGCCTCGCCCTCCCGATCAGGGTCGGTCGCGAGGTAGACCTCTGCTGCTCGCAAGCTCGCGTCTTTGAGGTTCTTCACCACGTCGCGTTTTTCGTTAGGCACCCGGTAGGTTGGAGCAAAGTCGTGCTCCAAATCGACCGACAGCTTGGAGCGCAGAAGATCCCGGACGTGTCCGACTGAGGCTCGAACATCATATCCTTGACCCAGAAATCGGCCGACAGTGCGCGCCTTGGCGGGGGATTCGACAATGACCAGCTTAGTGCGGCCGGAACGGCGCGCCGGCATCTTGCTGGCTTCAACCACCGGCCGGTCCTCACCACCATCCTCCCCGCCATCCATCTGCCGCTGGTGATGGTCATGGAAACGGTCGCC
>CAWEHT010000085.1:0-7166 GCA_963808455.1 uncultured Chloroflexia bacterium | reverse complement strand
TTTTTTATGTACATTACTGATGACCGTATTGCTAAAAGGATCGCCTTGTGCTACAGCTGCCGCTGCGGCACAGCGGGCTTCTTGTTCCAAGGGCAGCAAACGGTAGTCTCTGATAGGCTTTTGTTAAAAGCGAGACGAAGCACTGTGAGCCGTTCAACACGACGACGAAGAAGAAATGATAAAGACTCAGAATAAGAGACGACGACGACGATAATGATGACTGTATGCCCGACGATGACGACGACCAATCGCCGGACGATGACAATGCCACGACCGATGACGACGACGATGACGATGACAATGACGATGACGACGACGACGACAATGACAACGACGACGATGACAACGACGACGATGACAACGATGACGACAACGACGACGATAATGACGACGACGATGACAACGATGACGACAACGACGACAACGATGACGACAACGACAACGACACGGGACGCCAGGTAATGGCTGTTTTTGCTCTTTAGCGGCTTTTGCTGTAAAATCTGCTTCATTTGCTGAGGAAATTCGTGCACACTAGGTGCCGCAAGAAGAAGCGACGACGAGCTCAGCACCATCCAGGTACCGCCATTGCTGTCTGCACTGACAGAGCTGACGATGTGCTGTTGTTCTTCAAAAGACGACATGATGATTCGGAAATAGCGCGGCAACAATTCCCGATCCTTCTGCACGCGCGCGAACAGCGGTCCGGTCACCCGCAGTATTAACAGCCCAATCTTTTCGGCCGGCGCATTGGCCAGAGCAATCGCCATCTGATACGCGCCCAGCGCCCCTCCGCCAAGGGTTCGGCCCACGACCACTCCATCCGCCATTGTGTACGCGGTCGACGCAATCCGCCCAACCGCCACGTGTGCCCCCAGGCGCATTGGGGCCCGGACCTGCTTCCACCGCGGCAGTGCGAAGGGAACCGGCTTCCAGCGCCGGTAGCTCTCCGGGTTCGCGCAGGCGAAAGTCGGCCGACAGGTCCACGATGCGCTCGGCCAGCCCGGCGAACCGTTCGATCTGGCGCTGCGCCTGGCCGTGCGGCAGCGCCAGGAACAGGAGATCGCAGGCCGCCAGCTCGCTCAGCGTTGTGAAGCGCAGAGGCGTGCCCGAGCATCCCCCCGGCCGCAGGTTCGGATGCAGGCCGTGCACGAACTCGCCGGCGTGTTGACTCCGACGTGACCTGTGCGATCTCGACGCCCGGGTGGCGCAGCAGCAGCCGCAGCAGTTCGCCGCCGGTGTAGCCGGAGCCGCCCACGATGGCCACGCGCGCCGATCGCTCATCGTGGCAGCCCCGCCGACGCCGGAAATGCGCTGCGCACCCCGGCCCCCGAGGCCTGCGCAGGCTCAGGCAGGGGCGGTTGCCCTCTCCGGCCTGCCGGATCACGTAGTCGGCCATCCGGCCGCGGGATGTCGACCCCGGTCGGGTCGATGCTGTTGCGGAACTCCATGGTGTGGTTGACCTCGGTCACCAGCAGCCCGCCTTCGGCCCGCTCCAAGAGGTCGAGGGCCACCATCCCGCCGCCCGACCGCCTCGGCGGCCTTCCGCAAAGCGCCGCGATCCCGGCGGTCACCGGGCAGTTGCTGGCCTCTCCGCCGCGCGCCGTGTTGGTGATCCAGTGCTCCGAGCGCGCGGTAGATGGCGGCAGATGACCTCGCCGCCGACCACGAAGGCTGCGGATGTCGCGGCCCGGCTTGTCGACGTACTCCTGCACATAGAAGATGCTGTGCTGATACGAGCCCAGGACCTCCTTGTGCTCCAGCACCGCCTCGGCCGCGTCCCGGTCGTTGATGCGGGCCAGGAGCCGTCCCCACGACCCGACCACCGGCTTGAGCACGACCGGGTAGCCCATCTGCTCGATGGCGCGCAGGGCGGATTCAGCCGTAAAGGCCAGCGCGGTGCGCGGCTGCGGCACGCCGGCTTCGGCCAGGGCTGCCGTCGTGAGGAGCTTGTCGGCGCAGGTCGAACGCGGTGCGATACCGGTTCACCGTCGGCAGCCCCGCCTGCTCCAGCACGCGGCAGCGCGTACAGGCCGCGTGCCGCGCTCAACGAGCGTTCCAGCCAGACGTCGGCGGCGGGCGCCGGGCGGCCTGCTGCGAGCGGCAGCACCAGATCGCCGTCGTTCACCACCTCGACCTGCGCGCCGAGGGCCTCCAGCGCTTCCAGAAGCAGCTTTTCCTCGACACGTATGCGTGACACCAGCACGGCGACAGCGCGTCATTCTCCCCAGTCCTCCTTCTCTTCCGGCGCAAGCTCGACTTGCAAGGGATCGAGCGACATGACCTCGAAGATCGACCCCGCAAAAGGCGCAGGGCACGATCTCACCGGCCATCAGGCTGCTCAGCTCCATCGAGCCTTCACATTCAGGACAGACGATCGTGTACGGCATGGCATGGCTCCTTTTTCCACATACATTCATTAACAAGAAAAGCCCCATCCGCCGACCCGGTTGCCGGCGAGGGGCCTACGCTGCTCGGTCCTGCGCTGAACACGAGGGCCTATCCCGGCTGCCTGCCGGGCAGAGACGGGACAGGTTCGGGTGCGCGCAACAAGACAACTGGGAGGCTCAGCGACATCTTCCATGTATCAGCTCCGCACGCATGACATAAAAGCGCCCTGCGGATATCTCCGGCAGGGCGCCTGTGCTCTCGATTGGATATGGGTCTCACCCAAAGCACAAGAAGCCGTCCCTGCCGCGGGATGGCACCTTCGACTTCAAGCACTTGGGTAACATCAACCGGCTCATTACATTGACCTTCTGGCGAATCACCGGGTCCATATGCTGGACAGTATACCGCGGCTGCGGCTCTTGTCAAATCGGTCGGGGGTAAGGCAGCAATTCCCACTTACGTATTTGGTACGGGCCGTCCGGGTGTTTCTTACCTCAAATACGGCTCGAGGCGACGCGCCGTCTGGGGCCGGCCACCGTAGTTTGGCCGAGACTAATTGGCTCCGAAAATCAGAACCTTATACGGTTCTCAGGCGCCGCGGCAGCCCTTATACTGCGACCAGATTCGCGTGCCATGGAGCCACTCGCCGCCGACGCCGCCAGCCGCGCTTTGGACCGTGTGTCACACTTCCCCCGTGGAGGAGCGAGGCGATCGAACATGACCACAAGACGTGCTTCCGTTGCTTCTCGTGATGTGATCATCGTGGGCGCCGGGCCTGCCGGCCTGAGCGCAGCAGCGCACCACCGCCCGGCTCGGTTTTTCGACCCTTCTCCTGGAGCGCATGCCCGCGGCGGGCCACCAGGCCCAACCGTGGAGCGCCATTCTCGCGCCCGTCCCCGGCCTGCTCAAGGGCCGCCGCCTGTTCGGCGATCTCTTCTATCCCCAGCTCGACCTGGTCATCCCGCCGGCGCTGGTCGTCGGCTACCCTCGCCTCCACCGGTTCGTCAGCCCCGGCGGCTACGAAGTGGCCGCGCCCTTTTCCCGCGGCGATGGGAGCCCGGTTGCGGCCGTCGATCGCGCCGGCCTGCTGCAGATGCTGGCCGATCAGGCCGGGCGCGCCGGAGCAGAGGTGAGGTATGGGGTCGAAGTGACCGGGCTGATCGAAGAGGGCGACCGGATCGTCGGGGTCCGCACGCCGACCGGCGATATCCGTGCATCCCTGGTCATGTCGGCAGAGGGCGGGGCGCGCCGCCTGATCCGCGCGGCGGGCCTCTATGACCCGGGCAGTGCTGCGGGCTGCCAGGCGCTGGTGGTCACCGCGCGAGCTGGAAGCGCCGGCCGTGCGCCGCCGGCAGCTTGGGCAGATCACGACTTTCGGGCGGTCCTACACGTCGGCGCGGGCGGGCTTCGGCACCGTCGTCATGCCGGTGCCGGGCCGGGCCACGGTCTCCTTCACGCTCCTGGCCGGCGGGGTGGGCCATCACACCCCGGAATCGGCGGCCTTCTACCTCGACGAGTACCTGCAGGAAGACCCGCGGGTGCGTGACCTGCTGGCCGGCTCGCGGTGCGTGCTGCAGGCGACCTGCCGGATCGCCATCGACGACGGGCCGGCCCGGGCAGCTCGCGACGGCTTTCTGGGCCTGGGCGATGCCGCGACGCCGGCCGCGCACGTCGGCGTGCTCCCCGCCATGTACCTGGGGCGCCGGGCGGCCCTGGTCGCCGCCGAGGCGTTGGATTCGGATGACGTGTCGGGCCGGCGGCTGACGCGCGTTCGGCGAGATGTTCCATGCCAGGCTGGCGCGCGTGCTGCAGCTCGAGCGGCAGATGATGCTGAGCCTCGCCGGCATGGCCGACGACGAGCTCGATGACCTGGCCCAGGCCCTGGCCCGGCTGCCCTTCTCGGCGCCTTTCTTCGGAGGCTGGCAAGGCATCCCCTGGGAAGGGGCCCGCTGGCTGGAGCGGCGCTATCCTGCCGGGACCTATCAGAGCGACCTGCTGCAGCGGGTGGTCGATCAGGACCCGGGGCCGCGCCGCGAGGCCGTGATGCCCCCGCCCGGCTTGTGGTCGTTCGCCATGCAGCCCGGCGCCGCGGCCCAATGAAAGGAATTGCACGACACCCACGATGGCGCGGGTGTGTTTCGTTGCCGGGGCCAGGCCGACCACGGATACGCCACGGATGCGCGGATAGGCACGCCGCGGTGGGCGCACATTTCATGAGCCCTTTGCCCGATCCGTCCGCGAGAGCGTAGCACACTGGGGACAAGAGCATGCGAGCATGGTAAGCCCGCCACAACAAACAGAATACGACAATAATCAAGGGGGCCGCCTGCTGAGCGGCCCTTTTGTTGTCCCAAACCCTAGCGTTTGCGCTGATGGCCTGGGCACCGCTTTGCGCTAAATTGTGGGTATCGGAGAACAGGCACGAGACGATTGTCGCATCTGCCTTTCGTGCCCAAGCGGGTAAAATGCGGCCCTTATTCCGTTGTGGGTTCTCAAAGCGGCTCGCCAGAACAACGTGTGTAATGCATATTTCAAGGGAGGCAGTATGTTCAGCCAACCGGGGAAGCGCATCTTGTTCGTCGCCCTCGCAGCGGCTATCATTCTCTTCGCAGCTACGGCCTTCGGTGTGGCATCCACGCCCAAGATGCTCGCAATCTTGATGCCTCCCGCCGCCTTGAGCAGCGCAATGTATGCCCCGGCCGGCAACACCTGGTCGCCAGCGGCGAGCATGGGCACGAGACGCTGGTACCACACCGCCACCCTGCTAGACTCGGGCAAGGTGCTGGTGGCCGGGGGCGAGCAGGGCGGCAGTGCCCTGGCCAGCGCTGAACTGTACGACCCGGCCACCGACGCCTGGTCGCCGGCGGGCAGCATGAGTACCGCCCACGAATACCATACAGCTACCCTGCTGCCCTCGGGCCAGGTGCTGGTAGCCGGGGGCGAGGGCAGCATCGACATCCTCGCCGGGGCCGAGCTCTACGACCCGGCCAGCAACACCTGGTCATCGGCCGGGCGCATGAGCACCCACCGCGCCGGGCACACGGCGACCCTGTTGCCATCAGGCAAGGTGCTGGTGACCGGGGGTTCGGGCGATACCAGCGCCGAGCTGTACGCCCCGTTCAGCAACACCTGGTCATCGGGAGGCCGCATGAGCACCGCCCGCTACGTGTCCACCGCCACCCTGCTCCCCTCGGGCGAAGTGCTGGTGGTCGGGGGTTCCGGCATCGCCGGCGCCCTGGCCAGCGCCGAGCTGTACGACCCGATCAGCAACAGCTGGTTGCCGGCGAAGGGCATGAGCCTTGCCCGCACCGGGCACACGGCTACCTTGCTGAACTCGGGGAAGGTGCTGGTCGCCGGGGGCGGCACGGCCAGCGCTGAGTTGTACGATCCGGCCGGCGACCAGGTGTCGCCGGCGGCGAGCATGAGCACCAGTCGCCGGTACCACACCGCTACCCTGCTGGCCTCGGGCCAGGTACTGGTGGCCGGGGGTGAGGGCATCAGCGACATCCTGGCCGACGGTCAGCTGTACGACCCGGCCAGCAACACGTGGTTGCCGGTGGGGAGCATGCGCACGCGCCGCTGGGACCACACGGCTACCCTGCTGGACTCGGGGAGGGTGCTGGTCGCAGGGGGCGGTGACAACCACGGCAGTGACCTGGCCAGCGCCGAGCTTTACAGGCCGTGAGGCGCCGCGCGGTCGGAACCGGCGGCCGTCTCGGCGCAGCCGCCGGAGGAAGACGGGCTGGCCAGCCAGTGGGCGGGGCCTGCGCGGCGACCCCATCCAAGCGCAAGCACTGTGTGCACGCCGGCTTCCTGGCTCAGAGACGGGGAAGCACCAGCGCATCATGTCCCAAACCCGTCAAGCTCGCCGGCCGCGCTTCCTGAATCACGGGCACGTGTGATAGAATGTGCAGCAATTGAAGAGGGTTGCCTCGCGGCTGGATAAGGGCCCGAGGCAGTGGCCAGGCCGGCGTGGACGTTCTGGCACCCGGTAGGGCGAGCACGGTGGGCCGTCCGCGTCAGGGGATTGGCGCGGACGGCCCTCTTGTTCGCCCGAGACTCGACTGCTCGCGATCGCCACAGTCAGGCCGAATGGCGGCCGGCAGGAGGGCTTCCTGAGCACTCCGAACGAAGCAAAGACCCGAAAGGAACTGATCGATCCCGCGCTGGCACGCGCCGGTTGGGACGTCGACGACCCCCGCGGGTGCGGGTGGAGATCCCGGTGGACGGCTTCGACCCCGCCAGGGCCTGCAGACCGAGCACCTTTTCAAGCCTTTGCCGCCCTCGATCAGCGACGACCTGGCCTTCCACGACCGCTGGGCGGCCTATCTGCCGGGCTGGCAGCTCCCCAAGCTGACCGGCGAGATGCTGACGGGGCATGTTGGCTTCATCCTGGATTACATCAGCGAGCTCTTTCATCGCGATTTGCGCCGCATCGCCCACTACGGTACGCTTTGGGAACAGTGGTTCGAGGCGACGCCCGGCCAGTGGAGCGCGTGACCAGCGCAGCGTCAACCGCACCTTCTCGGGCTTGACCAAGCTGATGTTTCCCTCTGGCCAGTTGACCAAGGAAGATGCCCGATTGCTTCTAAACCTGGCGCTGGAACTGCGGCTGCTCGTTCGTGTGCAGCTCCATACCATGAGCCCGCAGGAGTTCGGTCTCGTCGAGTTCACCTACGTAGACCGCGAGAGTGGCGCGGTCGAGTCGGTCGCCGCATAGGCGTAGGAGATTCATGGACTCCCTGGTGGGTGTGCCGTTTGTGGTGGATGAAACACTG
>CAWEHT010000084.1:0-11624 GCA_963808455.1 uncultured Chloroflexia bacterium | reverse complement strand
GTCTTGGCTGGCTGTATAACGACTTCTTCATGGATGGCGAATTTATTCCTTTGATTTTCGATTCGACTACTTACAATTCTAGTATCGGCTTCGATCTCCTTCCTGCGAAGGCACAGTACTATGCGTCATATTATTATTGGCCGCAGGCGGTGACGATGTTGAACCAGTACAATCTCCTTGGCGATCCCGCGCTGGTCATTCAACTTCCGCCAGACAATTCGACGGTCAGATTAAATTCATATACCGTTTCTGCCGGTCAAAACCTGCTGTACGTTATCGCACACGTCGAACGAGCAGCGAGAGATTGAGAGGCTGGTTGTGAACGTCCTGAATGCCAGTGGCGCGGCGCGGCCTTCCGGGCGGGCCGCCAGGCCGGTCCTTGACCTGGCCGCCAGCGACGCCCTTGTCGAGGCCGGCATGCGTAAGGCGTGCGCCATCGGTGTGCCCATGGTGCTGGCGGTTGTGGACGGCGGCGGCGCGCTCATGCAGCTGCGCCGCATGGACAATGCCTTGTTGGTGAGCATCGAGCTGGCGGCTCACAAAGCCCAGACAGCCGCTGCCGTGCGCATGCCGACCGCCGAGCTCGCCCGGCAGGCGCAGCCTGGGGCGCAATTTTTCGGCATCGATGCCAATATCCCGAACCTGACGCTGGTTGCTGGTGGCCTGCCCCTGCTGATCGATGGGGCAGCCCTGGGGGCCGTCGGCGCAAGTGGCGGCTCTGCCGAGCAAGATGTCGAGGTCGCCGAGGCGATGGCTGCCCGCGCTGGCATTCTGAGCGGACGCCCCGCACCCCACAGGGATGCCAGGCGATAAGGAGAAAGAAGCATGAGCGCAGTTGTGGACGAGCACCAGGTCAACGAGATCGTGCGCCGCATCCTGGTCGGCATGGATGGGCGGCGGACGCCCCGCTCGGTCGGCCCGCAGGGCATCTTCGCCACCGTGGACGAGGCCATGGCCGGGTTGGAGGTGGCGCAGCGGCTCTTCAACCGCATCAGCATCGCCCAACGCAAGGCCTTCATCCAGGCCATCCGAGATGCTGCCATCCAGAATGCCCAGCGCCTGGCCCAGATGGCGGTTGAAGAGACCAAGATGGGCCGCGTCGGCGACAAAGTCCTCAAGAACCAGCTGGCTGCCGAGAAGACGCCCGGCGTAGAAGACCTGCCTGTGGCTGCTTTCGTCGGCGACGACGGGCTGACCGTCGAGGAGCCGGCGCCATTTGGCACCATCCTGGCCATCCTGCCGGTCACCAACCCGTCGGCCACCATCATCAATAATGCCATCAGCATGATCGCCGCCGGCAATACCGTCCTCTTCGCCCCACATCCCACCGCTCGCAAGGTCTCTTTCGAGACGATCGGCCTCTTGAACCAGGCCATCGAGAAAGCCGGTGGGCCCTCCAGTCTGCTTGTCGGCATCGAAGAGGCCGGCCTGGACACGGTGCGCCAACTGATGTCGCATCCTCAGGTTGCCCTGATCTGCGCCACCGGAGGCCGGGAGATCGTGCACATCGCCATGTCCAGCGGCAAGAGGGCGATAGGCGCCGCGGCGGGCAACCCGCCGGTCATCGTGGATGAGACGGCCAACCCGGAAAAGGCGGCCCGCGAGATCGTGGCCGGCTGCTCGTTCGACAACAACCTGCCCTGCATTGCCGAGAAAGAGATCCTCGTCACGGAGTGGATGGCCGACGCCCTCCTGCGCTGTTTTGAGCCCGCCGGAGGGCTGGTGCTGGACGCCAGCTATCTGCCCCGCCTGGAGAAGGTGGTCCTGACCAAGGACGGGCACCCCAACCGCCGTTACATCGGCAAGAACGCGGCCACGATCCTGCACGAGCTGGGGATCAGCGCCGGCGATGACCTGCGCGCGATCGTCGTCGAGGTGGGCCATGACCATCCGCTGGTGCGCAACGAAACCATGATGCCTGTGCTGCCCCTGGTCAGGGCCAATAACTTCGAAGAGGCGGTCAACCTGGCGGTCGCCATCGAGGGCGGGCTGCGGCACACTGCCATCATCCACTCGGCGAACATCAATCACATGAGTGAGTTCGCCAAGGCCGTCAATACCACTATCTTCGTAAAGAACGCACCGTCTTACGCGGGCATCGGGTTCGGCGGCGAAGGGCCGACCAGTTTTACGATCGCAGGAGCCAGCGGGGAGGGACTGACCACCGCGCGCGTATTCGCCCGCAAGCGGCGCTGCACCCTCGTCGGCGCGTTTTCGCTGGTGTAATGAAGGGGGAGAGTTGCGTGGCTATGGCGAACCATGCCGTTGAGACAGGGGCCGAGATCGTTCGACGCGTGCACGCTGCAGGCGTCGTAGGAGCCGGCGGAGCGGGCTTTCCCGCGCACGTCAAGCTGGCCGCCGCCCACGTTGAAGCGGTGATTGCCAACGGCGCCGAGTGCGAGCCTCTCGTGCATGTGGACCAGGAGTTGATGATCACTCGGGCCGCCGATGTCGTGGGTGGCTTGCGCCTCGTGATGCAGGCCACGAACGCCAGCCGCGGGTTCTTGGGCGTGAAGCAGCGCTACACGCGCGCCATTGCCGCGCTGCGGCAGGCCGCTGAAGGCTACCCAGACATCGCCATCGCCGAGCTGGGCAACTTCTATCCGGCCGGCGACGAACAGGTTCTGGTCTACGACGTCTTGGGACGGGTCGTGCCGGAAGGTGGCATACCCCTCAACGTGGGCGCAGTCGTGCAAAATGTCGAAAGCCTGATCAATATCGAGCAGGCGCAAGCTGGGCTGCCTGTCGTGGCCAAGCACATCACTGTGGCCGGAGACGTGCAGCACCCGGTCACCGTTCGGGTGCCGGTCGGCATCACGCTGCGTGAGGTCATCGACCTCGCCGGAGGAGCACGCACCCCGGACGCTCTCGTGCTGAACGGCGGAGCGATGATGGGCACCGTCGTGCAGAGCCTCGACGCGCCCGTCACGAAGACCACCAAACTCCTGCTGGTCCTGCCGCGCAACCATTATCTCAGCAACCTGCGCCTGCAGACCCAGGCCACCTTCGAGCGCCGGGCCAAGTCGGCTTGCGACCAGTGCTTCATGTGCACTGACTACTGTCCGCGGCACAACCTGGGCCACGCCATCGAGCCTCACAAGTTGATCCGGATGCTGGGGTCCGGCTTGCCCGTCACCGACCCGCAGCTTGCCGGGGCTTTCTTGTGCTGTGAGTGTCGCACCTGTAACTATGCCTGCCCCGTGCATCTCCTGCCCGGCAATGTCGCGATCGCAACCAAGCGCGCCCTGCTGCAGGCAGGATTGAAGAACCCGTACCATCAAGAGACCAGTGCCGATCCGTTCCGCGATGTGCGCCGGGTACCTATCCTGAGGCTGATCAGCCGGTTGGACCTGGCCCGTTATGACGTGGCCGCGCCGCTGATCGAGGTACCCCCGACCTTCCGCCGGGTCAGGTTGCTGTTGAAGCAGCATACCGGGGCGCCGGCCCGGCCCGTCGTGGCGGTGGGAGACCGCGTGCAGGTAGGCGATGTGGTTGGCGAGATCCCTGAAGGGGCTATGGGCGCCCGCGTGCATGCCAGCATGGCCGGCACAGTGCGCGAGGTGGCCGACGCCGTGGTCATCGAAGCGGACCCGGCAGTTGCCGGCTAAAGGGCCGGTGCCCGGTGCCGTGGGTCGCGAGGAGCGATCGACCGGGAACCCACAACTATCAAGTGCGGCGGAGGAGAGCATTGTGAGTGCGAAGCACCCCTCTGGGAAGCGAGCCATCGGGCTGATCGAAATGCGCAGCATCGCATTGGGCATCCAGGCTGCGGACGTGATGTTGAAGCAAGGCGACGTCGAATTGCTGCGGGCGCACGTCGTATGTCCGGGTAAGTTCATCGTGCTGATCGGCGGCGATATCGGCGCGGTGCGCAGCGCCATGAACGCCGGGGAGCAGGTCGCTCCCGGAGTCACGGTGGATACCCTCCTCTTGCCCAACGTCGATCCGTGCATTTTCCCCGCTTTGGCGGCCGCCACTGAGATCGATGAGGTCCGGTCGCTGGGTATCATCGAGACGTACACGCTCGCATCGGCCATCGTGGCTGCCGACACGGCTGTCAAGGCCGCGTCTGTCCAGCTTATCGAGATACGCTTGCCTTTTGCGTTGGGTGGTAAGGCGTTCGCGATCTTGACCGGTGACGTTTCCGCCGTGCGGACCGCCGTCGATAGCGCTGTGAACAACTTGCCGCGATGAGGGCGTCATCGAGTCGTATACGGTGATCGCCTCGCCCCACAAGAGCCTCATCGACAAGCTGCTTTAGGTCAATATCTATGAGTATGCCAGACTGGAAGATGGCACGACCATACCGGCCGTAGGCCGCGGCCCCTTCCCGATCACCTACAGCGGTCGCTATGTTGGCAGCCAGAGCGAGGGCGACACCGGTGCACCGGAGTAGTTGCAGAGATCGTGGTCTGGGGCTACGATGAGGCTAGGGAGGGAATATCATGCCAAGACCACTCAGAACCCTCAGCCTCAGCAATACCGTGGCGATCAACGTTTTGCAGCGCATTCAGGATACGTTTGCCACGGCCATGGGGGTAGCCGCAGTTACGGTTGACCAGGTCGGGAAGCCGATCACGCGTGAGAGCAACTTCCAGGGTGTCTGTCGCTTGATCCGCTCCACGAAGGCGGGCCTGGCCAGGTGCATGCGCTGTGATGCCGAGGGCGGCCTCGTGGCCCGCCAGCAAGGCGGGCCCCACGTGTACACCTGCCACGGGGGCATGCGCGATATCGCCGCTCCCATCATTATTCAGGGCGAATACCTCGGCTCGATCTTGTGCGGCCAGGTCATCCCTGCCGATGCCCGTGAGGAATTTCTCGATGGCATCTGGGAGCGCAACTCGGGCCTGGGCATGCCGTTGGATGCTTTCAGGCGTGCCATGGCTGATATCCCCGCGGTGCCCGCGCGAGCGGATTAGCGCGGCGGGCGAGATGCTCTTCCAGATGGCCAACTATATCGTCGAGGTCGGTGTCGCCAACCTCACGCAGGCCGAGCTGCTGCAGCAGGTTCAGGAGCGGGCTGCGCTGCAAGCTGCGCTGCAGACCGCGCAGCTGCGGACACTCGAGGCGCAGATCAACCCGCACTTCCTCTTTAATGCGCTGGGGCTGATCACCTACACGGCCAACGAGGAAGGGGCGCGCCGGACGGAAGAGATCGCGTATTCTCTCAGCGACTTGCTGCGCTATGGCCTGCGCAACGTGGCTGCTGCCGTCACTTTGGGCCAGGAGATCGAGGCCATCCGGCAATATCTGAGCATCCAGCAGCTGCGTTTCGGCGAGCGCCTGATCGTCAGCATCGAAATGGACCCGGCGATCGGCAGCGTGCGTATACCGTGCATGACCCTGCAGCCGCTCGTAGAGAACGCCATCGTGCATGCGGTCGAGCCGCTGGCTCGCCCGGTGACGGTCGAGGTGCGGGCCATATCCGTCGCGGCGGGCATGTTCCTCGAAGTGCGCGACGACGGCGTGGGCATGGACAAAGCAGTGGTTGAAGCCATTCGCAACCTGACCCCTGCGCCGGCGACCGGTCGCCCGGCTCTCGGGCTGCGCAATACCCTTCGTCGATTGCAGATGGAGTACGGCGACGCATTCAGTTTCTCGCTGGTGAGCGAGCTGGGCCATGGCACTCAGTTGAGCCTGACCTTGCCTGTTGCAGCCGTGCTCGTCGAGGGAAAGTATTCCCAGTTGGTGAGCCAGGGAAGCCAAAATGTGTGGCCTTTTGATCGCGGATGACGAAGAGATCGTGCGGTCGGCGGTAAAACGCGTGATCACGGAGCGCGCGCCTGCGCTCGCCCCCGTTTTTGAGGCCAGCAGTGGCGAAGAGGCGGTCAGTCTGGCGCGCCAGACGCGCCCGTGCATTGTCCTGATGGATGTCAAGATGCCCGGGTTGGGTGGCCTGGAGGCGACCCGTGCCATCCGCGCCGAGTATCCGGGCACCAGGGTGGTCATGCTGACGGCCTATGACGAGTTCTCTTTCGCTCAGGAGGCGTTGCGGCTGGGTGCTGTTAACTACCTTTTGAAGCCCGTGCGGCCCTCACTGCTCCTCGACGTGCTGCAACGCGTGGAATCACAAATCCAGCAAGACGAAAAGAACCGCATCCAGTACGAAGAGGCCAGCAGCCTCCTGAAGGAGGCTTTGCCCCTTGTCGAGGCCCGCCTCGTTCGGGACCTGCTGGAGGGCCCCCGGGATGCCAATGGGGCGGCGGATTCTTATCTGGGCAGCGTCGATCGCGTCCTGGGGCGGCTGGGCAAGGCGATCAGCTGGCCGGCCGTCATGCTTGTCGAAATCGACCGCTTTGACTCTGTGGTGCGAGACATGGAGTCGGATCGCTACGAGCGTTTTTGTGGCCTGCTCGACGACATCGTCCGGCGGGCCATGCCCGGCGTCGATAACTTCCTGGTCGGGCAAACCCGGCCGGGCTTATGGGCTGTGATCGTTTCCAGCGATCCCAAGCACGCCGACGTTGGGGGCATCCGGGCGCTGGGCCACAATATCCGTTATGCGGTGGAGTCCAGCGCTCCGGTCATGGCGACGATCGGCATCGGCCACCGCTACGCCACGCTGGGGCGGGTGCCGCTTTCTTACGCCGAAGCCCTGCGCACGCTGCTGCACAAGCCGCACTTCGGCAACAACTGTGTGATCCATATCGTGGACTTGCCCGATGCTGAGGATGTTGCCCGGCCCTATCCCGTCGAGCTGGAACGCCAGTTGATCGCGGAGGTGCGGCTCGGGCACGCGCAGGATGCCGAGGAGTTGCTGGCGAAACTGGCCGATCACTTGCTCGCCCATGTGGATCAGCCGGCCGAGACCATCCAGATCCGGCTTGGCGAGTTGTTGGCTCTGGCCTCGCGCGCGGCCATCGAAGCCGGCGCCTCATCTGCTGAGACCCTGGATCTCTCTCGACAGCAGGCGCTTGCCCTGCGCCGTCTGACGATGGCCTCTGAGATGCGTGCCTGGGCGTTCACCAGCCTGGCGGCCCTGTTGTCACAACTGAATCGCGGCGATCGCATCGCTCAGCTGGTAAGCCAGGCCCTCCAATACATGCGTGACAACATGCAGCGCCCGGGCCTGGAACTGGAGGACGTGGCGCGCGGTGCATCTGAGCGGCTCGCATCTGGCTCATCTCTTGAAAGCCAAGATGGGCACCAGCTTCGTGAAATACCTGACCCAGCTGCGGGTCGAGGAAGCCAAAAATCTGCTCGCGACAACCGATATGACCGTTGCCGCCATCGCCCTCGCGGTGGGCTATGAAGATGCTGCCTATTTTCATAGGGTTTTCCGCCGCGGCACGTCCTTGACTCCGGCTACCTATCGCCAACGGTTGCACACGGACGGGACCATCGCCCGAAGGGCACCTGGCAATCGGCTGCCGATGCGTCCCGACTGACCTTTCGTGAAGAGAAGTGCTCCATGAAGATCCTTGTCATCAACTGCGGAAGCTCCACGATCAAGTACCAGCTCTACAGCGCCGACCTAAAAGAGGTATTGGCCAAGGGCATCGCCGCGCGGCTGGGCGAGGACGAATCCTATCTCAGCCAACGGACGGCCAAGGCAGATTACCGCTGCCAACAGTCGATCCCAACGCACCGGGTTGCCATGGAGCTGATCGTCGAAGCTCTGCTAGACCCCGAACATGGAGTGCTTGACGAAATCTCCGAAGTGGGCGCAGTGGGGCATCGAGCCGTTCATGGCGCGGATGTCTTCATCAGCTCGACCCTGATCACCGACGAGGTGATTCAGAAACTGGAAGAATGTGTCCCGCTGGCTCCGATTCACAACCCGGCTAACCTGTTGGGCATACATGCGGCCCGGCGCCTTTTCCCCGACGTCCCGCATGTGGCGGTATTTGATACCTCTTTTCATCAGACCATGCCGCCCAAAGCATTCTTGTATGCTCTGCCTTACGAATACTATGAACGGCACAAGATCCGCAAGTATGGTTTTCATGGTACGTCTTGCCGCTACGTGAGCCGCCGGGCCGCCGGCATCCTGGGCCAGCCCCTGGGTGCGCTCAAGATGGTCATTTGCCATCTGGGCAATGGCGTCACGATCGCGGCGGTGGACGGCGGCAGATCGATCGACACGAGCATCGGCTTTGCCACCTTCTCGGGCGTCATGATGGGAACGCGCACCGGAGATATCGATCCGGGCCTGGCTTTCTACCTGCACCGGGAACTGGGGCTGAGCTTCGAGCAAATCGAGCACCTTTATTACTTCGAAAGCGGCCTGCTCGGTGTCTCTGGGGTCAGCAACGACATGCGGGTGATCGTGGACCGCGCGCGGCAGGGGCATCGATTGTGCCAGCTGGCGTTGGAGATGTTCGCTTATCGCCTGCGTGGCTACATCGGCAGCTACGCCGCTGCTCTCGGGGGGCTGCGACGCCATCGTCTTCACCGCGGGCATCGGCGAGAATTCCCCGGTGGTGCGCAGCATGGCGTGCGAGGGGCTCGAGTTTTTGGGTGTCGAGGTTAACCCGGCCCTCAACGATTCCGCCATCGGGCGTGACATGGTCATCAGCACCGGGGGTGCCCGGGTCAGGGTGCTCGTCGTGCCGACCGACGAAGAGCAGATGATCGCCATCGACACGCTGGCCGTGGCCCAGGCGGGCGGCCACTTTGTGAACGCATGAGGCATCGCGCAGGCGTGCCCGGCACGTGCGCTGTCTGAGGCCCATGACGGCCGAGTGGCAGCCCGGGGTCTTCTCGCGTGGATCGGACAGGTTTCGCCGATCAAGTCTTCGTGTAGCGCTCGTAAAGCCCTTGACAATTGCAAGATAAGCGGATATACTAGCTCCCGTAAGATTGATATTGGTTAGATTCCTGTAGTTCCCCGTGCTGTTTCTCAATCGACTGTGGCGGCTTGCGTGGTGATCTCAGAGGAGGTGACTCGCGCTGTGTGATGCTGGCATGAGGCATCGTGTCGCGCAGGTGTTGATTCATGATTATCCCTCGGGTAGTTCTCGGAGTTCCAGCGCCGTTTTACCAAGCTACTCCCAAAACGCCTAGTGTCGCGAGCGGCCTGTGTTGTCGTTCCGTGCCGGGAGCATGCTTGTAAGCTGGAGTCGAGGGCGAGCATGGCTGAGAAGCCTGAGTTCCGGGCATGCGAAGGAAGGCGGTGATTATGGTTGGATGAGGCGAGTATAGCTCGCGATGTTTGTCTTCTCTTTCTAGCCATGTTTTTCACGCTGCAAGGAGGCAAGTCATATGATGTCGGAACTCGTAGCCGAAGTCTTCGGTACCTTCGTCCTTATCCTGTTAGGGGACGGGGTTGTGGCAAATGTGGGCCTGGCGCCTCGCGTGGCCGCGGCGGGCTACAACTGGAACACCATAACCTTTGGATGGGCTTTCGCCGTGGTCGTCGCCGTGTACACGGTCGGCGGCGTCTCCGGCGCCCACATCAACCCCGCAGTCACCTTTGCTCTGGCCCTGAAGCGCGGTTTCTCCTGGTCCAAAGTGGTTCCCTACTGGGTTGCCCAGGTCGTCGGCGCATTCATCGGTGCGCTGGGCGTCTACCTTGTCTACGGTGAAGGCCTGCGCGTGGCCGGCATGCCCAACGTGTGGTGCACCGGGCCCGGCTCCACTTACGCACAAGCATTCTTCGGCGCTATACCGGCTGCCGGCACAACCGGCGTGCCCTACGGCATTGGATTTGCCCTGATCGCAGAAATCTTGGGCACGGCCGTTCTCCTGTGGGGCGTCCTTGGGACCGGCGACGCCAAGAACATCGGCGTCGGCGCCAGCCTCGGTGGCCTGATGGTCGGCTTCACCGTCCTGGCGGTCGGTCTGTGCTTGGGTGGCCCCAGCGGCTACGCCATCAACCCGGCCCGTGACCTCGGCCCTCGCATCTTCGGCTTGATCGTCGGCACGCAAGGTCTCTTTAACGGCATCTACTGGATAGTCTGCCCCATCATTGGCCCGCTGATCGGTGGGGCTCTGGGTGTCTTCACCTACGATTGGTTCGTGACGTCTGGCCTCGAGGCGAAGGCCAAGGCGGCAAAGGCATAATTCAGCCCCAGGCGCCAGTCCGGCCTGGTCTAGGTTCTTTCCATATGAGGCGCAACCGCATACCACATACGGTTGCGCCACCTTTCGGAATGGAGGGTCTCTCATGCCAAAGTACGTAGCAGCGGTCGATCAAGGCACTACCAGCACCCGTTTCAT
Organism: uncultured Chloroflexia bacterium; assembly: GCA_963808455.1. Taxonomy (GTDB): domain Bacteria; phylum Chloroflexota; class Anaerolineae; order CG2-30-64-16; family CG2-30-64-16; genus CAWEHT01. The sequence continues at coordinate 1,463 of CAWEHT010000084.1, read as the reverse complement.
GATCTTCGACCACAGCGGCGGCGTCGTCGGCGTCCACCAGATGGAGCACGAGCAGATCTATCCCAAGCCGGGATGGGTCGAACACAACCCGATGGAGGTTTGGGACCGCACCCAGGATGTCATCCGCGAATGCATGGCGAAGACCGGCGTGAAGCCCGAAGACCTGGCAGCCGTTGGCGTCACCAACCAACGCGAGACCACCGTGGTCTGGAACCCTAAGACCGGCAAGCCCTACTACAATGCCATCGTCTGGCAGGACACCCGCACCGACACCATCTGCAACGAGCTGGCCAAGGACGGCGGGCAGGATCGCTTCCGCGCCAAGGTCGGCCTGCCGCTGGCGACTTACTTCTCGGGGCCCAAGATCAAGTGGGTGCTGGAGAACGTGCCGGGCGTGCGCGAGGCGGCCGCCAAGGGCGAGGCGATCTTCGGCAACATGGACACCTGGGTGATCTGGAACCTGACCGGTGGGGTCAACGGCGGGGCGCACGTGACCGATGTGTCGAACGCCAGCCGGACCATGCTGATGAACCTGAAGACCCTGGAATGGGATGACGAGATCCTGAAGATCATGGGCATTCCACGCCAGATGCTGCCGCAGATCCGGCCCTCCAGCGATCCCAAGATCTACGGGTATACGCTGGGCAAAGTGCCGGTGTGCGGGGACCTGGGCGACCAGCAGGCGGCCCTGGTGGGGCAGACCTGTTTTGGCCAGGGCGAAGCGAAGAACACCTATGGCACGGGCTGCTTCATGCTGTTGAACACGGGCACGGCGCCGGTGCCCAGCAAGAGCGGCCTGCTGACGACGCTGGGCTACAAGGTGGGCAATGACCCGGCGGTATACTGCCTGGAAGGCTCGATCGCCATCACCGGGGCGCTGGTGCAGTGGCTGCGGGATAACCTGGGCTTCTATCAGTTCTCCAAGCACGTGGAGGACTTTGCGGGTGCGGTGCCGGATAGCGGCGGCATCTACTTCGTGCCGGCCTTCTCGGGGCTGTTTGCGCCGTACTGGCAGTCGGATGCCCGTGGGGTGATCGTGGGGCTGACGCGCTTCATCACCAAGAACCACATCGCCCGGGCGGCGCTGGAAGCGACGGCGTTCCAGACGCGCGAGGTGCTGGACGCCATGGAGAAGGACTCGGGCGTCAAGCTGACGGCGCTGAAGGTGGACGGCGGGATGGTGTACAACAACCTGCTGATGCAATTCCAGTCGGACATCCTGGGCGTGCCGGTGGTGCGGCCGAAGGTGGCGGAGACGACGGCGCTGGGTGCGTCGTATGCGGCAGGGCTGGCGGTGGGCTTCTGGAACACGCTGGAAGACCTGCGCCAGAACTGGCAGATCGACCACACCTGGGAGCCGAAGATGGGTGCTGACGAGCGGGCGAAGCACTACAACGGCTGGCTCAGGGCCGTGCAGCGCAGCATGCACTGGCTCGAGGCCTGATCCGGTCTGGGATCTGCCG
>CAWEHT010000083.1:0-12085 GCA_963808455.1 uncultured Chloroflexia bacterium | reverse complement strand
ATCATTCCCAGAGAGCAGTTTCGGGCCTGCATCACCTTCCTGGCCCAGCTTGCACATGACCTGGCGTCCGCTGGCCTGGAGCGCAGGCGCCTTCTCGCGGCGACTGCCGCACTGGAAAAAAGCGAAGAAGAGGCTTCTCGATTGAGGCAGGAGCTGGAGCGTCGGGTGGCCGAACGCACGGACCAACTAAGGGCGGCGAATCTGGAATTGTCGCTGCGAGAAGCCTCCCTGCGGGAAGCGATGGCCTCGTTGTCCCAACGACAGACTCTCGCTCTCGGAAACGGCCGCCAGCCTGCGGGCGCGCATCGCGGAGCGCGAGCGGGCAGAGGAGGCCCTGCATCGACTGAACGCCGACCTGCTCGGCGTGCAATCGCGGACGAACCAGGCATTGCACACCCTCGAGGCAGCCAGCGGATCGCTGGAACTCGCCCAGGTGCTCGAGCAGATTGCCACCGAGCTTGCCATGGCCATGGGTTTGTCGCATTGCGTCATCTACTTGCTCGACGCGAACAAGAACCTGCTGACACCTGAAGCCAGCGTCGGTGACGTGAGCCAGGAGCACCGGGCTATGCTGTGGCAACTGCTCCCGCATTCGGGTGAACCTTCACTCGCCTGGACGGCCTTGGAGGGCCAGAAGCCGCTTGTTTCGTCAGACGTGCAGTCGGACCCACGAGCCAATCAGCAGTTAGTGCGGGCACTGAACATCAGATCGGCCATAGCTATTCCCATCCAACGGAGCGGCAGGTTGCTTGGGTTGGCCTTGGGCGCCACGATGCAGGTACACCATACCTTCACGACCGAAGAGGTTGAGCTGGCGATGGGCATGGCCAACGCTGCGGCGCTGGCCATCGAGAACGCCAAGCTTTATGAAGCTACCCGCCGCCGGCTGGCCGAGAGCGAGAGCTTCGCCAGGGTCATGGTCGGTCTGCTTCGCGAGACCGAACTGGAGGAAGTGCTGGACGTTGTCTGCACCGAAGCCCAGCAACTGATCGGCGCCACGGGGAGCGCTGTTCTGCTTCTCGAAGAAGATGGGTGGTTGCGCCTGACCCATAGCGCTGGGGCTCCGCGGCCGCTCGTCGACCGCTTGCCGGTGGACAAATCACTTGCCGGGCTGGCCGTTCAAAGGGGCGAGCCCGTGCTCGTCAATGACCCGGCCACGCAGGTGCAAGCCTACCAGACCCATGAGGATGTCACGGCGCTGCTGGCCGTGCCCCTTGGCATCAACGGTGGGGTGATCGGCGTGCTCGATGTCGTGAACAAGCCCGGTGGCTTCACCGGAGAGGACGTCCGCGTGATGGGTGTTTTTGCCAGCCAGGGCGCCATGGCCATTGAGCACGCCCGGCTTCATCGCCGGGCAGCGCAATTGGCCGTGGTGGATGAACGCCAGCGGTTGGCGCGCGAGCTGCACGATTCGGTGACGCAGGCGCTCTACGGTGTCACGCTCTTCGCCGACGCGGCATCCACGGCGTCATCGGCCGGGAAACAGGAGACGGCAGCCGGCTATCTGCGCAAGCTGCGAGAGACGGCCCAGGAGGCCATGGCTGATATGCGGCTGCTGATCTTCCAGTTGCACCCGCCGGTGCTCGAGCAAGACGGCCTCGTCTCCGCACTGCAGGCTTGGTTGACAGCGGTGGAATCACGTGCGGGCTTGCAGACCGAGTTTCGGATCAATGGAGATGAACGGCGTCTCCCTATCGAAGTCGAGGAGGAGCTGTACTGGATTGCGCAGGAGGCTCTGAACAATGTGCTCAAACATGCCAAGGCACATCAGGCAACAATACACCTGGAATTCAAAGCGGAAAGCGCGAGCCTCGAAGTGCGCGATGACGGGATCGGGTTCGACACCTCCGCCGCAGGGGCGCTCGGCGGGGTAGGTCTGCGCAGCATCGAGGAGCGGGTGGCCAGGGCGAGGGGCAAATGGACAGTGGAAAGCCAGCCCGGGCGAGGCACGCGGGTAGGCGTCGAGGTCGCACTCGCCGACGCCAAAGTTGGCGCCGGATGAATTGCCGAATTTGTCGAGTTCAGCCTGGAGGCCAGGAGTCACACACATGACACATACTTCCATTCGGGTGCTCGTTGCGGACGATCACGCGATCGTGCGAGAGGGTATTCGCGCGCGGTTCTAACCGAAGCTGGCGAGTTCGAAGTGGTGGCAGAGGTCGGGAATGGCCAGGATGCAGTGGCGCAGGCAGAGGCGTTGCACCCGGACGTCATCCTGATGGACTTGCTGATGCCGGGCATGGACGGCATCGAAGCCACGCGCCAGATCACCAGCCGCCAACCAGGCGCGCGCGTCCTCATACTGACCAGTTTTGTGGCCGACGACCATGTTTTTCCGGCCATCAAAGCGGGCGCCCTGGGTTACCTCCTCAAGGATTCGTCTCCGAGAGACCTTGTGCACGCCATTCATCAGGTCTATCTGGGTGAGCCGTCGCTGCACCCCCGATCGCTCGCAGGATGCTGAAGGAGATCTCCCAGCCACCGGAGCCCCGGCCCGCGCCTGAACTGCTGAGCGTGCGAGAGATGGACGTCCTGCGCCTCGTGGCCAAAGGCTTCAACAACCATGAGATTGCCGAGAAGTTGGTGATCAGCGAACCGACGGTGCGCACCCACATGAGCAGTATCTTGGGTAAGCTGCATCTGGCCAGCCGCACGCAGGCGGCGCTTTATGCCGTGCGGGAGGGCCTCGTGCCAGAAGACAGGGCTAACGCGAGAGCAGAGTAGGCAACTACGCTTGTAGACCAAGCAAATAGGTCCCTACGACAAAATATTAATGCCAACATCGCAAAGGGCCGCCGGGAAGGCAGCCTTTTTGCTGATCCAGGATCCATCACGCGCGCCGATGACCGGCCGCGTCTTTTCCGCTATGTTTCCCGATGCACGAGGCGTGAATGCGGGCTCCAGCCGTGCCACCTCGATGGCTTCTAGCGGTGGGAGGGACGAGATGCAAGTCACATCAGAACATTGTCCGGACGCGGAGATCGCTGACGAAGCGCGCAGTGCCGTTTGGCAGGATGAGATCCTGCGTGCCATGGACTACGGTGATATCCGCATTGCGGTTCGCGATGGGAGCGTGGTCCTGCGCGGGCACGTGGCCACATCGGGCAACAGGACACGCGCCGAGCAAGCCGTCTTTTCGGTGCGGGGCGTGTGCGCCGTTCAGGATGAGCTGATCGTCGATGAGGATCTGGTGAATCTGGTCGCGCAGTCGCTAGGGCGCGACGAACGCACGTGCAAGGAGCGGATCTTCGTGGCGGCGCGTAGCGGGATCATCGTGCTGAGCGGCAAGGTTGATACCAAGCTGGCTCGCTCTGCCGCAGAGGAGTGCGCTGCCACCGTGCCATGGGTGCGGGGCGTCAGCAACTACATCGAGGTGCCCGGCATCCACCCGGATGACGAAGAGCAGCGGGTGTTGCAGCCGCGCCTGGGCCAGGAAACCTTCGCAGTCGATATGTCACTGGGGCGCGTGGAGAGGGTCATCGTCAACCCGCGCAACCGTCGCGTCGCGGCCGTGGTCGTACACGGCCAGTTCCCAGACCAACACCATGCGGACCCATCTATGCACTCTTGGGAGATGCCCACGCTGGAGCGTAGGGTGGTGATCCCGATTGCCGAAGTGGACTATGTTAACAAGACCGAGGTGCAACTGAAGGTGACCGGCATCATTGCCGCCAAATGCAGCGATTTCTCCGGTCAGACATTCTGCGAGCCCGATTCAGGTTGGCTTCCGCCGTATCCCTATCGTAATCAGGAGTGCCTGTGGACGAGATAGTGACCGTTGGTGACTTGCATCGGCCCATGCAGCGGGGTAGCGACCGTGAGCTGGTGCGACATTTGTCGTAAGCAAGCGGCGTAGGCGCCGGACATGACGATGAAAGGGCGGCCCGCAAGGGCCGTCTTTTCGTTGAGCGGGAATGCATCCATTTCGACGATGGCACCAGAAAGCAGTGGGGTTATGCTGGGCCGTGGGGATCGAAGAAAGAGGCTGGACATTGAGAACCGATTGGCAGGAGGTAGGTGCCATCATGAGCGACGGGAGTCATAGCGTTATAGATAAGGCATGGCCGCGTACCATCGGCCTGGCACTGCTCTCGATGGTGCTTAGCGTGCTGGTCGGCATCCTCGTGCCGGTTGACGCCGATACGCAGTCCGAAAACAACTTTCAACGCGTCGTGCTCGCCGCTCCGCGCGCAACCGCTACTCGGCGCCCGGTATGCGTATGGGCAAGCAAGCCGGGTAACACCATGTTGGTGCAGCACAGTGCGGACGGGGACGTCGCCTGGCTGACAGCGGGCACCGTTCCTGGGGAAGTGGAGCAATTGCGGGCCGCCCCGGCAGACGCATCACCCCGATTACTGAGAGGATCGATGCAGGGTTTCGGGGAGCGTGGCAAACAGTGCGGCGAGACTCGCGACCACCCCTTCTGGTACGGCCGAGCGATAACCCGGCCGTCTAAAGCACACTCGTCACGAGGTTGTCGAGATTTGGTCTTGAGGGGGCAAGCATGTATCGCACAATTCTGGTGCCGCTTGACGGCTCTAAGTTAACGGATCACGGAACGCCAGCCGACGTTGCCGCAATCGAAGCGCTGATCGAGACCCTGAGCTGTGATGACATCCGAATCGCGCGCCTCCGCGCGCTCGTCCTTGGTGCATCTTCGACACGCTGCCGTGCCGGCGCTGTTGGCCACGCTCGCGTCCCCAGGTGCGAATCTTCGTTGGGAAGCAGCAAGGGTCCTGCGCGAGATAGGCGATCCTCAAGCTGCCCCTGCTCTCACGCGAGCTCTGGAGGACGACAGCTTTGACGTCCGCTGGATGGCCGCTGAAGGTCTCATCGCCCTGCGCCAGGATGCCTTGGGGCCCTTGCTGCAGGCATTGGAGCAGGATCCCACTTCCGAATGGCTGCTGGAAGGAGCGCATCATGTTCTGGATGCTCTCGATAAAGCGGACTGGCTGCCCGCGACGGTGCAGCCGGTGCTCGCCACATTGGAGGGGCCCGAGCCGAACCTGACCGTGCCGATCGCTGCGCATAGAGCGTTATAGACGCTGCCATGCCATGTCGGCCTCGGCCAGGCCGGGTGAACTACTCCCACAGCGTGGAGAGCGGCAGCGTCTTAGTGGGAGCGTGGCCGATACAACATTAGTCTTAATGCGCTGCGACTAGCGGAATAGCGCTGAGGTCGGAAGCTTTGTCGAACAGGTCAACTGATCTGACCAAAAGAGATTCAGCGCTTTTTCCGATGACGCCCAAGAGCCAGACGACTATGCTGCACGATACAAGCAAGACGAGGATCACACCAGGGATGCCTGTGCCGCAACGAGGCAAGAGCGAAGTGCTCAACAGGGCCGCAACTTCCTGGAGACAAGGAGAAGCCTCGATGCAGAGCGATTGGGAGCTGAAGGCCAGAATTTTGGAAGAACTCAGGCTGGACCCGGGCCTCAGAGCCGACGAGATCGGGGTCGCTGTCAAAGACGGCGTGGTCACCTTGGGTGGTTGCGTAGACAGCTATGTCGGGAAGTGGGCAGCTCGCTGCGCTGCCGAGAGGGTGGCCGGCGCCAAAGGCGTAGCCGTCGAGATCGAAGTCAGGCTACCCGGCGACAGCGAGCGCGCCGATGCCGACTTTGCACAGGACGCCGAAAATGCCCTGGTGTGGGATGTGAGGGTGCCGGTGAAAAACGCCTGGATCACCCTGAATAGAGAGGTTGATCGGTATTCGATAACCGCGTCGTGATCGAGCTGTAGAAATCGAGTGAAGGCCAAGCAGTAAGCGAGCCGGCTTTTGGCAGCCGGCATCCAGGGAGCGTCAGGCTCCCCGTGTGCCGGCGCCCACTGTCAGCAATCAATTCTAAACGAACAGAATGGGAAGCACTCTATGGACACTAAGGGTAGGGCAGATGAGTTGCTGGGGTTCGACCCCTATGTTGAATGGAATGCGTTGCGCGATGCATGGCGCCAGCTGCTGGATGAGGGTGTGGCGAACCCGCCGCGATCTACCGGCAGCCGCGCTGGCATCCATGATCGTCCCGCTGGATCTCCTCGACACCGGCCCTGCGCTCGTCGTGCGGACGAATCTGCCGGGGGTCAAACCGGACCATCTCACGATCACCCTGGATGGCAACGCGCTGACGCTCAAGGGTGAGGTCACGCCGGATAGCGAAACCGATACCGCAACCTACTTGCGCCACGAGCGCCGGGTCACCACCTACACGCGCTCGCTGATCCTTCCTATGCCGGTGGATGCCGGACACGCCGAAACCAGCTTCTGCGCGGGCGTTCTGACCCTCACCTTGCCGAAAAGCGAGGGCGCCGGGCCCAAGATCATCAAGGTTACGGGGGGATAAGGTTCCATGCATGGCCTGTGGCCCGTCCCCTGGTTTGCTCGACCTCGCCTGGCCGGTCGCTCGCGCGAGATCGTGGCGGTCTTGACCCGCCACGAGTTGGATTGGCTGATGGCGCAGGTGGGGCTTGGCGGGCGGTTGGCCTTTGAGGGCCAGGGGACCAACCGCCGGCCCGGCGTCGCCCAAACCAGCCAGGCCGAACAGCTACGGCTGGCCTTCGGGGAGCTGGGCGGTACGTTCATCAAGCTGGGCCAGATGCTCGGCGCCCGGCCCGATCTGTTCCCGCCCGAGTACGCAGCCGAGATGGCCAAATTACAAGATGCGGCGCCACCCGTGCCCTGGGAGCAGGTCCGGCAGGTCGTGTTGACCGAATTAGCGTAAGTTTTGCGCAATGAGAAGCGTTTTCGCTTACGGGCTATCGAAATGATCATTTCCAGGGAGCGGCAGGGGCAGCTGATATCCTGCCGCAGGCGACAACCGAATCGCAACCCCAGCGAAGCAGCTCAGCGGGCCGAAGCGCAACGTCTCGCGACCCGCCGTACGCTCCACCGTGGCCGGGCTGTTGGCGGCCACCCGCACCAGATGCTTGGGGCTGCTCAGAGCCGTCTCGAAGCGCCGGGTGGGCTGTTCGACCCGTTCGCGTACCCAGCAGTCCGCCCAACGCACGAAATTGGCGGCGAAGACCGTCAACAGGGCCTGGATTTCGATGCCCGCCGGGCTGCGACTCATCAGATGTTGGACCTTGAAGGTGGTTTTCTCTTCTTTATTGCCAGCTTCCACGTATTGCCGCCCGTTATGGTCGTGAAACCACTGCGTCAGATCGAAACCTGTGCTGGGCACGTCATCCTGATAGCGCAACAGCACGGCTTGCCGCTCGCCTTGCGGGCTATGGAAGCGCTCCAGCCCCACGCTCAACGGATAGGGACAGGTGTGGGTCTGGTAGCCCAGCCAGGCCACCATCTCGGCGTTCTTGCCCACCGCCGTCCAGACCGTCTGCTCGTTGACCCGGCTGCGCAAAGCGGCCAGCACGGCGGGGTTGGCGGACTTCGTCTCGACGTCGTAGCCCAGTTCGATCACCTGCGTCAGGTTTTCGCCACTGGCAAAGCCGGCATCCATGCGCAGCTTGCAGTGCGGCGCGTTCGGCTGCTGGGCGTTCTCCTGACAGAAGCGCTCGTAGCGCTGGCGCAAGCGTTGCAGCTCGCCCTGTTGGGCCGCCGCGGCGGCCTCGGCCCGCTGCTGCCGGTTTTGTTCAACCGTTTGGAGGCGCACGAGTCGCTGCTGGGCATGCTGCAGCTGGCGCTGCCAACCGGTCACCTGCCTACGGAGCTTGCTGAGCGCGCTGTAGGGACCAGTCTGGCGGGACGAAGCCGGTTGGTCCAGCAGCCTTTGGATGCGGCCTTCGGCTGCCTCGATCTGCCGCTGCAGACTGGCCAAGCGCTCCTGTTGGGCCGCCAGCCGCGGGTCGAACCTGGCTCAGTTGCGCTTGCAGCCCCGCCAGCGCCTGTTCGCAGGCCGCGATGCGCTGGGCCAGCAATTCCGTCCGGCGCCGCGGGTGACAACCCAGACGCCGCTCGGCCTCCTGGACCAGCCCCAACAGGCAGGGGGCCGACAGGGTGTCGCCGGGGTGCTGCTGGGCGCTCAACCATTGCCGCCCAAAGAGCTCGGTCTGCAAGCAGATCTCGGCCAACTGGTAGCCCAGGCGAATCTCGCCATCCATGTAGCCGAAGCGGGCCTCAGGATAGGTCTGACTGGTCGAACTGACCGCCCGCCCCGTCAGGTCCACATCCAAGACCAAGGTCTCCCGGCGCAGCCGCAGATCGCTGACGGCCCGTTCCAGAAACGGCTGACCAATGGCCTCCAAAGCCGCTTGCAGGGCGGCCACCGAGGCCGCGGTGCAGGCGGCCAGGGTGCGGCTGACCCCACTCGCATCGGCCATGGGCTGCAACTGCCAGGCTTGGGCCACTTCGGCATCGCGAGCCAAGGGCGCGGGCCCGCTGCTCAGGTCCGCCAGGTGCTCGATGCCCGACAGCAGGCCGATCAGGAACTCGATCAGCTTCTCATGCGGGGCACGGACGACCGCTTTCTGATCAATCGGCAAGCCGGCCAGCCGTTGGCTCAGCCTGAGCGTGCGGGCAAAGTGGCCCCAGGCCACCAGCATGGCATGCTGGGTTGGGCGACTCGGTTCGATTGTCAAGGTGCCAGCGTCTCCGGTCATGGCCCGTCTCCTGTACGAAGGCTAGCCATGATTTACGGCGATGCCAAATGATCATTTTGTTAGCTGGAAAGCGATCCGGCGTATGAATGCGCAAAACTTACGTTAGGGTGGCCGCCAGAGGAGCTCTTTGCCGAGTTCGATCCGCAGCCTTTGGCTTCGGCATCTATCGGGCAAGCCCACGCGGCCCGGATGCCCGACGGGCGCGAGGTCGTGGTCAAGGTCCAGCGTCCGGGTATCCAGGAATCAGTCGAAGAGGATTTGGCGCTGCTCGGCGCCATGGCAGACTGGGCCGCGGCCCATTCCACCATCGGGCGAGCCTACAACCTGCCCGCGATGGTGGACGAGTTTGCCTTTACCTTGCGCAGCGAGCTGGACTACGTTCAGGAGGGCCGCAATTGCGACCGGTTCCGCCACAACTTCGCCGATGATCCTGGCATCCATATTCCGTTTGTGTGCTGGGATCTCAGCGCAGCACGCGTGCTCACCTTGGAGCGCGTTGCGGGGATCAAGATCAACGACGCGGCGGCGCTCGATGCAGCTGGCATCAGCAGGCGGTTGGTGATCGAGAACGGCGCACGGTTGCTGATGCGCATGATCTTTGAGTTCGGCTTCTTCCATGCCGACCCGCATCCCGGCAACTTTTTCGTGCGCGAGGACGGTTCGATTGCCCTCATTGACTTCGGCATGGTGGGGCACCTGAACGACGCTCTTAAGGATGCACTGTTGCGGAGCGGGCTGGCGGTTGTGCGGGGCGACAGCGCCAGGCTGGCCGATGAGTTGTATGCCCTGGGCGCTGCCGGTGCTGGCGCCAAGAGGGCCGGGCTCAAGCGTGACCTGGACCACCTTCTGGAACGATATCGCTCTGGCACGCTTCGAGAACTCGTCCTTGGCGAGGCAGCCAATGATATCCTATCCGTCTCCCTACGCCACCGGCTGCAGCTGCCTGGGGAGCTGGTCACATTGCTGCGCCTGAGTAACATCGGCGAAGGCTTGGGCACCGCTTTGGACCCCGACTTCCGGCTGGTCAGGTTTGCTGCGCCGTACATCGAAGACTTTCGCCACCAGCGTCGTTCGCCGAAGGCCCTGGTGCTCCGTACTACGTAGAGTGCGCTCGATGCGGCTGAGCTGGGGCTCGAACCCGGCCGGCGCGCCTTGGACGGCTCCTGACACAGGTTGAGCACGGAGACTTCGAGCTAAGCATCAACCACGAGGGGCTCAGCGAGTTGACCCTGCAGATGCAGCGCATGGTGAATCGCATTGCCCTCTCGGTATTACTGGCAGCCACGATCATAGCGCTGGGGCTGGCAATGGTCGCCTATCATCCGGGTGGCTGGGAACGCTTTGCCAGCGGGGTATTCGGTCTGGCCTTTCCGCTGTCCCTGATTGCAGGCATCTGGCTGATGTGGAATATCTGGCGCTCCGGACGGGGCTGAACGCCGAAGGAAAAAAATGAGCCCGGCCCATACGCCTACGCATCCGGGCCACGTTAGAGATTGCCGGTACGCCGCTACGACATCTGTCGCAGTCTGGATCGACAGTTCGCCTAACACTGGCGCTGTGGCCGGCTCTGCTTGCCTGTTGTTTCGTTGATCCGAAGACTATCCCTTTCTTCGATGGCAAGCGGGTAGCCCAGTAGTATGCTGCCGGTAAGCTTGTGGACGAGGTCTCAGAGAGCGATTCGCCGGGCCGCGAGACATCTCGACCAAGCCGGAACTGGATGCCATGGTAGAAGGAGCTTTTCAGTGAGCCGACAGACTATTCCCCTGGGGCACATTCTGGGCATCCCGATTGAGCTGGACCCATCGTGGTTCTTGATCTTCGTGTTGGTTACCTGGACGCTCGCCGTGAGCTATTACCCAACCGAATTCACCGGCAGGTCGGTGGTCCAGTACGGGCTCGCCGGCGCAGTCACGGCGGTGCTGTTGTTCGCCAGCGTCGTGCTGCACGAACTCGGGCACTCTGCTGTCGCGCTGCACTACAGGGTTCCCGTGCGCAGTATCACCCTCTACATCTTTGGCGGGGTCTCCTTGATCGGTGACGAGCCTCCCAGCGCAGAGCTGAGTTCTGGATCGCCATCGCCGGTCCCGCAGTCAGTCTCGCGCTGGCGGGCGTCTTTGCCGCCCTCCAATTTGTCGTCGCGTCCGTCGCACCGTTGCTGGCTCTGGCCAAGTACCTGGCTTACATCAACGGCTCGCTGGCGCTCTTCAACCTCATTCCGGGCTTTCCGCTGGATGGCGGTCGCGTTCTTCGGGCCATTGTCTGGGGTGCCACCCATGACCTGCGCAAAGCCACCCTCATCGCCGCCAACGTCGGCAGGGGGATCGCTTACCTTTTCATTATCTTCGGCGTGTGGCAAATCCTGTCGGGCAGCTTGGCCGACGGCCTGTGGATTGCCTTCATTGGCTGGTTCCTGGAGAGTGCGGCCGCGGCTCAGGTGCAGCAACGGTCGATGCAAGACTTGCTCAGCGGTCACAAGGTGTCGCAGGCAATGGACCACGACTATGCCGAAGTTCCTGCCGGAACGCGCCTGCAGGAACTGGTAGATCGCCACATCCTGGGCAGCGGGCAACGCAGCTTTGTGGTCGAGCGCGGCGACAGCGTAGTCGGCTTGCTGACCCTGCCGTGTGTCAAAGAGATACCACGGGCTGAATGGCCGACAACCACGGTCGCGCAGGCCATGATACCGATGACGCAGCTGAAGCAGGTAACGCCCGGAACCGATCTGTGGTTGGCGCTCGACGAGATGGACCGCGATGGCGTCAACCAGCTGCCTGTGATGGAAGGGGGTCAGGTGCGAGGCATGCTCAGCAGGGGAGATGTGATCGGTTACCTGCGCACTCTGAAGGCGGTCGAAGTCAACCAGCAGAGGCTCAGGGCCCACACAGCAAAGTGAGGAATCGGGCCCGGGGTCCGTTAGGTGTCGCTAATCCAGGTCACGCGGAGAATGGCACCAGGGTAAGAGCCAAGTCGAAACAAGGAGGCTATGTCATGTCGGACGATATCGAATGGGAAGCAGAGTTGGAGGCCGGCATCGGCGGTGAGTTTCTTGGCGAAGTCGTCGTCGTATCAACCTACACCGAATGGGAAGCATCGATGGAGCCTCTCCTCCGCGAGTTGGACGAGGAACTCGACCGGCTCGACGCCGAAGACGCCGCCACGGAGGCAGAGCACGAGGCCAAACTGAAGGCCGCTCCGGTCGAGGCCAAAGCCGACGTCAGCGCGCAGATCGAAGCGATGCGCGCCAGGAACGTGGACGCTCGCAGGGCGCTGGACCAGCGAATGGAGGCACAAATCGATAAGCTGAACGACGAACTGCACCGGCTCGACGCCTGCATCACCACCGCAGAGGACAAAGCCAAATCAGTTCTGGAGGCGCATAGGTCCGCATTGTCCGCAAAGCGCGACCAGTTGCTTGCCAAGTTGAAGGCCAGCTTCAGCGCGCAACTCAAGCTCTTTGAGACCCAGATCGACGAAATGCAGGCGCGGGCCATCTCCGCCGAAGCAAAGGCGCATGCCAAGATCGCTGATCAAC
>CAWEHT010000082.1:0-11671 GCA_963808455.1 uncultured Chloroflexia bacterium | reverse complement strand
TGCCGCGGCCGGCGCGAGGCTACTGGCCATAGCGAATCCTTGGGTCCAGCGCGGCGTAGGCCAGGTCGGTGACGACGTTGAGGCCCACGACCACCAGGCTGGTGAAGACGGCGATGGCCTGCACGACGGGGAAATCGCGCCAGCCGATCGCCTGTTGCAGGAGCTGCCCCATGCCCGGCCAGGCGTAGATCGTCTCGATGTAGATCGAGCCGCCCAGCATATAGCCGAACTGCACGCCGATGACGCTCACCAGTGGGATGGCGACGTTGGCCAACACGTGCTTGGTGTAGATCGTGCCCGGCAGCAGGCCCTTGCTGTGCGCCGTCCGCACGAAATCCTCGCCGCGGATCTCCAGCACGGCAGAGCGGGTGAGGCGCACGAGCTGGCCAAGGACCGGCAGACCGAGCACGAATGCCGGCAGGACCACCGAGCTGGCCTGCTGGCGGCCGAAGGCCGGGAACCAGCCGAGCCGGACGGCAAAGACCAGGATCAGGATCAGGATCAGCCAGAAATTGGGGATGCTCTGCCCCAGCAAGGCGAGAAAACGCGCCAGCGAATCGACGCCGCTGCCGGGGTTGAGGCCGCCGATGACGCCCAACGGGATGCCCACCACGACGGCGATGAGCAGGCCGAACGGCCGCCAGCTGGAGTGTGGCCGGCAGCCGTTGGAGCACGAGCTGCAGGGCGGGCGATCCGTAGTGCAGGGAATTGCCGAAATCGCCCACGACCGCCCGCCGCAGGAAGTCCACGAACTGGACGTACAGGGGCCTGTTGAAGCCCATCGCCTCGCGGAAGGCCTGGACCTCGGCGGGCGTGGCTTCGCGCGACATCATGAGCGAAGCCGGGTCGCCGGTCATACGAACCATGAAGAAGACGAGCAGAAGGACGCCGGCCAGGAGCAAGATGGACTGGCCCACCTTCGACAAGAAGTAGCGTTGCATCGGCGTCCTCCCACCGGCCAGTTACTTTTGGGCAACCCAGGTCGAGTTGTAGTAGACCATCTCGGACGAGCGGGGAAGATAGTTCTGGACGTTCGCCCGCACCGCCTCGAAGGTCATCGGCTCGTAGAGATAGATGAAGGGCGGGTTGTCATGCATATAGGCCTGGAGCTTCTGGTACATCACCGTGCGGTTGTCGGCGTTGACCTCTGAGGAGAGCGCCTTCAGCTGGCTGAGGATCTGCGGGTCGCTCCACGACGAGTACCCCGCGTCCTTGCCGCCAAGGGCGCCATAGAGGCGGTCGTAGGCCTCGTTGGTCTCGTCGGCCCAGCTATCGCCGAACAGCGGCGGAAGCTGTTTTTTGGCCTCCAGGTCCCAATATTGCGCCGACTCCTGGATCTTCAGGTTAGCGGTGATGCCGACCTTGCCCAGGTAGCCCTGCACGGCATCGCACACTTCCTCGAAGGAGGGGTATGCTCCGGCGGGGCAGGCCATGTCCATGGTGAAACCGTTAGGGTAGCCGGCATCCGCCAGCAATTGCTTCGCCTTGGCCGGGTCATAGGTGAAGGGTTTCACGCTGCCGTAGCCGAGCTCGCCGGTGGTAATGAAGCCGGCGGCGCGCTTGCCGTAGCCCGAGAAGAGCGCCTTGATGATCCCGTCCACGTTAACGGCGTAGTTCATGGCCTGCCGCACCTTCGTCGTCCATGGTGGGTTGCCCGACCCCGGTCGTCATGTTGTTGAAAGCGATGTAGTAGATCCGGTCCACCGGGTACTGGATCAGCCGGACGTCCGTGTCGCCCAGCAGGCTCTGCGCCTCGTCCGAGCTCAGGCGGGTGACGATGTCGATCTCGTTGGTCTGGAGCGCGGCAACGCGTGTGGCGGATTCCGGGATGGGCCGGAAGATCAGCGTGCTGACCCCCGGCTGGCCGGGCTGCCAGTAGTTCGGATTGGCTTTGTAGGTGATGTGATCGCCCTTGACCCACTCCACGAACTCGAAGGGCCCTGTGCCGATGGGGTGCTGTTCGAAGCCGGAAACCCCGACCTGGGCCATGTATTTGGCCGGGATGATGGACCAGAAGCGCTGCATATCGTTCAGCAGCGCGGGCTTCGGGCCGTCGGTCGTGACCTTGACCGTATAGTCGTCGATCTTCTCGACCGTCTTGGCGACCGAGAAGCGGTCGGGCCAGGCTGAGGAATCCTTCTTCTGGCCCCATTGCCAGGTCGCGATCACGTCGTCGGCGGTGAAAGGTTGGCCGTTGTGAAACACCACGCCGTGGCGCAGGTGGAAAGTGTAGGCCGTGCCGTCGGGGGAAACGTCCCACGATTCGGCCAGGTCCGGCACGATCTTGCCGGTGTCATCCTGCCATACCAGGGAATCATAGAGCTGCGAGGCGGCAATGTCCGCCATCATGTCGGCGGTCTTGGGCTGGTAGAGGGAATTCGGCTCGTCGGTGAGGGCCACGCGCAGCGTGCCTGAGGTGGCCGGTGGGGCAACCGTGACGGTCACGGGGACTTCCTTCACGACCTCTTGTGTGACCGGGACTTCGACGGTCTGCGCGACCTGTACGGTTTGCACCACAGGCGCAGCAGTCTGAACGACCACGGCCGGCGTGGGCGCCGGCCCGCAGCTCACCAAGAGCGTTACCACCATGATTGCGGCGAGGGCGAGGGTCAACTTCCTATTCATGTGTCCTCCTCCATGAGTAACAACATGCAAGGCAATGGATGCGACGCCGAAGGTTTGTGGGGAGCTCACCTCCTATGAAAAGATGCAGGCCCTGCCCCGCCGGGGCGTGTGCAGCGGCAAACGGCTGAAGGGACGGGGGCGTGGCCGCCACGCCGAAACTACGGCGCCGATCGGGCTGCACGATGGGATGGAGAGCAAGTGTGCCGCGCCGGTCAAAGTGCCGGCGGGATACAGCGATCCTGCTGCCAGGATACCAGAGCCCGCGGGGCAGCACAACATCCAATCTAGGTAAAGCCGCTCACCCGATATAGGTAGACCGGCACGCCCTGGCTACCACATTTTAGGTAGGCACCTGGGATGCCAGCCGAGCCGCTTCCAGCGCTCGCCGGCGGCGTGCAGCCAACTGGCCGGAAAGCGGGATGGAGGCACCACGAATGGGGTAGAGGAGGGGGCCATGGGGGAGCAACAACTTCCCGCTTTCGACGGAAAGAGCGTCGTGCAAAGCGGGAAGTTTGCCTTTGGCGAGGGTCAGGCCCCCAGCTGGGCCAGGAATTCCTCGTGGGTCATGGGGCAGGAGTAAATGGGAAAGTTGACTTCGACGGTGAAGTGCTGGACCTCCGGCGACAGCGCCGCCGTGCAGTCCGTCATCGTGTAGACGTCGTAGCCCATTTCGTACGCACTGCGCATGGTCGATTCCACACAGACGTTGGTGAGGAAACCGGCGATGGCGAGGTTCTTGATACCGCGGTGCCGGAGGATCCAATCGACGTTCGTCGAGGCGAAGGCATCGAGCCCACGCTTGCCCTCGATGATGATGTCGCCGGAATGCGGCTTCATTTCGTCGATGATCTCGGCGCCGAAGGTGCCTTGCACGAAGGCGCCGGCCTGCTTCACGACGCATCCGATGCCCATGATCGTTTTCGTCATCTCCGGATACCCCGGGGCGTAGAAGATCGGTGCGTGCATGATTGTGCAGCCGACGGCACGCGCCCTGGCAATGAGGTCTTGCGAGTGCGGGATGGTCTGGTTCCCATCAAGCACCGCTTTGACCCCAGCATAGTTCTTGCCGGTGGGGTGGGCAAACTCGTTCTGATACTCAATAAAAAGCACAGCTGTTTCCTTGGGATCCATTTAGCCCTCCTGGAGTGCGCTGGAGATGGTCGGGCACGTGGCCGCACCGGCACGCAGTGCGGGCAGCACAGCTACCCGATGGGTTGCCCTACGACAGGAGAGCGAATGGTCCTGCCGGGTCGCCTTGGCGTCTCCTTCCATCAAGGGAGCGCGCCGGCAAGTTCCTCAGGCCCTCCGTCGCGGTAGCTATTGTGTTCTCACTTACACATGGTCGTCGTTGCTCGATGGAGCTCAAGTCCAGACGACAATTCCGCAGGAGTTGACAGGCCGCGTCAGGTGTAGTAGTATCCCAGTGGGTCGGGCCGCAAATTGCCCGGCGGGGGCCGTGCATCCCAGAGATTAGCCCCCATGTGGATGCGCAAGCTACCTGTCGTGGTATAGCAGATTACAGTTTGCCTGTCAAGGATATTGGCCCGGCGCTGCGGTTTTTTCACCTGCGTTACACCGGCCCTGTGCTCGGCGTACCCGCCGCATCCCGAAAGTGCCGATCTCCGGCAGGCGCGGCCGAACACGGCCGGCATCCATCTCCCCGCTTTTTGAGCAAGTATCACCAGCGTACCAGGAGGAAGCTATCATGGCAGCCGCAACCGTCGATGAGAAAAGATCACCCTACAAGCCGGTCACCCCGGCGATCGTCGATGAGCTGAAGTCCATCGTAGGCGAGCCCTACGTGATCTTTGGCGATGCGGAGCGCATGGCCGACTACGCTCACGACGAGGTCCCCGGCGAGGAATATGCCCACATGCCGGAAGTCGTCGTGCGCGTGGCCAACGCCCAGGAGATATCGCAGGTGCTAAAGCTGGCCAACCGGGAGATGATCCCGGTCACGCCGACGCGGCGCGGGATCGGGCCTATCGGGCGGCGCAGTTGCCGTCTGCGGCGGCATGATCGTGGCCACCGACCGGATGAACAAGATCCTGGAAATCGATCAGGCCAACATGGTGGCCGTGGTCGAGCCCGGCGTGGTGACCAATGACGTCAACCTGGCGATCAAGGAATTCGGGCTGTATTATGCCGGCTACCCGATGAGTTCCGAGACCTGCTTCGTAGGCGGAAATATCGCCGAGAACGCCGGCGGCGGCCGGGCCATCAAGTACGGCGTCACCAGCCGCTACGTCCTGGGTCTGGAGGTCGTGCTGGCGACGGGTGAGATCGTAGAGATGGGCGGCAAGCGCGTCAAAGACGTCACGGGCTACGATATGGTCCATCTGATGGTCGGCTCCGAGGGGACGCTGGGCGTCGTGACCAAGGTCATCCTCAAGCTGCTGCCGCTGCCCGGCGAGCGGGTAGTGCTGTTGGTGCCGTTCCCCAACGTGCAATGCGCCATCGACGTGGTGCCGTTGATGGCCCGGCACCAGATCGTGCCGTCGGCCGTGGAGTTCATGGACGCGCTGACGGTGAAGACGATCTACGATTACGCAGGCGAGGCACAGCCGGCCAAGAAGCTCGGGGCGCTGTTGCTGATCGAGGTGGATGCCTTCAACGCCGAGCAAGCCGAGGCCGAATACAACCGGATCGTGGATCTGTGCCTGGAGCATGGCGCCCTGGATGCCTTAGTCGGCGACACGCCGGCCAAGGTGAAGAAGATGTGGAAACCGCGCCAGGATACTGCCGACGCCTTCAAGAAGATCGCGCCGGTGCAGAGCATCGAAGACGTCGTGGTGCCAACGGCGCAGATCCCCGAGCTGGTGTCCGAGGTCGAGGCGCTGGCGAAGAGGTACCACCTGCTGATCGCGTCCTACGGGCACGCCGGCGACGGCAACCTGCACGCCACGCCCCTCAAGCCGGCGGAGATGTCGATGGAGGAGTGGCACGAGATGCTGCCGCGCCTGCTGGTGGAGCTGTACCAGATCGTGGCGAAGCTGGGCGGCACCATCTCGGGCGAACACGGCATCGGCCACAAGCGCAGCCGCTATCTACCGCTGGTGATGGCCCCGGCCATGATCGAGCTGCAAAAGCGCATCAAGACGGCCTTCGATCCGAACCATATCCTTAATCCTGGGAAGATTTTTCCGGCGTAGCGCAGGGGAAGCGGCACCAGGGCCCTGCCTGTCTACGAACGGCGGGCGAGGGCCTGGGCCATCCGGCTCGATTGACAGGCGCCCTGCCCCGCACTACAATCGGTGCGAAGCCCGATGGCCGAGACCAATCGCAAGCACCGAACGAAGGCCGATCAACTCCTGCGCACGAAGTTGATGCCGCCGCGCCTCCCGGTTCCCATCGTGCCCCGGCCGGCCCTGCTGGCGCGGCTCGACGAGGGCATGGCCAGGGCGCTGACCCTGGTCGCCGCTCCAACCGGATACGGCAAGACGACGCTGGTGGCCCAATGGCTGGGCACGCGCCGCGAGCCGGGGGCGTGGGTGGCCCTCGACCCCGGCGACGACGACCCGGCCCATTTCTGGGCCTACGTCATCACGGCGTGCCGGGCGTTCGACCCGGGGCTGGGCAAGGCCACGCTGGCGGCGCTGCGCAGCTCCCGACTGTCCTCGCTCGAGGCGCCCGTCGCCTCGCTTCTCAACGACCTGGCAACGGCACCCACGGCCGGTATCCTCGTGCTCGAGGATTATCGCGCCATCACGTCCTCCCAGGTACACGCCGGCGTGGCGTACCTGGTCGATCACCTTCCCGCTACGCTGCACCTCGTCCTCATCACGCGGGCCGAGCCGCCGCTCCCCCTGGGGCGCCTGCGCGCCCACAATCAGGTCAGCGAGATCGGCGCGGCCGATCTGCGATTCACGCCTGAAGAAACAGGAGCCTTCCTCGAGGGGCTGCTGCAGGTGCAGCTCAAGCCCGAGACGGCGGCGCGCCTCGACACGCGCATCGAAGGCTGGGCGGCAGGGCTGCGCCTGGCGGCGCTGGCGCTGGAGGGCCAGCGCGATCCGGCGGCGATCGAGCGGTTCCTGGGCTCCTTCTCCGGCGGACACCGGCACGTGAC
Organism: uncultured Chloroflexia bacterium; assembly: GCA_963808455.1. GTDB lineage: Bacteria > Chloroflexota > Anaerolineae > CG2-30-64-16 > CG2-30-64-16 > CAWEHT01. Next base: position 4,980 of record CAWEHT010000082.1, on the reverse strand, counting down.
CGAATACCTGGCGGGCGAGGTCCTTGGCGCACAGCCCGAGCCGCTCCAGGAATTCCTGCTGCGGACCAGCATCCTGGACCGGCTGGCGGCCGGCCTTTGCGATGCCGTCACGGGGCGCAGCGACGGCGCCGGCACGCTGGAGCAGCTGGAGCGCGCCGGGCTCTTCATCTTGCCGCTCGGCGATGACGCCAGCCAGGCCTGGTATCGCTATCATGCCCTGTTTGCGGAGGCGATGCGGAAGGTCGCACGCGAGCGTTTCGGCGAGGAGGGCATGCGCGCGCTGTACCTGCGAGCGAGCGCCTGGCACGAGGAACATGGCCGGCTCGACCAGGCCATCGAGGCGGCCCTGGCGGCCAAGGCATACCCCCGCGCGGCGGCGCTCATCGAGCAGGGCGTGGGTTGGCGCAGCTACCATGAGGTCCACACCGTGAGGCGCTGGATCGAGCAGCTTCCGCCCGAAGCCCTCGGCCCCCACCCGGCGCTTTGCTTCGAATATGCCGTGGCCATGCTGTTCACTTCCGACCGCTATGCCGCGGCGACCGCGGCCGCGCTCGAGGCGCCGCTGCGCATGGCCGAAAGCGCCTGGCGACGTGCCGAGGATGGCGCCGGCCTGGGCCAGGCCCTGGCGCTGCGCGCCCTGGTCGCCTTATGGCAGGATGATCTCGATCCAGCGTTCGCGCTGGCGCGTGGTTCGCTCGAATTGCTCCCCGAGGGCGACGCCTTCTGGCGCGGCAGTGACCAGATCATCGCCGGGATCGAGGAATTGCTGGCGGGCCGTCCCGGCGCGGCCCAGGCGGCCCTGATCGAGGCGCGTGCCCTGTCGGGAGCGGCGGGGAGCCTGCAGGGCCGGCTCGCGGCGACGGGCCTGCTCGGCGACGCCTGCGCCAGCCAGGGTGAGTTCGATCAAGCCTGCGAGATTTACCGGCAGGTGCAGGCAGAGGCGGCCGGCAGCGAGGACATGCTGGACGATCAGGCCGCCGCGGCGCTTGGCCTTGGCGCGATCGCCTACGAGCGCAACGATCTGGCGGCCGCCGAACGGGAAGCCGTTAGCGCCCTCGAGTTGGGCACGCACCGCGCGAACGAGCGGATCGCCGCCCACGCCGCGCTGCTGCTTGCGCGTATTTCGCAGGCGCGGGAGAGACCCACCGGGCGCAGGGGCGAACCCGCGCCCTGGCCGCTCAGATTCAGCGGCCGGGCCTGCTGCGCGAGGTGCTGGCCTGGCAGGCGCGCCTGGCGTGCGCGGCCGGAGACATCGAGGCCGTGCATCGCTGGCATGCCGGTACTGCCCTGCTGCCCCCGGCCCCGCAGGCCGGCCTGCAGGAGATGGAGGACCTGGTGGCGGCAAGGATGCTGCTTGCGGACGGGGAACCGGCTGATGCTCAGGCGCTCCTCGAGCGGTGGCGGACGGACGCGCGGCAGCACGGGCGGACCTCCAGCGAGGTGGAGGCCCTGGCCCTCACCGCTCTGGCCTATGCGGCAGGGGCCGGCAGAGCCGAGGCAGGCGACGCGCTCGGCCGCGCCCTGGCCATCGCCGGGCCAAAGGGCTATCAGCGGGTCTTTCTGGATGAGGGCGAGCCGATGCGGAGGGCGATCGCCGGCTGGAGAGCGTACGTCGAGGGAGGCGCGCCTCGCCTGAGAGCTTACATCTACAGGCTGCTGGCGGCCTTCGCGAACGATCAGGCGGGGGCGCGCCGAAGCCCGCCATCGGCAAGCCGGGGCCGGCGCTCCCCTTCGAGCCCCTGAGCCCGCAGGAGCAGCGCGTGCTGCGCTTGCTTGCCGCAGGCCTGTCCAACCCTGAGATCGCGCCGCGAGCTGGTCGTTTCCACCAACACGGTCAAGACCCAACTCCAGAGCATCTACCGCAAGCTCGATGTGACCGGCCGGGCGGGGGCGGGGGCGGTCGCGCGCGAGCTGAAGCTGGTATAGGGAACGAGCCACGATCGCCCTCTCACCCATGCGCATCACCCACCGGTTCACCCGCGCCGGGCGATGCCGATTCACCCGGCGCCGCTGTATCCTCCTGGCAACTTACTCACGAGCGGGACCTACCGCCGTAGGACACAGGGGAGGTGCAGGGTGGCCAAAGCGTATAAGGGCGTGGCGATGGAGGGCGTGATCGCCCGATGGTACGCCGGGAACACGCGCCGGGGCCGGGGGTTTGACGAGCTGGCAAAGCGAGTCTCGGGGTTGGTGCCGGCAGGCAGCAGCGTGCTGGAGGTTGCGCCCGGGCCGGGCTTCCTGTCCGTGGAGCTCGCAAAGACGGGCAAGTATCGGGTTTCCGGGGTGGACATCAGCCAGACTTTTGTCGAAATCGCACGGGCCAACGCGCGGGCGGCGGGCGTGGAGATCGATTTCCGGCAGGGAGATGCCGCCAGCCTGCTGTTTGGCGACGGCAGCTTCGATTTCGTGATTTGCACCGCGGCGTTCAAGAACTTCACCCGCCCGGCGCAGGCGCTGGGCGAAATGTACCGGGTGCTCCGGCCGCAAGGCAAGGCGCTGGTGATCGACCTGCGGCGCGACGCCTCGCACGCCGAAATCAGCCGGGAGGTCGCATGGATGGGCCAGAACTGGGCCAATACGCTCCTCACCAAATGGGCCTTTTCCCAGGTGCTGCTGAGGAACGCCTACACGGAGGGGCAGGTCCGGGGGTTTCTGGCCCAGGCCGGCATCACAAGGGCCCGGATCGAATCCGGCGGCATCGGCTTCGAGATTTGGCTCGAGAAATCGGGCGACCAACTGCAGGATAGGGATGGGAGCAAGCGCCATGACGCAACGGTCGATTCAGGCAGGTAGAGCCCCGGCGGTGATCGTGCGCGCCGGCACCGACGTGCGGGTCGAAGGCTGGGACGAGGAGCGCGTCTTCGCCAGCACGGAGCACAGATGGGGTTTGAAGGTCGAACGGGGCAGCGCATCGGCGCCCGGCCACATCCGGGCCCGCGCCAAAGTGGGCGATCACGTGCTGTTCGACCTGAGCGCCGATCTGTTCAAGCACAAGGAGCACGACGTGCCCGACGACGCGATCCGGGTGCAGGCGGGCGGCGATGCGGTCGTGAAGGTCCCCTTCGACAGCTCCGTGACGGTATACGCCGGGCGCAATGCCGAGGCCGAGGGACTGCGCGGCAGCGTGACGGTCTACGCGGGCCGGGATTGCCGCCTGCGCGGCGTCCACATCCTCGCCCACGCTTCCGCCGGCGGCACGATGGACCTGGACTGCGAGACGCTCGCCGGTGAGAGCGCGAAGTTCTCGGCCGGGCGCGACTTGCGCTTTTACATTCGGGACCTGCGCGACGCCAGGATCATGGTGGACGACCTCGGCGGCTACTGGGAGGGCATCATCGGGGAAGGGCGCTGCCAGGTGCGGCTTCAGGCCGGCGGCGACGTCGTCGTGGTGACCGACCAACCGGTGGTGGGGGCAGCGCCCGACGAGGCGCTCGGCCAGATCGAGCCGCCCCCGCACGAGGGCAACGCCGGGGCGTGACGGCGTGAGGAGGTAACCTGCCCGGGCCGTCCGGTACGCTCAAGGACGGCCCGGGCATATTCATCTACGCGATAGACCGTTAGCTGTTCCCGAAATGCTGGCCGCCGATTTCGATCCACGTGCCGGCATTTTGCGCCTGGGCTTTGCGCCACACGTAGTGCGCAGCCGCCAGGTCTTCGATCGCGATCCCCAGTGACTTGAAGAGTGTAATGTCTTGCGGCGAGGTGCGGCCCGGGACGCGGCCCGCCAGCAGCTCGCCGAGCTCGCCCAGGATATGCTCGTCGCCGAAGGCGCCTTCCTGTTTGGGGATCAGGAACTCGCCCGCCTCGTGCAGCGCGGCCTCGCGGCGGTTGACGTAGAGCCGGGCTTTGGCGACTGCGGCCGTGTCGAGCTCGCGCGTGGCCGGCGTAAATGCGCCGACGGCGTTGATATGCGCACCGGGCGCGAGCCACTCGCCGCAGAGGATTGGCTCCTGTGCGGTCGTGACGGTGCAAATGATGCTGGCGCCCTCGACGGCGGCCCGCGCCGTCTCGCAGACCCGCACCTCGATGCCGTGGCGCCTTCCCTCACGTTCCGCAAACTGGCGCGCTCCCTCGGCCGGCAGGCTGTAGACGCGCACCTGCTGGATCGGGCGCACTGCGAGCATGGCTGCCAGGTGGGTGCGCGCCTGGGTGCCGGCGCCAAGGATCGCCAACGTCAACGCGTCGGGCCGCGCCAGGAGGCGTGTGGCGACGCCGCTGACCGCCGCCGTACGCAGCGCCGTGATGGAAGTGCAGTCGACGATGGCGTGCAAGAGGCCGTGCTGCGTGTCGAACAGCAACACCACCCCCTGATGGGTATCATAAGCGGTGCCGTAGTTGGAGGAGAAGGCCGCGATGACCTTGACCCCCAGCGACCCGATGCCGCCAAGGTACGCGGGCATCAGGCTCATCAGGTTGTCGGTGCCGGGCAGGACCAGCTTCGTCCGCAGCGGCATCAGCACGTCGCCATCGTAGAGCAAGCTCAGGGCCTCGGCCATCACGTCGATGCACTCCGCCATCGGCAGGAGCTCCGTCACCAGTTCCTGGTTCGCGATCAATACCTGCATGTGCTACCTCCAGAATGGGCCGGCCTAACGAATCACGCAAAGGCCCGCTTGCCGCCGGCGGGGGGCGGGGCCTCGACCTTGCGAGAGACCCGATCCGGGGGCTGCACCTCGCCGTTGACGCGCAGGAGTTCGGTCACGGATATGCCAAACAAGGCCTCGTTCTCGCGCAGATAGGGCTCGATGAGGCGCCAGTCCTCACCGGAAAGCCGGGCGAAGCGGCCGCTGTTAAGTTGAGCGTCGTTGACAGCCCGACTCCCCTGCGACCTTCGGCAGCGCTCACGTTGGACAGGAGCTTCCACCCGATGGCCCCCGCTCTCTGGCAACAGCTTCCTGCCTGCTCCTCCGGTTCCAGGTCATTGGCTTTTCGATTGGCGTCATTATGCTTGGGCAGAATGGGGCTGTCAAGCACGCGGCG
>CAWEHT010000081.1:0-10639 GCA_963808455.1 uncultured Chloroflexia bacterium | reverse complement strand
CCGGCCGGCACGTAGGCCGCATCCGCCGCGAAGGTGATCGGGTAATTCACGTTGTCGCCCGTTGCCCCCACGCTCTCGTCGGTCCGGCTCGACGGGGAGACCAGGCCCTGGCTCGGGTCGATGGTCGCCGTCGCAGCGGCAGGGTCTTGGGGCGTGTCGGAATAGAAGCTGCTGCGGAAATCGGTATAGGTCAGCACGGTCTTGCGCTGGGCCACCGCCATGCGCACGAAGGACGGCTGGCCGGTCGCCCCTGCCCTGTCAAACAGCGTCTCGACGGCCCTGGTCAGGTCCAGCGCCGGGCCGACGTTGTCATCGTTCAGGTCGAACGCCGGGAGGTTGTTCGGGCGTGCGTTATCCACCAGCAGGTCGCGCGTCTGGCGTGCCGTCAGCGGGTGGCCCAGCAAGGCCGCCGCCTGGCGCACGACTGCGGCCGCCCCGGCGATCTCCGGCGCGGAGCAGGAAGTGCCGCCGATCAGGCGCGGCAAGGTGTCTACCGGATCGATCGGGTTCCCGTTCGCGTCTTCCACCTGGGCCAGCATCAACACATCATCCGCCGGGGCGGCCAGGTTGACCCGCGAGCCGTTCCCGGAATGGAAGTTCTGCTGGCCGGTCCAGCGCGTTTCGGTGGTTGTCTGGTTGTGTCGCAGCCGCGGATCGATCAGCAGGTTCCACGGCGAGTTGTTATAGATGTCGTTGAGCGTCACGCCGCCGGCATCGGTCGAACCGCTGTCGATGACGTATTCGGGCTCGAAGGTCAGGCCGTAGCTATAGTTGGGGTCGGCCCAGGCGGCCGACTCGTTGATGTCCACGATCTTGCGCGGATTGGTCGTGACGTCGGTCGGCCCGGTCAGCCCGTTGGGGTTCATGGCCACCGTGGTGTCGGTCTGTCCATCGCCCGCCGATAGGCTCACGAAGATATCGGCGCCGTTGACCAGCAGCGAGACCACGTCGTGGATGATGATGTCTTGCTCGAAGAAGTAGTCGCTGAACCCGCCGACGCCGAAGCCATCGCCGATCGAGGCCGTGATTACCGATGGTGCCGGCTTTTGCAGCAGCCCTGCGCCCAGGAAGGCCGCCAGGAAGTTCGGCGTCGTGTTGGTCAGCGGATTGACCAGCCGGAACTGCGCGCCGTAGGCCTCACCCAGCAACTCGCCCAGCCCTGCGGGGGGAGCGTGCACCACGCGCGAGTCACCCAGCGGCGGCGGCGCCATCACGCTGAAATCCAACAGCACTTCGAGCAGGTCGCCCTGCTCATCTCCCGTCGTCGCATTCGGGTCGAGGTCCACGTCGCAAGCCTGGGCGGTGCTCGCGCTGGAATTGGTGCAGCTCGCAAGCCACACGGGGATCTTGGGCAGGCCGGCCTGTTCCAGGTAGCGCTGGCCGCTGACAGCTACGGTGGAAGTATCGTTGATGTCGCCCAGCGAGACGTTGTCGACGACCAGGCCCTGCGCCGGCTGCTGGTGGAAGCGGCTGGCGATCATGGTTGCCGCGCCCGTCACGTCGTTGGAAGCCGCGTCCTGATACGACTCGGCATCGCTGCGATAGGCGTAGTTGGAGGCCAATGAGGATGAGGAGGCGGGCACGGATGCTACGGCCGCCCTCGGGGCATCGAGAGCCGCCCGGACCTGCGCCGGGGTCAACCGCACCTGTTCGTGCGACGGTTGCCGGTAGATCCAGTCCGGCGTTGCGGCCGTGACGAGATCGGACGCGACCAACCGGTTGACGGCGTCAGCCGAGTTGACTGCCGGGTCGAACTTGATCTGGTAAACCTGCGTGAAGTCGGTGACGTAGCGACCGGTTGCCGCCATCGCCTTGGCGCGCATGGCATCGAGCTGGCCGGCCGGCAGGTTGGCAAAGAGATGGACGATCTGCGTTGCGCCCAGGCCGTCCAGCACCTTGTTCAGCGCACCGACGTCTTCCGAGGAGGCGTTATCGACGCCGAGCAGGCGCCCGTTCTGCGGCCGGGCCGCCCCCCGAAATGCCACCACCACCGAGCCTGGGTGTACCTCGCCGGCGTTCAGGCGGTACGGGATGGGGCGCTGCCTGGGAGCCGCGTAGGCCGGCGCGGCCGATCCTGCCCCCAGCACAGGGGCCAAAAGGGTCAGCGCCAGGATCGCGACGAGGGCCAGCGAGAACTGGCGGTGGACTGCAGACTTCGGGCCTCGAAGCCGCGCGCAAGGACCGCAATGATGCTCCAGACATGCTCGCCTCCTGCCCCGTGCGGGGCGTGAGAGCCGGGGCGAGGCAACTTCGCCCAGGCCGCTTACCTCATGCAGTTCCATCCCAGCCGTGGGGACGTGACCAGGCTGCCATCCGCGCGAGACCTTCGGCTCGCGCGGATGGCAGCCCGGGTGGACGGAGAGGCGCCGACCGATACCAGATCGGTATTACTTTAGCGAAAAACGTCAGTACTGTCAAGGGCTCAAACTCATCTCTAACCGGCAGAACAGGCGCCTATTCTTTTGACCCCCGCGGCGCGCGGCAGCTATAATGCCACGGGTTCCGCTGAAGGATGTCGAGGCCCCGCCGGCGACCTGCCCGGCCTGGCAGGCATTTTGACCCACGGACCGGAACGCGAGAGGGCACATGGACTGGGAAGCGATACGTAATGAGGCGACCGGCCTGGTCCAGGAGCTGATCCGCTTCAACACCACCAACCCGCCGGGGAACGAGCTCCGCTGCGTGGAGTATATCGCGGCCATCCTGCGGCAGGAAGGCATCGAGCCTTTGGTGCTGGAATCGGCGCCGGGCGCGGCAACCTGGTGGCGCGCCTGGAGGGCGACGGCTCGCTGCCGCCGCTGCTGCTCATGGGCCATGTTGACGTCGTGCTGGCCGAGGCCGACAAATGGCAGCGCCCGCCCTTCGCCGGCGAGCTCGTCGATGGCGTCGTGTGGGGCCGCGGCGCGACCGATATGAAGCAGATGGTCGCCATGGAAATGATGACGTTGCTGCTCCTGAAGCGCCGGGAGGCCCGGCTGCGGCGCGACGTCATCCTGATGGCCTCTGCAGACGAGGAGTCCGGCGGGGCGTTGGGCGCCGGGTGGATCGCCCATCACCACCCCGACCTGATCCGGGCCGAGTACGCTATCAACGAGGGGGGCGCCACCTGCATCGAGCTCGAGGGCAAGTCGTTCTTTGTCTGCTCTACGGCCGAAAAAGGCGCGGCCCGCTTCACGCTGCGCGGGCGAGGACAGCCTGGCCATGCCTCTCAGCCGCACCGCTACAACGCGATCCTGCCCCTGGCCAGGGCGCTGGTGAGGCTCATCGACACGCCGCTGCCCGTGCGCCTGACGCGCACGGCCCGCGCCCACATCGAGGCACTGGCCCAGGAGGTCTCTGCGCCGCTGGCGGCGATGTTGCGCGCGCTGCTCGATCCCGCCACCTGCGATGAGGCGCTGGCCGCCCTGCCGATTGCCGAGCCGGCCAGGCTGCGCCTGAACGTGGCCCTGCGCAACACGGCCGTGCCGACCGTGCTACGCGCCGGGGCTCGGATCAACGTCATCCCGGCCGAGGCCGAATGCCGGGTGGACTGCCGCATCCTCCCCGGCACCACGCTCGAGGATATTGCCGCGGAGGTGCGCGCCGTCGTGGGCGATGAGGTGGAAGTCAACTTTGCCACGCTCCACGCGCCGCTGGAGGCCGACCCGGCTTCACCGCTCTTCACGACGATCGGACAAGTGATCCGGGAGCAGGCCGGCGCCACACTGGTGCCCGGGCTCGTCACCGGCGGGACCGACGCCAAACGCGTCGCCCCGCTCGGCACCAAGGTGTACGGCTTCGTACCCATGCGCTACGAGGGGCCGAGCATGGCCGGCCTGGCACACAACCACGACGAGCGGGTCAGCGTGGCCAACCTCGAGTTCGGGACGCGCGTCCTGTTCAGCGTGGTCGAGCGCTTCTGCCGGTGAACCCGCAGAGATGTCCCTTGGACGGGGACGGCGCGGCGACCATCCGGTAATAGTGCTAAAGTCCTCCTTGACAGGGGGCAGTGCAGCGGATTTAATTGAACTGTGCCGTTAACTGGGTTCCCCGCCCGGCCCGCCGATCGGCCAGATGGACGTGTCTAACTGTGACGCCTACGAATCTCGAAACTGAAACGGATCTCAGGGAGCTGGTAGTCGGCCCGGAGGAGGGCTCGCCGGCGGGCATCCACATGTTCGCGCCTGACTTCTCCGCTGCCTCGTCCCAAGACGGGGAGGGAAACTCGATGCTCTCATCGCAGCCAGGGGGCGAGGCGGCCATGCCGGGCTCTGAGCTGACGCCGGAGTCGGTGCTGGCCGGCTTCGAGGCTTTGCGGGGCGCCCCTGCCTCCGCCTTTACGGACCGGGCAACGGCGTGGCTCCAGCTCGCGGAAGAGGCCCTGGACACGTTCGCCGAGCCGGGCGAGACCCACGATCGCATGATGACGGCCTACCGATCGGTGGCCGATGAGTATGGCAACTGGCTGGCGCTGCAGCAGAAACACGCCGACCTCGTAGCGCAGCTCGAGGCAGCGGAGGCCGCCCTGAACGCCGGACAGCCGGCGGATACCGGGGCGCTGGCCTGGCTCGGCTCGCTGGCGGGTGGCCCGGTGCCGGTGCCGCCCCCCGTCGCCCGCCTGCTGGCCCAGGCGCAGGCCCACACTTCCCCGCCCGCTGCTCCGGCCGCCAACGAGCCGGAGGCCACCGGATCTGACCTGCCGTCGCCGCCCAGGTTCGGGCAGGGCGAGCCGGGCCCCGCCGGGGTTCTCGCGGCGGATGATTCCCCGTTCGATCTGGAAGCCCTCGAGAGAGACATTACGGCCGCGCTGGGGATGGCGGCCACGGTGCCGACGATGCAGGGCGCCGACCCGCGCCCTGAGGCGGGCGCGGCGGGTCAGGAAGGGGCACTCGACCCATCCCTGACGCCCGACGAGTTGGCCGAGCTCGACCGGGCGCTCAGCGAGACTTTGGGCGCGCCTGTGCCGAAGGGGGCGGCCCAGCGAAGGGCCCCCGGCAACGCAGCCCAAACCAAGGGCGCCTCGCCCCAACGCGTGGCCCCCGACCATGGAGCCCCTGCCGGGAGACCTGGCCCGGCCCCTTCGGGGGCTCGGTCAGAGACGACACGCCAGTGGTGGCAGCGTTGGGCCACGATCGGGGCCATTCACTACGACCTGGACCGCAAGCGCCAGGCCCTGCAATCGCTACAGAGTGACCTCAAGGCAACCTACACAGGCCACGCGCAGCAGCTCGTGGACAAGGCAGCCGCGGCCTGCCCGGGCGAGCCCAGCGCTGGCCTGGAAATCTACGCGGCCTGGCGCCACCGGATCAACCAGGCGCTGATCGCGCTGGGATATCTGGAAGCGGCGTACAAAGAGCTCAAGACAGCCGGCGCCGAGGGGCTGCGCACGCCACGGGGCATCACTCTCCTGGACGGCATGAGCGATTGGGGCGATTTGCTGGCCGAGGAAGTTTTCTGGTTGTTGGCCGACGAGTGGTGGGACGTGTTCACCCAGGTGGCCCGGCAAACCCCCACCGGCCTCAGGCCGGGCAGCACGCTCTACAGCGCCCATCCGCAGGTGATGACCGAGCGCCAGGCATGGCTCAACGCCCTGCGCCGGCTCGGCGAAGAGCTGGTCCGCAGCTTCAGCCTCGGGGGGGAGTAAGAACTCCCTACTTTCCCGCCCACATTCCCCTGTGGGCGGCGTGCGCTTCGTTCTCCATCTCGGCCAGCAAGTCCGCATAGCGGGTGTCGGGCGGCATGGGCGCGGCGCGCGCGAAGCCGAACCACACCAGTTCGGGCGTTGACGAGGTAGGTCTTGGTATAAACGTAGCGCAGCAACTGTCCCTGCGCGTCAGTGTCTGTCACGTCCTTCTGGAGATAAAGCGACTGCCCGGATACCAGAGAGCTGTTCTTGGCCGTCGCCGCGGGCGCGATGGCGTCAGGCACCTCGATGCCGAGATAGCGCACCTGGTAGGGCTGGCCACGGATTGTCACGGCGATGGTCGTCCCATCGATCACGCGCACGAGCTGGGCGGTAGCCAGCACGCTCACGTCGCCGTGGACCAGGGTCGGCGTGACGCTGGGCGTCGCGGTGACCGCGGCGGTGGGCGTGATGGTAAGCGTGGCCTCGAGGGCAGGCGCCAATGGCGCGGCGAGCGTCCCGCCGGCAGCGGCCCCAGGCAACGGGGTGGCCCCGCCCCCGCCCTGCGCGAGGGATGGGCCGGCGGGTCCCGCGCCCGGCGCGAGGGTCGCGCCCTCAAGCCCGGGGGCAGACCCCGCGCCCCGTGTGCGGGCCGGTCCGAGGGCTTGACTTGCCGTCTGCGCCGGCCTGGCCACGGGAAGCGTCCCCCCTGGCGTGCCGGATGCCAGGGAGACAATCTGGGTAGGTGGCCCGGCGACGAGCGGGGGCAATCCCGGCCCCATCGTCCCAACCTGCGTGCAGCCGGCCAGGGTGGCCAGCGCGACAGTCATTGCGAAGAGGCGGCTTGCGGTTCGCATGCGCTCCTCACTCATCGGAATGCCCACGGTTGGGGCGGCGGGTATTGCTTCAGCTGCCACATTCTATATCAGGAGCGATGGAGCCACAATTCGCGGCAATTGGAAGATGGCATTTTCTGGTAACGTTGGGCTATTGACGCCGGATGTGCTGGGCGCTACGCTGTCTCGGGCGCAGGAAGACCCTGGCCCTCTCAGTGCGGGCCTCAACTCCGTGTACACTGAATTGGAGCGTCCGGCGATGCAGCACATCGAATGGCGAGCCGACCTATCCGTGGGCGTGGAATTCATCGATCAACAACACCAGGAGCTGTTCAAGCGCTTCAACGATCTGGTGGACGCCGGGAACAGAGGGGAGGGCCAAAGCGAAGTGGCAAGGGTGATCGCGTTCCTCGAGAGCTACGCCCTCACCCATTTCTGCGACGAAGAGCTGTTGATGGAGGCCACTCATTACCCCGGGCTCATGACCCACAAGGCCGAACACACGGCGTTCATGTGCGATGTCCAGGCCCTGAGGCAGAAGCTGGCAACGCGAGGTGCCACGCCAGTGCTCGCCTTGCGACTGCAAGCCCACCTCGCCAATTGGCTCGTCGCTCATATTGGCGGGTCAGACAAGAAGCTGGGCCATTTCATCGCGGCCCGCCTCGTGTCAGACGAACGCGACAGCGCTCGCGAAAAAGTGGTATAATGTGAGCGTTGGCAGCCCCTTCGTGCCAGAGTTGCCGGACGGCCGGCCTTCCCTGATCCCGCAAAGCAAAGGATTGACACCATGAGCTCACGTTCAGAAGCGCTTGCCGCAACGTTCGTTCAGGCCAACGACGATCTCGCCGCCGTGATCCGCGAAATGCCGGCCGATGACTGGCACAAACTACCAGCGGGCGAGCAACGCACCGTGGGCGTGGTTGCCCACCATACAGCCTCAGGCTATTTGCCGCTCCTGAGCTTCGCCCAGATGATGGGCAACGGCCAGCCGCTGCCGCACATGGCGCCCGGCGGGCTGGACGAGCTGAACGCTCGCGAGGCCGCCGTGCACGCGAACACCACCAAGGAAGAGGTGCTCGGGCTGCTCGAGGCCAACTGCCACGCGGTCACTGCCGGGCTCGGCGCTATGACGGACGGCCAGCTCGATACGGTAGCAGACTTTTTCGGACAGCAGGTGACGGTGGAAGGCATGATAAGGGGCGTCCTGATCGGCCACACGCTGGAACACGTGGAGAGCATCAAGGCGGTCATGGGGGGTTGACGGACGCGTTGGCGCGATCGGTGGGGGCGAAGAGCTCCCTGGTGCATGTGCGGAGAAGGCCTTCGGTAGCGGCGTCCGTCACTCTGACCGCAGTGCAAGGCTCGGGTACACGAGCCGGATTGCGCCGCGACGAGCCGCTGGCGACGAAGTCCCCGCAGGGGGAGAATCCGGCTCGGTGCCACCGAAACGGCTCCCTGTTTTTGCGCTAGGCTCTCGCGAGAGAAAGGGGGGAAGCCGGCCATGGCTTCCCCGCCGTCATAGCTGCCTGCGCCCGATCAGCACAGCGGTGAACTGGTGGCGCGTCGCTTCCTTGCGTCACCAGTCCTTATTGCCAGGAGGGGCGCCAGAACCTGGACCAGCCCCAGGGCCGGCCATAACCCCACGCATACGGCGCCCTGTACCATGGCACAAAGCCCGGACCATAATAGGGACGGCCGTACGGCTGAGCAGGGGGCGTCTGAGGTTGGTAAGGGCTATAACCGTAGTAGGGAACCGGCGTCGGGGTGGGTGGAGGCGCGTAGTAATAGGTTTGAGGGCCTATCGTGGCAGAAATCGGGTAGATCGAGCCTACGCCAATCAGCGTCACGGAGTATTGAGCGAACTGAGCGGAGCCGTTGTAGAACTGGATGTGAAAAATGCCGCCCTGGGGCGTGCCGGCCTGCCAGACCAGGTCACCGTTGTAGAGAAACGTGTTGTTCGAGCCTCGCGACTGTGTGCCGTCGCCAACTTCGGCAACCGTCTGTCCGGCGGCCAGCGCCTGCCACTGCGGGTCGGTGTAGACCTTGAAACTGATCGACGCAGCAGGCGCCTCGGCGACATCGACCGTCGCCGTATTGTTGGACGTCGGGTTGCCGTTGCCGGGATAGTTGAGGTCCCACTCGGCGTACTGTCCCGGCGCCAGGGTATACCAGCCCGATGCCGACTGTGCGCAAGCTGGTGCAGCCATCACGGCCGCGACGACCATGGCTGCTGCAACCAACCCGGTAATCCGCGCTGCCTCGTTTCGCATTTGGACTCCTCCTGTAAGATTAACGCCAGATTCGGCCGTGCGGTTCCAACGAATTTCGAACGAACAGGAGTTTCCTTGGACGAAGGGCTTGCCGGGTTACGTCGAGTGCACGCGGAACGTGCGGTATCGCCGCGTGCCTCACCTCTGGCAGATCGTTCGATCATCCTGTTGGTTGTCCCGTCCGCCGAATTCTTCGGTCAGCCGTTGTGCGGCGAGGCGCGCCCCGTGCAGCTCGAGGCGGCCTGCCAGATCCAGAGCCCGCGCCGTTACCTCGGGCCGCAGCCCTTCGCGCAGCGCCTGGACCAGGGTGTCCACGGTGAGGTCATCACGCGTGGGGCCTGAGACCCCCACCCCCAGCTGATCCACGCGGTGTGCCCAGTAGAACTGATCGTAGTTGTGCGGGATGATAACCTGAGCTCCCCCCGCCCGCGTGGCCGCGGTCGTGGTCCCCGCGCCGCCGTGATGGATGATGGCGGCCACCCGTGGGAACAGCTTATCGTGATTGGCGTCGCCAATCGAGAGGCAGTCGTCCCCGGTATCGCCCGGCGTGAGATCGGCCCATCCTTGCGAAAGGATGGAGCGAAGCCCCAGGGCCTGGGCCGCCTCGATCAGCACACGGGCAGTCCCCTCGGATGCCCGCATGCTGCCAAAGCCGAAATAGATGGGAGGCGCGCCGCTGGCGAGAAATCTCTCCAGGCCATCCGGCAGCGCCGCCTGATCGGGGAGGAGCCAGGCGCCGGTCTGCACCACCTCCATGCCGGAGGGCGGGAAGGCCGGCGCGAGCACAGGATCGGCGGCGATCCACGGACGGTCGGTAAACATGTAGCGTCGCACGCTCGCCACAGGACCCAGGCCGGCTTTCGCTCGCTCCTCGTTCAGCGTCGCGCCGAAACGCTGGTTGAACTCCTCCTCATTCTTCATCCAAAGCTGCCGGTTCTCCGTCTCCGGCAACGAATAGGAATAGTGGCCTCCTGTCTTCGGTGGGGGGTACTTTTGCGACGGCAGGACGGCCGGGCAGTAGGCCGCGAACACGTAAGGGATTCTCTGCGCCTCTGCGATAGACCGCGCCGCGATCTGGAGCGCGCCGCCGGCGACGACGAGGTCGCAGCCACGTGCCGCTTCGGCGATGGCCTGGAATTGCGCCCGCACCGATTGGACGGCCAGTTGCTGCAAGCCTTCGCTGGACGGCAGGGCTGGTTTGCCAGGCACCGTTCCCCCGGTCAGCTTCTTCAGGTCCGGTCCGATCGGGGCACACTCCAGCCCGTAGGACTCTATCCATTCTTTGAAATTGGGTGCCACGCACAGCCTCGCGTGGTGGCCCAGCGCTTGCAGCTCCAGCCCGAGCGCCAGGATGGGCTGCACATCACCGCGAGAGCCAATCGAGGAGAGCAATACCTGCATTCGACCTCCGACCCATGATGATTTGCGCCGCGGGCGCGGCGCCGACCGGACCACTCGCGCGCCAGGCCCAGAACTTTCGCGGAAGAGGTCCTGGCGGCCTAGAACCCCAGGTTCTGCTTGACGATGATCATCTCGAACCGATTGGGCCGGAGTGATCCCTGGATGATGAGGATCTCGTTCACCATCGAGTCGCGCCCGATCAGTTGGCGCATCCGCTCGCTTTCCAGGGGAAGCGCATATTCCTCGACGCGACGCAGCCCATCGGCAAGCGTGCGTACCAGCTTCTGCGAGCCGACAACCCAAATGACCGTGCCGGCCCCGGAGGCAAACGGCCCGATCTGGCTGCCGCCGCCTGACGCCACCAGCACCTGGCCCTGCTCGGTCACTGCGTGGACGCTGCCCAACATGAAGTCGGGGGCCGAAGCCAGCTTGCGCCACTCGCGGTTCTGCTTGACGCGATCCATCTGCCGCAGCTGAGGGCGGATGGCATTATAGCGGCCCGACTCCTCGATCTCCCGGGTCACCCCGGT
>CAWEHT010000080.1:0-13630 GCA_963808455.1 uncultured Chloroflexia bacterium | reverse complement strand
GCTGACGGTGGACGCGCTCTGCAGCGCCTGGGCCTGTGGTATAATGGCAATTGTTCCATGCCGGACGCGCTGGCGGGATCTGGCGCCGATCTCCGTGTGCGTGGTCCAGTGCCGATAACTTTGGTCGTGTGCCGGGTGCAGTGGGCCGGTTGTCAGGATGGAGTAGCTGTGGGTTTGCTCGGTTTGCCGATTGGGGAGCTGTTGCCGAGGCTGCTGGCGTTGGCTATCGCTATGGTGCTGGCATTGAGCCTGCACGAGGCAGCTCACGCCTGGATGGCCTTTCGCCTGGGTGACGACACGGCCAAGCGCGCCGGGCGCCTCACGCTGAACCCTCTCGTTCATCTCGATCCCCTAGGCTCGATCCTGATCCTGATCCTCGGCATCGGCTGGGCCAAGCCGACCCCGGTCAACCCATGGCGGCTGCGTTATGGGCCGCGGGCGGGCGGCGCGTTGGTTGCGTTGGCGGGACCGGTCAGCAACGCTCTGTTGGCTGTGGTTGCTACCATCCTCTGGCGTTTCATGTTCAATCACACACCGCCTGAGGGGCCGTCTGCCCTCGAGTGGACCTTGTCCAATATCCTGGGCACGCTGGTCGTCCTGAATCTCGTGCTGTGCCTGTTCAACCTTATCCCGCTGGCGCCGCTGGATGGCAACAGCGTGCTGAACGGCCTCGTCAGCGCCCGCACTGCGCGAGCGCTGGCTCCGCTGCAAACGTACGGCCCACAGATCCTGCTGGCGATTTTGCTGCTGGGCATGGTGACGAACTTCAACGTCCTGGGCGATACTCTGTTCGCCGCCGTGCACGGGCTGACCCGGTTGCTGGCAGGGAACAGCCTGGCGCAGCTCTATTTTGGCTATTGATGTTGCCAGGGCGCCGGTGCAATGCGCGGCCAGGGTACCGGGTGCGCCAGTTCCGCCGGGCTGTGTTGGCGCCCCTTGTGCCTCTCGACCCGGCTGCCCAGGCTGCTGTCCAGGCTCTCCTCCCCCGCGACGCGCAGTCCCTTTACGACGCCATGGCGCGGAGCGATCAGCAGCATGCCTGGCGGGTGCTGCGCTCGCTCCAGGCTCGCGGCCTCCATGATTTGCCGCTGATGCAGGCTGCGCTGCTGCACGATTGTGCCAAGCGAGGTGGCCGCGTGGGCCTGTGGCACCGGGTCGCCGTAGTGTTGCTGCGTGCCTTCTGGCCGGGCCAGCTGGAACGGTTGGGCCAGATGCCGGCCCCTTCGCGCCGGGGCTGGCGCTATCCATTTTGGGCGCACTGGAATCACCCGCAGCTTGGTGCCGAGATGGCGGCGGCGTGTGGCTGCGACCCGCGAGCCGTGCTGTTGATCGCGCGCCATCAGGATCGGCCACCGGAGGCTACCACCGGGCAGGATGAGTTCGATGCCTGGCTGGCCGCCTTGCAGTGGGCGGACGACGACAGCTGAAACGCTGGAAGAACCCCACGAAGGCCCTGCGGGGCTTCGCGATCGGAAGCTGCTGGCTGAAAGGGGGACTATGCCCGAAAAGCTCCAAATCACAATTGTCGGCCTCGGGCTGGTGGGCGCTTCGGCCGGTATGGCGCTCCACCGCCATGCCGAGAAACTGATCGTGGTCGGACATGACAAGGACGCGGGCGCCGCGGGCCGTGCCCGGAACATGGGTGCCGTTGACCGCACCGAATGGAACCTGATCAGCGCGGTGCGCAACGCGGACCGTATCCTGCTGGCTTTGCCGGTCAGCGAGATCAAGGGCACGCTGGTTGCCATGGCCGGTGACCTCAAGCCGGGCTGCCTGATCGTTGACACGGCTACGCTCAAAGCGCCGGTGCTGGCCTGGGCGGCAGAGTCGTTGCCCGCGCACGCCAGCTTGATCGGTGGCGACCCGATCCTGGTGAGCGAGCGCCAGGGCACCGCAAACGCCAAAGCCGACCTGTTCAGTGGCAAGCCCTTCTGCCTGGTTGCCGATGTCAGGGCGCAGGCTCAGGCGCTGCAAATGGCTACTGACCTGGTCGAGGCATTGGGCGTGCGCCCATTCTTCGTGGGAGCCGAAGAACACGATGGGCTGCAGGCTGCCGTCGAGCACCTGCCTGCAGTGTTGGCGGCCGCCTTCTGCCGGGCGGTGAGTGGGGTCGAAAGCTGGCAGGAGATGCGCAAACTGGCGGGCAGCCAGTTTTACGCCGGCTCGTATATCGTGGAAAGCGACGCAGGGGCACTCGCCGGCGCCTGCCTCGCCAATAGGGCCAACCTGAGCCGCTGGCTGGACAACATGATCGCCGAGTTGGAGCAGTGGAAAGGGATGCTAGAGCCGGGCGACCAAACGGCGCTGGCCGCGGCATTCGAAGGCGCCATGGGGACGGCCGCGCGCTGGAGCCAGGCGCAGGCCACGAACGCCTGGGATGACTCGGAGCCACTGGTCGAGATGCCTTCGGCCGGGAGCGAGTTTCGGCGGCTGCTCGGCTTCGGCGGGCGAGGCGAGCCGGCCAAGCAACCGCGCAAGAAGAAATAGGGATAGATCGCCTGTGCCGTTCGTATATATCGTGCGCTGCGCTGATGGCACCTACTATGCGGGATGGTGCACTGATGTTGCCCGCCGCGTGGCAGATCACAATGCCGGCCGAGGCGCGCGCTATACGCGTGGCCGCAGGCCGGTCGTGCTGGTCTACCACGAGGAAGCGCCGGACCGCCATGTGGCCATGCAGAGGGAAAGCGCCATAAAGCGGCTGGCTCGCGAGGACAAAGAGCGACTTGTTTCCAGCCAAGAATCACGTGAAGGATCGGGCCGCGCCCACGATGTGTAGTAGAATCGCCGGCGGTCATTCGTTGTCAGGAAAGCGATGCCATGCCACGGGCTTTCGTCCTTGGGTCGCATGGGCTAAAATACTTGTCTGGGCCGCGAAGCAAAGGTGCGAACCCCAACGCGCGCTGAGACAGCTGTGATGCCTCTGAGGAGTCTATGCGGCGACACTTCATCGTTCTTATCCTGCTGGGAGCGTGTTTGCTGCTCTTGTCGGGTTGCTCTGATTTCGTTGACCAGGATCAACCCGCTATTGCCCCCAAGTTGCAGGTCAGGCTCGAATCCGGGCATACGGTTGGACAAACATTCGTCGCACGTCATGGCGGACTGGACGGGTTGCGGTTATGGCTGACTCCGGAACCGGGCAGCCAGGGAGAGGTTCAGCTCCACCTGAGAGAAGATGCGCAGGCCACACAGGATCTGATTGCCAGTACCATGCCCCTGGCAAGCATTCCTCCGTCTGGACCGACTTATTTTGCTCTCCCGACCCTGACGAACTCCAAAGGGCGGTACTTATATGCCTTTCTGGAGCTGGAAGGCAAGGGCGCTCTCCGGGTAGATGCGGCGCCTGGCGACACCTATCGAGATGGCGCCCTTTATCAAGACCACAGCCCCCTGCCGGACGCACAGTTGGCTTTTGGCTTGACCTATGCCCTTGTCCCATCGCTGCTCAACCTTGCCAACGAAGCGGTACAGGGCCTGGGTTTGCTCGCAGTCGCTGCCCTGCTTTACCTCTTGCCGGGTGCAGTTCTGATAACCTGGCTTTATCGTGCTGCCAAACTGTCCTGGGCCGAGACGCTCGGCCTGGCCGTCGGCGTCAACCTGGCCTTCTACCCGCTCTGGCTGCTGTGGACAGGGCTCGTCGGCGTGCACCTCGGACCCATGAACGTGTGGCTGCCGCCAGCGCTGGGGGCCCTTGGGCTGATTTTCCTGAGCAGGAGGCCGGGCCGTGGGCGGGGCGCTGGTCGAGTCCCCCGGTTCGCTGCCGCGGTGCACGACTGGGCCCAATCAGACAGGCTATGGCCGGACCTGGCCTTGCTGGTCGTCATTGCGCTCATGTTTGGTGTACGCTTGCTGGTCGCCAGCAACCTGGAAGGCCCCTCCTGGGGCGATTCGGTACAGCACGCAGCCATTGCTCAACTGTTTATCGACCATGGTGGGCTTTTCAGCTCATGGGTACCGTATGCGCCTTACCAAACCTTGAGCGTCCATTATGGGTTCTCTGCCGACGCAGCCTTATTGAGCTGGATCACTGGCATGAGCGCCAGTCGGGCTACTTTATGGGCCGGGCAGCTCATCAATGGCCTGAGTGCCCTGGCCCTGTATCCGCTGGCGCTGCGCCTGTCGAAAGGCAAGCATTGGGCAGGCACGGGAGCCGTCTTGGCGGCGGGCCTCCTTTCGACCATGCCGGCCTTCTATGCTAACTGGGGGCGTTTCGCCCAGCTAGCTGCGCAGGCCATCCTGCCAGTTGCCTTATGGTTCCTCTGCTACGTGTTGGAGCGGAGCCGCTTCACGTTACGCTCGCTCGTATTGGCCGGCTTCTTGGTAGGTGGCATGGCTCTGAGCAACTACCGGGTGCCGTTCTACTATGCGGCCTTCGTGGTTCCCTGGTTGGTCGGCTATGGCCTGCCCGTGCTGGAAAATCGATCTCCGCACGTGGGTCGCGCGCTGCGGGCGGCTCGGGCTCATCGGAGTCCTTGCTATCGTGCGTCAATCATGCCCTGGGTCCCCAATGTGCTGGGAGCAAGCATCGGAGCAAAGGCGAGCATCGGTGTTGCCCACGGCTCGACCTTGCAGGCAGTGTTAGCGGATTATCAGACATGGCACAGTCTGAACGTCTACGTACCGGTCATTCTGCAAGCTGTTTGCCTGGCCGGGCTGATCTGGGCGCTCTTATGGCGCAAGTGGCAGATAGCTTCGGTCGGCCTATGGATTGTGTGCCTGGCTTCGCTGGTGGCAGGTGGATTGGTGCACTTGCCTGGGACCACAATGCTCGATAATTTCGCAACCCTCATCATGCTCTATATTCCAGTCTCGCTGCTTGTCGGTTGGCTGATAGGCGAGCTGGTTTCACTGGCTGATGCGCGGTACGGGCGCCCTGTCCTGTGGGCAGCTGCGCTGGCAGTGGCCCTTCTGGGGAGCTGGGGAGCTGCCAGGCAAGTAAGTGTTGTGCAGCCAGATTTCATTATGGTGACGAGGCCGGACACGCGGGCGATGGATTGGATTCGCTCGAACACGCCGGCCGAGGCTCGTTTTCTGGTCGAAGGTTTTCGTGTTCGATGGGGGCACGACAGCCGTTGGTTCCGATGCCGGGTGGTGGATTCCCTTGTTGGCCGGCCGGGCCAACACCATGCCCCCACAATACGCCTTGGCGGACGAGGTGCCGATTCAGAAGGGCTATACGGAGCAGGTCGTTAACACTGTGGCAAAGCTCGAGAACGTGTCACCGGCCTCGTCTGAAGGCTTCCGCCTGCTGTGTGATTGGCCCATCGCCTACGTATACATCGGGCAGGGCCAGGGCGCTGTGGGCGCCGGAGCACGAGTGTTGTACACGCCCGAGCAATTGGCAGGCAGTCCGCTGTTCAAACAGGTGTACCATCAGGACCGAGTCTATATTTTTGCTTTGAATCGCAGTTTCTGTGAGGCTTCCGCGGGTTGAAGGGCTGCCGCTTGGTGCTCAAGAATGTGTTGGCCCGGGTCTTAGCCAATATCGCTCGCGTGCGACACTTTGCTCACGCTGCCATAATGGGCTAGAATAGCCGGCGTGAAGCTGATCATCCAGATCCCGTGTTGCAACGAAGAAGCGACGCTTCCGCTCACGGTGCGCGACTTGCCGGCCAGTCTGCCCGGCATCGATGAGATCGAGTGGCTGATCGTGGATGACGGCAGCACGGATGGCACGGTGGCCGTGGCGCGGCAGTTGGGTGTGCAGCACATCGTGTGCCACGGGCACAACCGGGGATTGGCGGCGGCTTTTGCCTCGGGCTTGGAAGCCGCGCTGCGGCCGGGGCGGACATCATCGTCAACACCGACGCCGACAACCAGTACTGCGGGGCAGACATCGTGGCCCTGGTCGAGCCGATCCTGGCGCGGCGCGCCGAGATTGTGGTCGGCGATCGCGGCGTGGCAGCGTCGCAGCATATGTCATCGGTCAAGCGCGCGTTGCAGCGCCGCCGGGAGCTGGGTCGTTGAGCGGGCGGCAGGCATCCCCATCCCCGATGCCACCAGTGGCTTTCGGGCGTTCTCCCGGGATGCGGCGCTGCGCCTGACCATCCTGAGCGATTATACGTATACCCTGGAGACGTTGATCCAGGCGGGCGCCAGGCGCATGCGTGTCTGCTTCGTGCCAATACGCACCAACTGTCCAACGCGCGGAATCGCGCCTCGTGCGCAATATCCCATCGTTTCTGAGCCTCTCCGCCGTCACCATTGTGCGCTTCTACGCCATGTACCGCCCGTTGCGTGTCTTTACAACGACCGGCGGGGTATTGGTCGCAGGCGGTATCCTGCTGAGCACGTGTTTTCTGTACGCTTACTTTGCGGGAGGCAGCCCTGCCGGCCACGTGCAGTCCCTGATCCTCGCTGTCGCGTTGGTTATCATCGGCCTGCAGACTTGCCTGATTGGCCTATTGGCCGATCTTGTGCAGATGAATCGTAGGATAAGCGAGGAAACGATGTACCGCCTACGGCGCTCGGAATTGGAGCGGGCAGCTTCCAAAAAGCCGGGAAGGTAGCACAGGCGATGCGTATCCTTGTTCTGACATCCTCTTATCCCAGATATCCAGGCGATGGCTCAGCCCCGTTCGTACAATCGATCTCGGAAAACCTGGCAGGCGCGGGGCATCAGGTAGTTGTGGTGGCGCCCTACCATCCTGCCGTGCGCCGTGTGGCCGGGCTGCCCGTTCGCTGGTTTCGCTACGCGCCCCTGAGTCATTGGCACATCATGGGCCATGCGGAAGCCCTGGCATCTGACATGGGCTTCCGGCCCGGCGTCTTTTTCCTGCTGCCTCTCTTTGTCCTGTCGGAATTCCTGGCCGGGCTACGCGAGGCCCGGCGGTTGCGCGTCTGAACTGGTCTACGCCCACTGGGTCTTGCCCAATGGCCTGGTCGGCGCCGCGCTGGCGCGGCTCCTAGGTATCCCGCTGGCTATCAGTTTGCATGGCTCAGATATGTTCGTTGCGCAACACCACCGGTGGCTGGGTCACGCAGCGCGCCTCGCTTTCAAGTGCGCCGCGTGTGTAACTGCCTGTAGCGAGGATTCTGCGCGCCGGCGCTCTTGCCCTCGGCGCCTCGCCCGAGAAGGTACATTTGCTGCCCTGGGGGGCCGATCCAGACCGCTTTCACCCCAATGTGCTTCCGCTTGATCGGGCGGCTTTCAACCTGACACCCACCGAGCAAGTTATCCTTGCGCTGGGCCGCCTCGTGCCAAAGAAGGGATTCGACATCCTGATCGTCGCCTTCGGCGCTTTGTTGCGGACCTGTCCTGAAGCGCAGCTGGTCATTGGGGGAACCGGTCCGCAAGCCCAGGATCTGGAGCGGCTGGCCCGGCAGCACGGCCTGGAGAAACATCTTCACCTGGTTGGACCTATTCCCTGGCAGAATGTGCCTGGTTTCCTGGCTATGGCTGACGTGTTTGTGTTGCCTTCTGTACACGACCCGGCAGGCAATGTTGACGGACTGCCAACCGTGCTTCTGGAGGCGATGGCTGTTGGGAAGCCTGTGGTTGCAAGCAGGATTGCGGGCGTGCCACTTGTTATTGAAGATGGGGTAAACGGGCTCTTGTGTCCCCAAGGCGACGCGGATACACTCAGCCGACAGATGGCGATGCTTCTCGCTGAGTCAGAGTTGCGCAAGCGCCTGGGACGTGCGGCGTGCGCAGCAGTCGTGGAGCATTTCAACTGGCCGATCTGTAGCCCGCGCTCTGACCGGCCTTTTTGAGCAGGCGCGCTCTGGCCAGAAGCGAGTTCGCCTGGGAAGCCAATATCGGTTGGCCTCTTTTCAAGAGGCAGGCCTGCGATTCAGTGGCCGGCGTGTGCTGGAGGTGGGTTGTTACGACGGCTCCATCCTCAGTTCCACAAGTGGCAGGCTGCGCGTAGGTGTAGACGTGGCTCTGGCCACCCGACCCGGCGATCTCGCGGTCGTGCGCGCCGATGGCAACCACTTGCCTTTCCGTTCCGGCAGTTTCGACCAGGTCATTGCTGCCGAAGTACTGGAGCATGTGCCGAACGCGAGCGATTTCATTCAGGAACTGCAGCGAGCCACAGCCACAGGTGGCGAGATGTTCTTGAGCACACCCAGCGTGCACCTTCGTTTGTTCCCGCCATTCGTGACGGGCTATGTCAGCCGCCGCTGGGGGCATTTCTTCCGTCGTGGCTATTCCGCTGCTGAATTGCGGGCCCTGGCTGGGCCCTCAGCCGACATCCGAGAGTGGTCGGCCCCCGCGTGCCGCCTGACTTATCTCCCCCTGCGTCTGCTGGCATCTTTCCATCCGCGTGCGGCTGGTCGCCTCATCAACTGGGCGGCGCGTTATGATGCCAGGCATACCGCGGGATGCAGCGGTTTCTACTGGCTGTTCTGGCACAAGCAGAGTGATGCGGAGAGCGGCGTGTGACGGCCACTCAAGCTCGACACGCCACGCGCGAGCAGAAAGCAATGAAGATCGCTCGCATCCTTGTTGATTTCCTACCACCTGGAGATCTCGATGGGTTACGTTGCCTGGATGTCGGGAGTGGCAATGGGGTAATTGCACGGGAACTCGCCCGTCATTTTCGCCGCATGATAGGGTTGGAGTTCGACCGAGGGCGTCTGGATGGGCTAAGCGGCCGGGGGCTTTCGGGCCCTCCGGCATATGTGCAGGCTGATGGCATGCAGATACCCTTTGGCAACTCAACCTTCGAGGTGGTCGTCTGTGCTCAAATGTACGAGCATGTCGCGTGCGCCGAGCGCCTCGCAGATGAGGTGTGGCGGATCCTGCGACCGGGTGGGATCTGCTTCTTTAGCGGTCCCAATCGGTTGGCGCTGATCGAGGATCACTATAAGCTGCCGTTTTTGTCGTGGCTTCCTTTACCCTGGGCCGACCGGTATTTGTGTACAGCCAGGGGCATTCCCCACTATGATATCATGCCGCTCACGTACTGGCAGCTCAAGCACCTGTGGCGTCGCTTTGAGATCATAGACCGTACGGCCGCGATTTTGCGGTCGCCCGAGGAGTACGGTGTGCTACATAGCAAGCTGCGCCCTATCCGGCGATTTCTGCCACTATTGATTATGCTGGTGCCCATGTTGCCCAACTTCAACTGGATACTGCGAAAGCTAGACGATGGATCAAACTGATGCAAAACACTATTGGGAGGACCGGCTGCACGCCAGCCTGAACTTACGCGGCACCGGGCATCGGGCCTTCGATTTGTCCTATAACCGGTGGCTGTACCAGGCCCAGGCCGATTGCGTCGACATGCTCCTTCAACATAATGGCATTTCTGTTGATGGATTGCGAGTACTCGATGTGGGCAGCGGGTCAGGCTTCTGGGTTGACCATTATTTGCAGAAGGGCGTAAGGTCTATTTGCGGGCTAGACATCGCCCAGTCGAGCGTTGCGCACCTCAGAGCCAGCTACCCGGAAGGGCGATTCGCCGTCTGCGACATCTCGTCAGGGCAAGCGCCCTTCAGCGAGCCGTTCGACCTGGTATCGGCCATCGGTGTCCTCTACCATATCATCGATGACGCGGGGTTTGACCGGGCTTTGCGCACCCTGTGCTCCTTGACGCGGCCCGGCGGCTATTTGTTGCTGTCTGACATGTTCTGCAAACCGCTTCTACCCACAGCTCGCCATGCCCGTATGCGGACCATGCAAGCGTACGAGGACGTCCTAGCCGTGTGCGGAATCCGTTGCGTGCAGAAAACGCCGATGTATTATGCGCTCAACCGGGTGTTCATACCTGTAGTTGGTCCGGCCATCATCAGCGCGACACGGGCTGCATATTGGCTGTACCGGCTGGATCGCCGGCTTAGGGAGCGAGGACTTGCCAACGGGCGTGGGATGAAGCTGCTCCTGGCATGCCGAGAAACTACGTGAAGATCATCATCGAGGCGCTGGGTATTCACTATGTTGGCGGAGGGCGGTCAGCGACGCTCAATCTACTGCGGGCGCTCTTCACATTGGACCAGGACAATAGGTATCTTGTTCTTTTGAGCCACCCGGAGCCCGCGCTCGTAGCGCCGGCCGGAAACGTCCAGCAGCGGATTGCGCCGACCAGGAACCGCTTTGCGCTGCGACTGTGGGCCCAGGCCGCGCTGCCGCCGCTTGCACGCTCGTATGACCTCGTGCATTTCGCAAAGAATATGGGCGTTCTCGGCGTGCCGGCTCGTAGCGTCGTCACCATGTACGACCTTACCACCCTCATCTATCCAGAACTCTTCCCGGCAGCCGATGTGCTGTACTGGCGTACGCTGCAGAAACGCACGCTACGGACCGCACAGCGGGTGATTGCCATATCAGAAAACACGGCACGTGACGTCAGGCGGGTCTATGGCGTGCCCCTCGAACGCATAGCGGTAATCTACCCCAGTTGTGCTCTTCATTTCCGTCCGATTGCCTGGCAAGAAGCCGAACGCATTCGGAAGCTCTACCACCTGCCAGAGAATTTTGTTCTCCACGTCGGCCGCATCGATCGCAAGAAAAACCTGGCATTGCTCGCGGCGGCCTTCGGCCTGTTCAAACGGGAGACGGGTTTTGCTGGGAAACTGGTGTTTGCAGGCGAAGAATATCCAAAGCTGCGTGATCCGACGCTACACGAAACAATCGCGCACTTGAGCCTACAGCAGGATGTGATCTTTACGGGGCGTGTGCCCGATGAGGATCTGCCCGGCCTCTATAGCGCGGCCGTTTGTGCCGTATTCCCATCTCTGCATGAAGGGTTTGGGATCACGGCTTTGGAGGCAATGGCGTGTGGTACGCCGCTAATTGCCAGCCAGGCCGGAGCTGTGGCGGAAACCGTGAACGATGCGGCCTACCTGCTGCCCTCCAACACGGCCGATTGTCTGGCCGAAGCACTGGCCACGCTGGTGGGCGACGCTGAATTGCGCCAGACACTGCGCACGCGAGGGCTCCATCGGGCAAGCCAGTTCGACCCGAGCTCGACGGCGCAACGGACGCTGCAAGTTTACAGGGAAGCCCTCGAAGCATGACGAAGACCGGCGAGGAGCTGCAGATCAGCAAGCGTGATTTGATCGCCTCCTACGATGATTTCTACAGCGTGCCGGGTAGGCTGCGCGAGACGGACGCCTTCTATCGCTGGGTGTTGGATCGGCTGGCGCCGCTGCCCGGGCGTAGGCTTCTCGACGTCGCCTGTGGCGAAGGCCACTTGGTGCGCCTGACGCGCAGCAGACGGATGCAAGGGATGGGCTGCGATATATCGCATGTGGGCAGTCGGTTGGCGCGGCAGATCATCGGGGCGAACGCCAATCTGGTGGCTGATGGAGAGCATCTGCCATTTCCAGAAAGCAGTTTCGACTATGTCACGAATCTGGGCAGCCTGGAGCACTTTTTCCACCTGCCCATTGGCGTGCAAGAAATGTGCAGGGTCCTGCGACCGGCCGGCCGTGCCGCGGTGTTCCTGCCCAACAGCTACTACCTGGCCGACATTATCTGGAAGGTGTGGCGGACCGGTTATGGACCGAGCCATCGCCAGATGTTGGAGCGATTTGCGACGATGCGCGAGTGGGGCGACTTGCTCGCAGCGGGAGGCCTGGTTGTAGACAGGGTGTACAAGTACAACTTGAGCTTTCCCAGCTCCATGGCCGACCTCCGCCTTTACAGGCACCACCCGCTCAAGCTCCTCGCTCTCCTGGGCGCGTGGCTCATTCCCTTCAACCTCTCGTACAGCTTTCTCTACATTTGCCGTAAGGAAGGCGATGTCCGATAGGGCGCTGCCAGTTGATCGGGATCGGGAGACCTGGCCACGCAGGGTGCGGGCCGGCATCAAATCCATGGTCAGTCGGCGTTGGCTTCGCCGGGCCTTCCAGGTGGCAGCGCTGCTCTGCTGTGGTATCTACCTGGCCGCCAGCCTACGCCATTTGCCCCTGGCGGCACTGACGCAGATCCGTCTGGCGCCGCTGCTGGCCGGCATCGGTCTAACGATAGTCGCGGTGTTCTTTGGTGCGGGTGTTTGGTGGCTGACGCTTCTGGGCATGGGCCAGCCCACGGCTCTCCTCTCGGCTGCAAAGATGCACCTGGCAGCCAACCTGGCCAAGTATATACCCGGTTATGCCTGGCAGCTCATGAGCAAAGCCGTGCTAGCCCGCGACGCCGGCGTGCCCACCGAGACCGTTGGCGTCGCTATGGCAGTGGAGCTTGTCCAGACAGCGGCCACCGGTGCAGGTCTCGCGCTTTGCCTCTTCCCCGCCGTTTGGTCGTTTGGGCCGCTCGCGAAGGGCCAACTGGCGGCGGTGGGCCACGCCGCCGGCGTCCTGGTGTTGGCCACGTTGTCCGCGCTGCCATGGGCGCTGCGCAGGATTCTGCTCAAAGCCGGACAGCGGCGCGCGGCTTCCGCCATCCGCGCGGGCGCACTCTGGGCGGCCGCGGCCACAATGGCCGCCGGCTGGTTGGTCTTCGGCATTGGCTACTGGTTCCTCGGCGTGGCCCTTGCGCCGCTCGGCATCGCCGATCTGCAGATCTTCTGTTTTGCCCTTATCACGTCGGTGCTGGCGGGACTGGCCGTGATCTTTGTGCCCGGTGGCGTAGGCGTACACGAGAGCCTGATGGTGTTGCTGCTCGGCACACGCCTGCCGGCAGGCCCGGCCGTGATTCTCGCTCTCCTGACCCGCCTCGCGGTGACGCTCGCCGAGGTCGCCGCTGCGCTCATCACACGACGTTTGCCATCCTCCGGCAGATCGTGATAAAGAACGCGGCACGCCGATGCCGGGTCACGAACAGCGCCCATCGCGCCCACCCCACCATGTGTACGCCTAGCGGCTGCAGGTGTTGAGCTATCGCTGCATCAGCCCGGTCAGAACCTCATCAATACTCCGAAAGCAGTATTGTCTTTACGCTTCTGATCGCCTATATTGCGACAAGAAGAAGCGCAACATCTTCCCATTTCTCGCCCGATCAGGAGGTATCTCTCGTGAAACACGTGCGCATCGTAAGCTTGCTCGCCGCCCTGTGCATGCTGCTGGTGCTTGTGCCGGCAGTATCGGCATCAGGCCCCACCGGCTCGTGGGTGAGCGGTATCGCGTGCCAGAATATGGGCCTAGGCGCGGCCACTATTACTCTCGATCTTTATGCAACGAACAACGCCAGCGCGGTTTTCTCCTACGACGACCCTACCACTATCCCGGTAGGCGGCAGCCGCAACTATTACACGCCCTCCAGCCCTCCCGGGATCCCCTCCGGCTTCCTGGGTTCGGGGGTGGTCTCTTCTGACCAGCCGTTGACCTGCAAGGTCAACACGCAGAGCACGGGCACAGGCACGGCCGCCGCACCATATCGCATGGACAGCAGTGCGGGCGTGGATACGTTGACCGCGGCCGTGACGCTGTACGCGCCGCAGGTCATGAAGGCCCTGTCCGGCAACTCAAGCTATATCGCCGTTCAGAACACCGACTCCACTTCGGCTGCCGTGACCGTGACCTACGTGGACAGAAACGGCAACGCCATACCGGCTGCGGCCGAACACTTCACGATCCCTTCCTTCAGCAACAATGTCTTCTACCAGGATAATAACGCGTCGTTGCCAGCGGGCTTTCTGGCGCGGCCAATATCGCGGCCGATGACGGAACCAGCAAGCTGGCAGCGATGGTCGCCATGTGGAACGCCGGCACCTCCAATACCGATGCTCAGTTCTACACCTACACC
>CAWEHT010000079.1:0-10870 GCA_963808455.1 uncultured Chloroflexia bacterium | reverse complement strand
TACAGATTTTCAATTATTCCACAAGGCGCTGAACATTCGTAACATGGTCAGCATTGAGAAGCGACAGGAGCTCCAGGCAAGGTTTGACTTCAACAGGCCATTCGGGTGCGTCAGGATGGAATATGGGGATTCCGCTGCGGTCCTGCCTAGCCTGAAATGGGATAGGCGATCAATTGTCTGGCTCGACTACGATGGTGGAATCAGTTCTTCCGTGCTCCAGGACGTGGCCTTTGTGGCCTCAGTGGCAGTCTCCGGTAGCGTCCTGGTCGTGACGGTCAACGCTGAGGGGTATGGATCGGA
Organism: uncultured Chloroflexia bacterium; assembly: GCA_963808455.1. Classification (GTDB taxonomy): domain Bacteria; phylum Chloroflexota; class Anaerolineae; order CG2-30-64-16; family CG2-30-64-16; genus CAWEHT01. The sequence goes on along the minus strand of CAWEHT010000079.1, from coordinate 10,570 downwards.
CCCCAGGCAGCCGTGGGAAGCGACTGAAAAGGCATTAAGGCGCAAGTTCGGGAAGCAAATCCGCCCGAGGGTGCCTCCCGCTTGGATGAACGGAAAGGACGTGCAGGGCCCGGCGATGGCGCGAACACTGCACCGGCTGGTCACTGACGAGATTATGGCCGCCCTGAGGGACCGAAATGGCGTCACGTCGTTCGACGAGGTGATGCACTTTCAGCAACTGTTCAACTTCGTGTACCGCGATACGGCGCGAATGCTGACCGTGGGCGGGGTCCTGTTCGAGGAAGCAGACAAGGAGTTGCTCGCCGCATGTGAATTCGGCAGTCTGGCCTTTGTCTCGTCCGGAAACGACGAATACCAAATCTCTGTTCCAATAGTGACGCCGCGCGAGCGACATTACCTCAACCAACTGCTGCCTGAAGGCTCCTCCGCTGAGTCTAGCCAGAAGGCCCTGGCCATAGGTCTGTCTGCGGATGAGATTGAGAATTACGTCCGGCTGTATCGGTTCTGCCCGTCATACGCTGAGATTGAGCTTTAGCGCGGCCAACATGCTGGTTATCGATTTGTTCGCCGGAGCAGGCGGCTTCGGGCTCGGGTTCCGGATGGCTGGATATTCCGTGTGCTGCTCAGTGGAGCTAGACCATTGGGCCGCGGAAACCCTGCGCAGAAACGCGTTGGGGGCCGCTGTCACAATCGAGGGCGACATTGCACAGTATCAGTCCGCGGACGCAATACGCGGGGCATGCGGTGGGGTTGTGCCAGATGTCATCATCGGTGGGCCTCCTTGCCAGGGTTTCACCGTGGCCGGACCCGCCCACAAAGACCCCAAGGATCCGCGCAACAGCCTTTTCGTTGACTTTGCCCGCTGGGTTGGGGTGCTGCGGCCCAAAGTATTCGTTATGGAAAACGTCAAAGGTATCCTCTCCAGGCGAAATGTGGACAAGGTTAAGGTCACGGATATCATAAGGCCGTCCTTCGAGAAATTGGGCTATAAGGTGGACATCTGGGCGCTAAACGCCGCGGCCTACGGCGTTCCTCAACTGCGGAGCCGCGTCTTCATCGTGGGCAATGCCTCTGGCAGAAGCATACCGCCCCCGCCTGCCACCCACGCTGTGGCCAGGCCAACCGGGCTGACGGAGCAACTTGCGCTGACGGAGCATGAAGTCCGCCCACAAGCAGTAACGGTATGGGAAGCAATTTCCGACCTGCCTGTGCTGGCTGCGGCTGAGGGATCAGAAGAGCAGCCCTACTCGGGGGAGGCCAAGACTGACTATCAGAAGTGGGCGAGAGCTGACCAATCAATTCTCTATAACCATGCCGCGATGAAGCATTCCCCGCGCATGATCGAGAGATTCAAAAGCATAGGTCTTGGACAATCGATTGGGGATGTTCCACAGGAGCATCGAGCCAGAAAGAGAAATGGAGATGGGCAGCCATCAGATGTGGTCTATGACTCGAACAAACCGTAGGCTGGATCCCAACTGCCCCTCGTATACCATACCCGCTCACTTCTACTCGAGTTTTGTGCATCCCTACCAGCATCGCAACATAACCGCCAGGGAAGCAGCACGCCTCCAATCGTTTCCTGATTGGTATTGTTTCATGGGCAAACGCACCGTGGTCTCGCGTAAGCTGCTCAATCGCCTTGGAAGGAACGATGAAGACCACCTGTCGCAGTACAACCAAATCGGCAACGCTGTGCCACCCCTGTTGGCCAAAGCAATTGCGGAGCACCTCATAGCAGTGCTTACCGCGGCCGACAGGGAGGACATGCAGGCTGATCCTGGGCAGTGATCGATGGCTCGAATTCGCGAGGACTCACGGCCCTATGTCATGTCGCAAATCCGCTCGGAGGGGAACAGGTTGAACCGAGCAGAAACTCCGCATGCTCCTTGTGAGGGCCGGCATCTCCGGCTGGCGCTTGCATCCAAAGAATTTGACCGGGCACCCAGACTTCGTGTTTGAGTCGCTTCGCATTGCCATATTTGTAGACGGCTGCTTTTGGCATCAGTGCCCCAGATGCCGTCTCACGCCCTCATCCAACCTCGATTATTGGATGCCAAAGCTCCGGCGAAACCGTGAACGGGACTGGCAGGTGCGGCTCCGGCTCAACGAGCAGGGCTGGCTGGTTCTTCGTATCTGGGAGCATGAACTGAACGTGCCCGGTCGAGCAATTCATTTCATCCGGGCCGCCATCAGCAAGCGCGGGGGCTGCTAGCCCTGAGGATGACCCTCTCTGCCCGGCCACAAAGGCGCTCCGTGGAAGGTGCTTTGCCGCAAAAAGCACAAACCTGTCGTATACTGCTACCGACGGTTGGGTCGAAGCATAATAACGGGCGGCTCAACCGGTGCAAGTAACGCCGGGGGGCGTGCCGCCGTATTGGATGCCTTGGCCGCGGGGTGCTGGGGGGAGACCCATTGTTCCGGCTTCGACAGGATTCAACCGCAACGGCGGCTGGCGTTGCGGCAGCTGCTCCGCCGGACCACGTCGTCAGGACCGCCGCCCGCGTCACCTTCGACCAGTCCTCCAGACGGATGCGGGTAAGCGGATCCACCGACCCATCTGGCATGGCCGTACGCCGACTGCTGCCACCATGGCCGGGGAGGCAGTCGTGCGTGAGCTGTCGCCCGTGTCCCGCCCGGAGATCCGGCGATCCGCGGTCGCTAACGGACGTGGGGAGAGCCCCTTTCCTTCTTGCTGCGAGGAGGTACGATGGCAGATTACACCACACACCAGATCCAGGCTGATGAGCGCGCAAGCCGCGCTCTCCCAGGCCATACGGGACTTCACGCGCGATTCTTCCCTCAACCGTTTGCGTGACATCGACGGCTCGCCCATCTGGGAGGAACCGCTCGTCGGGTTTGCCGACGGCGACGATCCTTTGTTTGCCACCCTCAAGGAGGTGGTCGGCGAAGCCCACCTCACGCCGCGCGAGGCCCTCGCTGCCGCCGCAAGCCGGGACCTCGCGGGCCAGGGACGCTCGTCCGGGCCTGCCGGCGTGGTGTCCTGGGTCCTGCCGGCGGCCCACGAGACGAAGATCAGCAACCGCGACATGACGACCGGCGCTTCGCAGCGCTGGAATCACACGCGCTTCCAGGGCGAGGAGTTCAACGACGCTTTGCGCCGGTACGTGGTAAGCTGGCTCGAGCAGCGCGGCCATCGGGCCGTTGCGCCGGTGCTGTCCCCGTCCTTCGCTACCAACCGCTCCCACCGCGGCCTGGCTTCCACCTGGTCGGAACGGCACATCGCCTACGCGGCAGGCCTCGGGACCTTCGGCCTCTCGGACGGCCTCATTACCGCCAGAGGGATCGCCCATCGCTGCGGCAGCGTGGTGGCCGATGTGGCCTGGACCCCGAGCCCCAGGGCCTACTCGCACCACCAGGAATACTGCCCCTACGTGTTCGACGGCAGCTGCGGCGCCTGCATCGAGCGCTGCCCGGCCGGGGCCATCGGGCCGTCCGGGCACGACAAGGACAGGTGCCGGGAGTACATCTTCGTCACGCTGGCCCCCTGGGCAAGGCAGCCCGGGTATGTGGGCTCATACGGCGCCTGCGGCCTCTGCCAGACCAGGGTCCCCTGTGAGTCGGGATTGCCACCCCGCCACACGGCAGAGGCCGGCTGAACCGGCGCAGGAGGTCTCGGTGCCCGCTCTTGCCAGGAACATCTTGCGTCAATGGCTGCCTCTCGCCCTCGCCATCACGCTGATCTGTGGGCTCATGTACGCCGCGGTTCAACAGGCCCTCAGGCAAGGAGCCAACAACCCGCAGGTCCAGATGGCAGAGGATGCCGCGGCCGCTCTGGCGGCCGGCCAGCTGCCGGGGTCCCTGATCCCAACTGAACAGGTGGAGATGGCGACCAGCCTGGCCCCTTACCTGCTCGTGTACGATGGCACGGGGCATGAATTGGACGGCTCGGCCACGCTGAATGGGCGCCCGCCCGTGATGCCGGGCGGGGTCTTCGATTATGTTCGCCAGCACGGACAGGACCGCATCACCTGGCAACCGGAGCCAGGAGTCCGCATTGCCGCCGTAGCGGTGGCCTATGGTGGCGGGCATCCCGGGTTCGTAGTAGCAGGGCGTTCCTTGCGTGAGGCCGAAAGGCAGATTGACAACCTGGGCCTTATCATCGCCGCGGGCTGGTTGGGAACGGTGATCCTCGCGTTGGTGGCAGTGGCCGGGTGCGAGTATTTGTTTAGATGATACACCATCTTTGCTGCGAGGGAGCTGCATATGCCACGACAAAAAAGAAGAGGGCCGGTCGAGCACTTCTCGTGGGGACGGTTTGTGGTCAACGGGCAGGAACACTCGGAAAACGACGGGCGCCTTGCCGGCGCCGGCAAGGACATCCGCATCCTCGGCCGTGACGTCAGCGAATGGCAGGAAAGGCAGGGCCATCGTCTGAAACGCGGCATGATCACCGGGGTCTTCGACCATGACGTCGAGGTGCTCGTCATAGGCACCGGCGTCGAGGCGCAGATCAAATGTCCGAAGAAGGTGCGCAAGGCGATCCATGAGCGCGGGATCGACCGCTTGATCCTGCGGCCCACGCCGAAAGCCGTCAAGACCTACAACAAGCTGTTCCGCAAGGGAAAGCGCGTGGCCATGCTGGCGCACGGCACATGCTGAAGAACAGGCTATTTCCGGCGAACCCGAGCGATGTGAAAGGTGGGCATCGTGGCTGAGGATGAAGCTGGCGCCGGCCTGGAGGCGCCCGGCCGGCATGAGGAAGGAATCCGCCGCTCCATGGCGCGGTTGCTGGCCTGCGACGGCGACTACCGGCAGCTCCATGCCGAGCTGGCGGCCAAGCGCCTGGCCTGGTGGGAAGCGCACCGGCAAGATCTCACGCTCAGCGGGCCGCTGCCGAGGCAGGCCTATACCCTGTTCTTGCTCGACTATTTGCGGCTCGATCCGGCCGAGGTGCCGATCGTCTACGAGGACGAGCGCAGGATCGTCTGGCGCTCGTTCAACTTCTGCCCCACGCTGGCGGCCTGCGGGCGGCTGGGCCTCGACACGCGGGAAGTCTGCCGGGTGGGCACCGAAGGTTCCGTGCAGGAGCTGATCGCCCGCCTGGACCCCCGGCTGCGCTTCGCGCGGAACTACGCCGATGGCATACGGCCCTACGCGGCTTATTGCGAGGAGAGCATCGAGCTGGTGCAGAATCAGGGAGCCCATTCGGTGGTACCGAGCCAGATTCGTCGCTAGTGCAAGTGCAGAGAAGGTCTTCGGTAGCAGCGTCTGTCATGCTGAGCGCTTGGATGAGACAACCAGCGCTGCGGCGTGACGCCAGCGAAGCATCCGTTCAGGTGTCACCGAGAGGGCTTCCTGTTCCTGCACTAGTGGCTTGCCGTGGCACAGGCTGGCTTGCATGCCCGAGCTTTAGCTACCGAAGATGTTCCCTGCATACGCACTAAGGGAGCGGTGCCCCGGAAGCGGGGTCTGCCGGTCGCCAGCCGAAGCGGGCCAGGTCCACGCGGCCGCCTTCATCGAATTGCACACCCTCTGCTTCGAGCAAGCGGCGTTGCCGCTCGGCGCCGGGACGGAGGCTGATCTCGCCCTTCGCGTTGATAACCCGCTGCCACGGGACGTCGTCCGGGCACCGGGCCATGGCCGACCCCACCCAGCGCGGCCCGAGCGCCAGGTAGGCCGGCATCTCGACGCCCTCCGGGGGCGGCATCAGCCGGGCGATCTGCCCGTAACTCGCGAACGCGTCCCGCCGGGATCTGGCGGACGACGTCCCAGACCCGGCGGTTGAAAGCGGCTGGATCGGGCGGGGATGTGAAAGGGCCCATCTGCTGGCGCCTGAGCGTCCCTTGGCTATTGTGGCACCTGGCCGGCGATGCCGAAGATGTTGCCCTCCGGATCGTAAAACCTGCCCAGCGCGACCGTCCCCGGGACCACCTGCACTTCCTCGCAGCGCACCCCGCGTGCGCGCAGATCCTCCGTGGTCTTGAAGGCGTCGGCCACGTAGAAGGTGGCCGTGGGTGCCGCATCGGTGTGGGGGATCGGTTCGGGTTCTTGCCAGCGGTTGATGCCGATATGGCAACCCTCTTCCGGGCCGAACTCGGCCCAGCCCGCTTCGTCGCTGGCCCAGACGACCGGCAGCCCGATCGTCTCGGTCCAGAATTGCTTGGTCTGTTCCCAGTCGGCGACGTTGTACCTGATCGAGCCGATTTGCTCGACGATGGCCATGAACAGCCTCCTGATGGTGCGCCTGGGCATTAGAACATGTGTACGCCATGCTAGCCGCTTGGCCGCGCCCGCACGGTAACCGCCATTACAATCTGTGGGGGGGCCTGTGCGCCGGCCCGCTCCGGCGCGCAGGCTGGTCTCGCCCTACGAGTTCGTGAAAGCGGCGATGCTACGAATCCGGCGCAGTGATCCTTGGGTTCTGCGGGAACAGGGCGCCCTGCAAGATCGGCGTCAGGTAGAGCATCTGGGCCAGCGTCGGATAGACCCCGCGAGAATCCGCCCGTCCGTCGCCGGCTTTCCCTGGCATGTTCTTCCGACCGGAAGAAGACGCTTTTCCTTCAGAAGGCGTCTATGATGCTCCGGTCCCGCAGCCGTTTGAAGTCAACCAACGGCAAGAATAGCAGGGGCTTCGCCCCTGGCGTCAGCACGCGGCCTTGCATGTCGCTGCTCACTTCCAGCCCGAGAGGCTCTCCGCAATCCGCGCAGAGGGTCTCGATCCCCACGTGAAGCGGTTCCCTGCGTAATTGCCCTTGCACGAAGGGCGTCGCGATGGCGTCCACTGCTCAGGCCGCGTTCACGCGCTCCCCGGTGCTGAAGGCCAGTTGGTGCGGTGTCTGCGCGGCGGTCACCGGATAGGCCCAGGCCACCGCGCCGGCCGCATCCCGGTATAGGAAGGTCAGGTGCCGCTCCAGTTCGTCCAGGACCTCGACCACGCGCCTCACAGGCATGCCCAGCCGCTCGCCGATGGCATCTGGGGGCAGGGCGCGGCCGGCGTGCGGCAGCTCCACGACCACGAAGTCGCGCACTTTGTGGTGGTCGGGCGTCATGAAGGCCAGCGCCCGCTGCGTGGCCGTCGCCTGCCTGGCGATGGCCTGACGCCAGACCCGGCCCGGCACGGGCAGCATCCATTTGCCAACGCCCAGAATCAGCCTGTCACGCATGGTCCATTCCCCCCCTTCGTCCCTATGGCGTACGCCCACGCCCCGGTGAGGATGCCTTCTGCGGCCACCATCGCGAACCCGGCGCCGCGGGGCAGGGCTTCAAGGTTCCCTGGGCGCCCCGGGTGCTTCCGTGTCCGAGGGCCGCGATCAGGTCCCGGCCAGCCCGGCCGGCTCATCTTGCAGGTCTGCAACCAGCAACCGGCCGCCCGGCTTGAGGACGCGATGGACTTCCGCCAGGCCAACCTGCTTAACCTGGCCTGACAGGTGGTGCAGCGCCAGGCCGCTTAACACGACGTCGAAGTAGCTGTCGGGAAACGGGACCCGCTCCATTTACCTCACAGCCACTTGTAGCAGCCTGCACCTGTTCTCGGCGCCGCGGCGTATCGGGCGACGAGGGGCGCCAGGCGCCTCGAAGACAACTCGCCCCTATTGGCAAGCCCCCGCCTGGCACCAGGGTGATTTCACCGCGCCGACCACGTTGGGGCCAACCACGGACACTGTACGGATGCGCCGATGGCCCACACCACGGCGAGAGTATCCGCCTATCCGTGGGACATCCGTGCCCGGCCCCGCCTATCATGGAAGCGCGCCCGGCCACAAATCTACCACTTGCACCACCCTGTTACGAACCAGCCCGAAGGCCCGGGCCTTCGGGCTGGTCTTGTCTCAGGGGTCGCGGCCGTCAGCGGGCCCGGGCACGTTCGTATTCTCTTGGAGATGCGATGGGGCGGTCCTGGACGTTGAACTGCGCTACAGCCTGCTTGAGGTCCGTCGCCATCTCGGAGGCCTTCGGCCGAAGCCGTAACTTCCTCGGACTGGGCGGGAACTTCCTCAGTCATCGCCGCAACATCCTCCGAGCCGGCCGCGATGGAGCGCATCTCGCTATGAGCCTCGCTCGTGAGCTCGGAGATCTGGCCTAACACCTGGCCGGTCCAGGTGTTAGGCCAATTTCCGAGCTCACGAGCGAGGCTCATAGCGAGATGCGCTCCATCGCGGCCGGCTCGGAGGATGTTGCGGCGATGACTGAGGAAGTTTCCGCCCAGTCCGAGGAAGTTACGGCTTCGGCCGAAGGCCTCCGCGATATGGCGACGGACCTCAAGCAGGCTGTAGCGCAGTTCAACGTCCAGGACCGCCCCATCGCATCTCCAAGAGAATACGAACGTGCCCGGGCCCGCTGACGGCCGCGACCCCTGAGACAAGACCAGCCCGAAGGCCCGGGCCTTCGGGCTGGTTCGTAACAGGGTGGTGCAAGTGGTAGCTTTGTGGCCGGGCGCGCTTCCATGATAGGCGGGGCCGGGCACGGATGTCCCACGGATGGGCGGATACTCTGCCGTGGTGTGGGCCATCGGCGCATCCGTACAGTGTCCGTGGTTGGCCCCAACGTGGTCGGCGCGGTGAAATCACCCTGGTGCCAGGCGGGGGCTTGCCAATAGGGGCGAGTTGTCTTCGAGGCGCCTGGCGCCCTTCGTCGCCCGATCGCGCGCGGCGCCGAGAACAGGTGCAGGCTGCTACAAGTGGCTGTGAGGTAAATGGAGCGGGTCCCGTTTCCCGACAGCTACTTCGACGTCGTGTTAAGCAGCCTGGCGCTGCACCACCTGTCAGGCCAGGTTAAGCAGGTTGGCCTGGCGGAAGTCCATCGCGTCCTCAAGCCGGGCGGCCGGTTGCTGGTTGCAGACCTGCAAGATGAGCCGGCCGGGCTGGCCGGGACCTTGATCGCGGCCCTCGGACACGGAAGCACCCGGGGCGCCCAGGGAACCTTGAAGCCCTGCCCCGCGGCGCCGGGTCGCGATGGTGGCCGCAGAAGGCATCCTCACCGGGGCGTGGGCGTACGCCATAGGGACGAAGGGGGGGAATGGACCATGCGTGACAGGCTGATTCTGGGCGTTGGCAAATGGATGCTGCCCGTGCCGGGCCGGGTCTGGCGTCAGGCCATCGCCAGGCAGGCGACGGCCACGCAGCGGGCGCTGGCCTTCATGACGCCCGACCACCACAAAGTGCGCGACTTCGTGGTCGTGGAGCTGCCGCGCGCCGGCCGCGCCCTGCCCCCAGATGCCATCGGCGAGCGGCTGGGCATGCCTGTGAGGCGCGTGGTCGAGGTCCTGGACGAACTGGAGCGGCACCTGACCTTCCTATACCGGGATGCGGCCGGCGCGGTGGCCTGGGCCTATCCGGTGACCGCCGCGCAGACACCGCACCAACTGGCCTTCAGCGCCGGGGAGCGCGTCAACACGGCCTGAGCAGTGGACGCCATCGCGACGCCCTTCGTGCAAGGGCAATTACGCAGGGAACCGCTTCACGTGGGGATCGAGACCCTCTACGCGCATTGCGGAGAGCCTCTCGGGCTGGAAGTGAGCAGCGACATGCAAGGCCGCGTGCTGACGCCAGGGGCGAAGCCCCTGCTATTCTTGCCGTTGGTCGAACTTCAAACGGCTGCGGGGACCGGAGCATCGTCGACGCCTTCTGAAGGAAAAGCGTCTTCTTCCGGTCGGAAGAACATGCCAGGGAAAGCCGGCGACGGACGGGCGGATATCGCGGGGTCTATCCGACGCTGGCCCAGATGCTCTACCTGACGCCGATCTTGCAGGGCGCCCTGTTCCCGCAGAACCCAAGGATCACTGCGCCGGATTCGTAGCATCACCGCTTTCACGAACTCGTAGGGCGAGACCAGCCTGCGCGCCGGAGCGGGCCGGCGCACAGGCCCCCCCACAGATTGTAATGGCGGTTACCGTGCGGGCGCGGCCAAGCGGCTAGCATGGCGTACACATGTTCTAATGCCCAGGCGCACCATCAGGAGGCTGTTCATGGCCATCGTCGAGCAAATCGGCTCGATCAGGTACAACGTCGCCGACTGGGAACAGACCAAGCAATTCTGGACCAACAATCGGGCTGCCGGTCGTCTGGGCCAGCGACGAACGGGCTGGGCCGAGTTCGGCCCGGAAGAGGGTTGCCATCGGCATCAACCGCTGGCAAGAACCCGAACCGATCCCCCACACCGATGCGGCACCCACGGCCACCTTCTACGTGGCCGACGCCTTCAAGACCACGGAGGATATTCGCGCACACGGGGTGCGCTGCGAGGAAGTGCAGGTGGTCCCGGGACAGTTCGCGCTGGGCAGGTTTTACGATCCGGAGGGCAACATCTTCGGCATCGCCGGCCAGGTGCCACAATAGCCAAGGGACGCTCAGGCGCCAGCAGATGGGCCCTTTCACATCCCGCCGATCCAGCCGCTTTCAACCGCCGGGTCTGGGGCGTCGTCACAAGAATCCAGGCGGGACAGTTGGGAGTTACGGGCAGTACGCCCGGCTGATGCCGGCCCCGGAGGGCATGGAGATCCCGGCCTACCTGGCGCTCGGCTGGGTGGGGTCGGCCATGGCCGCGCTGCCGGACGAAGGCATGTGGCAGCGGGTATCAACACGAAGGCAGTGGCCAGGGGCAAGGTAAC
>CAWEHT010000078.1:0-28032 GCA_963808455.1 uncultured Chloroflexia bacterium | reverse complement strand
CCCGATACCCTGCCTGACGGCGGCCAGAGGCAGGCCGCCCGGAGGGCGCTGGCCTATATGGCCCTGCAACCGGGCCAGCCCGTGCTGAACCATCCCGTGGACGTCGTGTTCATCGGCAGCTGCACCAACGGGCGCCTCGTCAACTTGCGGCAGGCCGCCCAAATCATGGCCGGGCGGCGAGTCGCGCCGGGCGTGCGGGCCCTGGTGGTGCCGGGCTCACAGGCGGTCAAGCGGGCAGCCGAGGCCGAGGGCCTGGCTCGCATCTTCCTGGAGGCCGGCGCCGAGTCCGCGCGAGGCCGGCTGCAGCATGTCTGTATCGCGATGAACGGCGACCAGCTGGAGCCAGGCCAGTACGGCGTAAGCACAAGCAACCGCAATTTCGAAGGCCGGCAGGGGCCGGGGGGCCGGACGTTCCTGGCCAGCCCGCTCACGGCGGCGGCGGCGGCGGTCAAGGGGGTCGTCACCGATCCACGCACGCTTCTTTGACGCTTGCCACGCCCCCCTGGCGGGGATTTCGTCGGTACCGCTTAAGGTTCAGTGTATGCAACCATTCATGCAGTTCAGCAGCGGGTTCGTGGTCTTGCCCAACAACAACATCGATACGGACCAGATCATCCCGGCGCGCTTTCTGAAGACCACGGACAAGGTCGGGCTGGGGCGGGCGCTGTTCTTCGCGTGGCGCTATGCCGAAGACGGCACGCCGCGCCCGGAATTCCCCTCAACCGCCCCGACGCGGCAGGAGCCCAGATCCTGCTGGCCGGCGACAACTTTGGCTGCGGGTCCAGCCGTGAGCACGCCCCCTGGGCCCTCCTCGACTTCGGCCTGAGGACCGTCATCAGCACATCGTTCGGCGACATCTTTCGCCAGAACTCGCTCAAGAACGGCCTGCTGCCGGTGACCGTGGACGGCGAGACGCATCGCCGTCTCCTGGCTCTCGCGGCGAGCAGCCCCGAAGCGCAGCTCAGCATCGACCTGGCCAGCCAGACGCTGACCTTGCCGGATGGGCAGGCCGTCACGTTTGCGATCGACCCATTCACCAAGGATTGTCTGCTCGAAGGCGTTGACGAGCTGAGCTACCTTGCACGGCTGGCTCCCCGCATTGCAGGGTACGAACAGGCACATCCCGCCCGCGTCTGACGCTCCATTCTGTTCAGGGCAGGCTTTCACCGGCCGGCCTGGCCGGGTCTCAGGAAGACGCGCCGCCGCGCTCAGATGCTCCCCAAGAGGACCACGCGCGGCCGAGGTCGTGACGCCAGCTGAAGAGGAACTCCACGGATGATTGGAAGCCTTAGGTCCAACTCGGGCACAGAGGGCCCCCGCATCTACGACACGACGTTGCGCGATGGCACCCAACGTGCGGGTATCTCGCTGTCGCTCGATGATAAGCTCAAGATCGCCCACAAACTCGACGATTTCGGCATCCACTACATCGAGGGCGGCTGGCCGGGCTCGAACCCGAAAGATGTCGAGTTCTTCAGGCGCATCCACGGGCAGAGCTTACAGAACGCCAGGCTCGCCGCCTTCGGCAGCACGCGGAAGAAAGGCGTGCGCGTCGAGGGGGATGCCAACCTGCAAGCAATCCTGGCTGCCGATACGCCGGTGGTGACGTTGGTGGGAAAAAGCTCGGTAACGCAGGTACGATCGGTGCTGCAGTGCGAGCCTGAAGAGAACCTGGCTATGATCGGCGAGAGCATCGCGTACGCCAGGTCGCGCGGGCGTGAGGTCATCTACGATGCCGAGCACTTCTTCGACGGTTACTGCGCCGATCGTGGCTACGCTCTGGCGACGCTTGAGGCGGCAGCGGCCGGGGGCGCAGACGTGCTGGTGCTGTGCGACACGAACGGGGGCATGCTGCCCTGGCAAGTCGAGGAGATCGTGCGCAGCGTGGCAGGCGAGATCGAGACCCCTTTGGGCATCCACGTGCACGACGATGGGGGCTGCGGCGTGGCCAACACGCTGGCGGCGGTGCGGGCCGGCGCCCTGCATATCCAGGGCACGATCAACGGCTATGGCGAGCGCGTGGGCAATGCCAACCTCTGCACGATCATCCCCGACCTGCAGCTGAAGATGGCCCTGCCCTGCCTTGCACCCGGCGCGCTGGCCAGGCTCACCGAAGTGGCGCGCTATGTGGCCGAGGTTGCCAATCTGGCACCCGACGACCACCAACCATACGTCGGCGCCAGTGCCTTCGCCCACAAGGGCGGGCTGCATGTGGCGGCCACCCTCAAGGACGAAGGCAGCTACCAGCACATCGATCCCGGCCTGGTCGGCAATCAGCGGCAGACGCTGATCTCAGAGCTGTCGGGGCGCGGCAGCATCGATGAGAGAGCCCATCAGCTGGGACTGGAACTCGGTGTTGGGACGCAAAGCCAGGATGTGCTGGAGCAGATCAAGAAGCTGGAGGCGCAGGGCTTCACGTTCGAAGGCGCCGAGGCTTCCGTCGAGCTGATGCTGCGCCGGGCGCACCCGGGCTATGTGCCGCCTTTCGAGTTGATCGACTTCCTGGTGCTGGTTGACCGGCGACGCGGCAGGGGCACTGTGGCCGAGGCCACGGTCAAGGTACGCGTTGGCCCGAAGATCATGCACACGGTGGCCGAGGGCAACGGGCCGGTGAACGCTCTGGACTCGGCTTTGCGCAGCGCTTTGCTGGGCATCTACCCTCAGCTGGCGAACGTCAAGCTGGTCGACTACAAGGTGCGTATCTTGAACAGCGACACGGCCACTGCGGCCACCACACGGGTGCTCATCGACACGCGTTCGGGCAACCGGGTGTGGAGCACGGTGGGGGCCCACACCAATATCATCGAGGCGAGCTGGCGTGCGCTGGCCGACAGCATGGAATACGCGCTGGTCGCGGTGCCGGCGTAACCAGGAGGCAGGAGAGATGCAGGCCAAGATCGTGACACTGCCAGGGGATGGCATCGGGCCTGAGGTGGTCGCCGAGGCCGCAAGGTGCTCGCCGCGGTGGCCCGCCGCTACGGTCACGAATTCACGTTTGACGAGGCCTTGATCGGGGGCATCGCCATCGACGAGACGGGCAACCCGCTGCCCGAGGCGACCGTGGCCGCCTGCCGTGCCAGCGCGGCGGTGCTGCTGGGCGCGGTCGGCGGCCCGAAGTGGAGCGACCCGGGCGCGGCAGTGCGGCCGGAGCAGGGTCTGCTCGGGTTGCGCAAAGCCCTGGAGCTGTTCGCCAACCTCCGTCCGGTGAAGGTAGTGCCGGCCCTGGCCGGTGCCAGCCCGCTCCGTCCGGACCTAGTGCAGGGGGTTGACCTTCTGGTCGTCCGCGAGCTCACCGGCGGGCTGTCTTTAGGGCGGCCTCAAGGTGTGGAGCAAACCCCCGCCGGCCAGGTTGCGGTGGATACCCTGCGTTACTCGGAGGCAGAGATCGAACGCCTGCTCGCGTGGCTTTCGAGCTGGCGCGCGGCCGGCGCAAGCGGCTGGCCTCCGTTGACAAGGCTAACGTGCTGGCCTCGTCGCGCCTGTGGCGGACCGTGGCACATCGCCTGGCCCACGACTACCCCGACGTGACGTGTGAAGACATCCTCGTGGATGCGTGCGCCATGTACCTGGTGCGCAGCCCTGCCAACTTCGACGTGATCGCGACGGAGAACATGTTCGGCGACATCCTGTCGGACGAGGCGGCCATGCTGACCGGCTCGCTGGGCATGATGCCGTCGGCCTCGTTGGGCGAAGGACGCGCGGCGTTTACGAGCCGGCTCACGGGAGCGCGCCCGACATCGCCGGGCGCGGCATCGCCAACCCACTGGCCACCATCCTCAGCGCCGCGCTGCTGCTGCGCCACAGCCTGGGTTTGGGCACGGAAGCAGAGGCCGTGGAAGGGGCCGTGGACAGCGTCCTGGCCGACGGGTGCCGCACGCCCGACCTGGCGCTTCCCGGCGAGGCGACGATCTCGACGCGGGAGATGGGCGACCGCGTGGCGTCGCGGGTTGCCAGCGAACATACAGTGGAGGAACAGCATGCGCAGTGACATGATCAAACGTGGCTTCGAGCGGGCGCCACATCGCAGCCTGCTCAAGGCCACGGGGCTCACCGACGAGGACATGGGCAAGCCCTTCATCGCGATCGCCAACAGCTACACCGACATCATCCCCGGCCACGTCCACCTGAACGTGTTCGGTGAGATCGTGAACAAGGCGGTCCGGGCGGCGGGCGGCGTGCCCTTCGAGTTCAACACCATCGGCGTGGACGACGGCATCGCCATGGGCCACCTGGGCATGCGCTACTCCCTCGCCAGCCGCGAGCTCATTGCCGACTCCATGGAGACCATGGCCATGGCCCATTGCTTTGACGGCCTGGTTTGCCTCACCAACTGCGACAAGATCACGCCCGGCATGATCATGGGCGTTTAAGGGTAACATTCCCGACCCTCTTCCTCACGGGCGGGCCCATGATGGCGGGCCGGCCGCACTGCCGGCACCAAACTCGACCTGATCCACATTTTCGAGGGCGTGGGAAAGGTGCAGTCCGGCCAGATGACCGAGGCCCAATTGAAGGAACTGGAGGACAAGGCCTGCCCCGCCTGCGGCTCCTGCTCCGGCATGTTCACTGCCAACTCCATGAACTGCCTTTTGGAGGCCGTGGGACTGGCCCTGCCCGGCAACGGCACCATCCTTGCCACCGACCCGATCGCGCGAATCCCTCCCTGGCCGGCCAGCCAGCGTATCATGGCCACTGGTCGCCGGGAACGTGCGGCCCCGGGACATGGTGACCCTGGAATCCCTGGACAACGCCTTCGCCCTGGACATGGCCATGGGCGGATCCACCAACACCGTTCTGCACACCCTGGCCATCGCCATGAGGCGGGCCTGGAATATCCCCTGGAGCGCATCAACGAAATCTCCGCCCCGTACCCTGCCTTTGCAAGGTTTCGCCCCCCGCATGGACGTTCATATGGAGGACGTGGACCGTGCCGGCGGCATCAGCGCCATCCTCAAGCGAACTGGCGCGCAAGCCCGGAACCCTTAATTTGAACGTCCCACGGTGACCGGGAAGACCCTGGGCGAGAACGTGGCCGGCTGCGCCAAGCCACGAAGACGACTGATTCGCCCGGTGGAAAAACCTTTCAAGCCCGGAGGACTGGCCGTCTTTTCGGCAATCTGGCGCCCGAGGGGCGCGGTCATCAAGACCGCGGGCGTGGACCGGAATGCTCCGGCGCTGGCCCTGCCGCATCTTTGAGAGCGAGGAGGAGGCGCAGGCGGCCATCCTGCACGGCGAAGTGGTGGCAGGGGACGTCGTGGTGATCCGCTACGAGGGCCCCAAGGGCGGGCCGGGCATGATGGAGATGCTGGCCCCCACCAGCAACCTGATGGGCATGGGGCTGGGCGCCTGCGTTGCGGTCGTGACCGATGGGCGTTTCTAGGCGGAACACGCGGGGCCTGCATCGGGCATGTCAGCCCCGAGGCGGCCGAAGGCGGGCCCCTTCGCGCTGGTGCGGGACGGCGACGTGATCGCCATCGATATCCCGGCCGGCATGCTGGAGGTAAAGGTCAGCCCGGAGGAACTGGCGGCGAGGCGGGCGGCCTGGCAGCCCGCCCCGAAAGACCATCTCACAGGCTGGCTGGCACGCTACACGCGGTTGGCTACCAGCGCCAGCAAGGGCGCAGTGCTGGCCTGACGCCAGGGGAACCGCCCTCCCTGCCTGCACACGAGTTCACGGAAGTTTCGAGCCTTTCCTCTGATGCCTGCCGGCTGCCAGTCTACTTGGGGGCCGCGGCGAGTACCTGGCCACACACGTGCCTTTGGGGGTTCTCAGGGGGCAAAGCCCCCGAGCCAGGGGTGTGGGGGCCAGGCGGCCCCACAAAATAGAGGCGTGAAGGCCGGCCGCGGGCCGAGTTGGATGGGCCCCACTAAGAACATCACACGAGGGGAGCCCAGCGCCGGCGCAGGCAAGACCTGGACAGGCTTGCGGCCTGCGCCTGGCCACCGCTATGACCGCGGCCACGGCGTGTTACAGGGCGCTGTGGGCCAACCTGCGCCCGGCCCACAGCGCCAGCAAGGCGCACAATGTGGCCGAGAACAGCTGCAGGTCGCCGACGCGGAGGAAATTGAGGCGCAAGAAGATGCCGGCCGCCTGTCCGAAGGCAAAGCCCAACGTGCCGGCCAACAGATCCCAACCAAGCTGGCGGAAGCTGCCGCCGCGCCACCCATAGAAGATGGCACTGTAGACGACGGCCAGGACCACGCCGAGCCACAGGTCAGGCGCCAACAGCAAGTCGAGAAGAGCATCATTCGTCATATGCGGTGCCCCTTTCGATCAAGCCTCCGCCCAGGCAACGGTCGCCATCGTAGAAGACGACAGCCTGGCCGGGCGTGATGTCACGCAGGGCCCTGGCCAACCGCACGCCGGCCCGCCCATCAGGCCAGGGCGTCACGGCAGCCTGGACGGGGATCACGTGATACTGGATCTGGGCCTGCACCTCAAGCGTTCCGGCCGGCGACCGGCCGGCCAGCCAGCGTACGCCGGCGGCGATGAGGGTGTCTGATCCCAACTCTTCCGACGGGCCCACGATCACGGCATTGCGCTCGCGGTCCAGCGCCAGCACGTAGAGGGGGCGCCCGGCGGCGAGGCCCAACCCGCTGCGCTGGCCGATAGTGTAGTTGACCAGCCCCTGATGCCGGCCCAGCTCACGCCCCTGCCGGTAACGATGGGGCCAGGGCAGGCGGCGTCGGGGGCCCAGCTGCGTAGGAAACGGCGATAATCGCCGTCGGCCAGAAAGCACAGGTCCTGGCTCTCGGCGCGAGAGGCCGTGGGCAACCCACGCTCGCCTGCCAAGGCCCGAACCTGCGGCTTGGTGTACCGCCCCACCGGGAAAAGGGCCCTCCCCAGCTCGCCCTGGCCCAGGACATGCAACACGTAAGACTGGTCTTTGGCGCGGTCCGCGCCTCGCCAAAGCTGATAGCTGCCGTCTTCGTCGCGCTTCACCTGCGCATAGTGTCCCGTGGCCAGGAAGGACCGCGCCCAACGAGCGGGCATAGTCGAGCAGGTGGCCAAAGCGGATCTCCCGGTTGCAGGCCAGGCACGGGTTGGGCGTCCCACGCGGCCGCATACTCCCGGATGAAGAAATCCACCACCTGGGCCTTGAAAGGCCTTTCGACGTTCAATACATAAAACGGGATGCCGAGCTGCGTAGCCACGGCGCGAGCATCGTAGACCGCTTCGAGCGAGCAGCACTTGTTGCCGGGCGCGGCCTCGGCCTGGGCCGGCTCGGCCCACAGCCTCGCATCGCGCCGACGACTTCATAGCCCTGCTCGACGAGCAAAGCTGCCGCGACGGAACTGTCCACGCCGCCGCTCATGGCAACGACGACCCGCCTCGAGCTATGGGCGGCCGCCCAGGGCGCGCTCATGGGATCATCCGTTCATCGCCCACCGCGCTCGACGATCGGCGGCAGGCGGTCGATGACGAATTCCACGTCGGCCTGCGTATTTTGGCGGCCCAGCGTGAGGCGCAGGCTACCCAGCGCATCCTGGTAGCCGTATTTGAGCGCGGTCAGCACGTGGCTGGGCTCCGCCGCGCCGCTGGCACAGGCCGACCCGGACAGCACGCGGCGACCCCGGCCAGGTCGAGCACGATCAGCATCTGGTCCCCTTCCACGCCGCGTATGACGAGGCTGGCGTGCCCGGGAAGGCGGCGCTCCGGATGCCCGCTCAGGCTGCTGCCGGGGATGCGCGCCAGGAGGCCGCTCACGAGACAATCGCGCGGCGCGGCCGGGCGAACGTTCTCGGCCTCGCGCTCCTCCTGCACCAGTTCCAGCGCCCGCACCAGCCCCACGATATCGGGGATGTTCTCCGTGCCCGAACGCCTGCCACGCTCCTGGCCTCCGCCGGTCTGGAGCAGCCAGAGCCCTACCCCACGGCGCACGTAGAGCACCCCAACGCCCTTCGGGCCGTAGAATTTGTGCGCCGAGAGCGCCATCCGGTGACGTTAGGGCGGACACATCGAGAGACAGGTAGCCGCCGGCCTGAACCGCGTCGGTGTGCAACGGGATGCCGTGACGACGGGCGATGGCGCCGATCTCGGCGATGGGCTCGACCGTTCCCACCTCATTATTGGCATACATCACGCTGATCAGCGCCGTATCGGGGCGAATGCCACCTCAACCGCCGCGGGGTCCACCAGGCCCTGCTCGTCAACCGGCACATACGTGGCCTCGAAGTCGAAGTGCTCGACCAGTTGCGCCACCGTGTGCGTGATGGCGTGGTGCTCGATGGGTGTGGTGACGATGTGGCGCCGGCCTTGCGCCGCCTGGGCCAGGCCCACGCCGCGCAAGGCCAGGTTGTCACCCTCGGTCCCGCAGCTCGTGAACACAATCTCGGCCGGCTGGCAATTGAGGATGCGGGCGAGCCGCGCCCGCGCATCTTCCCGTGCCGCGTTTGGCGCGCCTGCCAGGGCCATGGATGCTCGAAGGGTTGCCGTAGATCTCGCTCCAGAAGGGCTGCATCACGTCCCACAGCACGGGAATATACGGGCGTAGTTGCCGAATGGTCCATGTAAATCATAATAGAAGAATTGTATCGTATAAGGCGGGCCGGCGCAAGGGGTTTTTGCGGCCAGGCCGTGATGGAATTCGGCAGGCATCGAGGGCCGGGCGGCACTCGTCCCCTTGTGCTTCGCGAGTGAAAAAATGCATCAGCTATTTGCCAACCGGCTCCGGTTGCAGTAAGATGCGGGGGACCCCTAGAAGGGGTCATAGGTTGTTAATGGGGTTGCAGTAAGGTCGATGAAACCCCCAAGGGGGGCATCACACTGTCGAAGGAGAGGAACCAGCCAACATGCTCGAAACATTTGCTGCGGCGGACCCCCAGGCCGCGACTCCGGCCCGCGACGGTGTGCTTGACATGTTCACGCAGCCGAACGGCGTAGCCGTCGTGGGCGCATCCGCCAGCCCCGACAAGCTTCAGGGTACACGGTGTTGCACAATGTCATGCAGTACGGCTACCTGGGGCCGATCTATCCTATCAATCCCAAGGCCATGGAAATCCTGGGCCTGCCGGCCTACACGTCGGTGAAGGACATCCCCGGGCCTTGCGACCTGGCCGTGATCCTGGTGCCGGCCAAGGCCGTGCCAGCCGTGCTCGAGGAATGTGGCAAGAGAGGGATGGAAAGGGCGCGGTGATCGTCTCGGCCAGCTTCCGCGAGACCGGGCGCGAAGGCAAGGCGCTGGAACAACAGCTGATCGACACGGCACACCGCTGCCGAACATGCGCCTGGTCGGCCCCAACGTGCTCGGCGCTGCATCGAGCACCCCGTCGTGCCGCTCAATGCCTCCTTCGCGGCCGGCATGCACTGGCGCGGGCGCATCGCCTTCATGTCGCAGTCCGGCGCGCCTTTGCACCGCCGTGCTCGACATGGCGCTGGGCCAGGGCACCGGCTTCTCGCGCTTCTACAGCATCGGCAACAAGGCCGACCTGAACGAAATCGACTTCCTGAAGGCCTGGGCCACCGACCCGGAAACGAACGTCATCGTTGGCTATCTGGAAGGGATCTCCAACGGGCCTGAATTCATGCGCGTGGCCCGCAAGGTCACCCGCCAGAAGCCCATCGTGGCCATCAAGTCTGGCACGACCAGCGCCGGCTCGCGGGCCGTATCCTCGCGACACCGGCACCCTGGCCGGCTCGGAGCGAGCGTACGACGCGGCTTTCAAACAGGTGGGCATCATCCGGGCCGGGCTTGGTGCAGGATCTCTTCGACATCGCCCAGGCATTTGCCCGGCAACCGCTGCCGGCGAGCGATGCTGTGGCTGTGATCACCAACGTGGGCGGGCCTGGCATCATGGCCAGCGATGCCATCGAACGCGTCGGGATGCGCCTGGCCTCGCTGACGCCGGAAACACAACAGAAGCTGCGCGCCAGCCTGCCGGCTGCGGCCAGCGCAGCCAACCCGATCGACGTGCTCGGCGACGCCGGCGCGGATCGCTACGCCCTGGCGATCCAGATGGCCTTGGCCGATCCCAACGTCGGGCAGTTGTTGGTCGTGCTGACGCCGCAGACGTCCACGCAGATCCCGGAGACCGCCAGCGCGCTGGGCGAGTTGGCCAAGGGCCAGGGCAAACCGGTTTTCGCGGCCTTCATGGGCGATGTGGCCGTGGAGCCCGGCGTGCAAGTCCTCAACCAGCACAGCGTGCCCAACTACCAGGTGCCGGAAAAGGGCTGTAGCGGCCATGAGCGCGCTGTGGGAGCATCACCAGCTGGTGAACACGCCGGAGCTAGACGTGGAGCGCATCGAGGCGGACCGGGGCAACCGCGGTGGCTGTGCTGCAACGTGTGCGGGCGGAAGGCCGGGGCCACCATCGGCGATGCAGAAGGTGTGCACAGAATGAAGCCTACGGCACACCCGTCGCCGAAATCCGTGGTGGCTGCCACGCCGGAGGAAGCCGTTACGGCAGCCGAGTCGATCGGTTATCCGGTTGTGATGAAGATCGCCTCGCCCGACATCCTGCACAAGACTGACAGCCCCGTCAAGCTCAACATCAACTCGGCCGTCTACCCCCCGACGCTTTTGACCTGCTCGTTATTCGCAGCAAGCGCTTCATGCCCGAGCCACCATCTGGGGTTGCCATATTCAAACAGATGGTCAAAGGTGGCCGCGAAGGGTGATCATCGGTATCATCCGGGGTTCCAGTGGCCCGTCCTGGCCTCCGGGCGGCATCTACGTGAAGCGCTCAAAGATGTGACCTTCCGAGAGCAGCCCTGATTCCACCGCCGGAGGGCCCGCGAGATGCTGCCCAGCTTCCGTTCGTTCAACCCGCCGGCGCCGGGCGCGCGGCGAAAAGCCGCCGACCTCGAAGGCGCGGCCGATACCCTGGTCCGCATCTCACAACTGGTCACCGACTTCCCTGAGATCGTCGAGCTGGATGTCAACCCGCTGACGGTGTTCGCAGCCGGCCAGGGCGTGCTGGGCATCGATGCCCGCCGCTACAAGCATAAGAGGGAGAACTCTGAAAGATGGCAGCCAACTTGTACGTCACTTCTGCTGAGCACCTACTCCGGCAAGTCGTCCGTTTGCGTCGGATCGGGCACCGCACCGCCCAGGACGGGTCTGAAAGTCGGCTACATGAAGCGGTCAACGTCGAGGCCCGCTCTGCGAAGGGGTGCCCAGGACGACGACGTCACTTTCGCGCAAGCAGGTGTTCGAGATGGCCTAGCCGGCAGCACTGATCGGCCCGTCTGAACGCTGAGCGCGGCCTCGGAAAACAGTTGCGCGGGGCCCGAAACTGCATCACGCCGCCAGGCCACAGAACGCCTTCGAGAGCTTCTTCGCGCCTAACCGGGACGCCATGATCCTGGAAGGTGGGCGCAGCATGCGCGAGGTCTACCTGGTCAACCTCGCCGCCGCGTGTGGCCGACCTTCTCAAGGCACGGGTCATGCTCGGGCCGAAGTTCGACACGCCACTCTTGATCTACCGCGCGCTCGTCGGCCCGACAACTACTTCGCGGAGCAACTCCGGTCGCTGCATCAACGAGACGCCACGCCCAACAGTCTGGATTGGCGGCAACATCGTGCGGTCCCTACCTGCAGCGACATGGCGTCACCGCGTGGGCACGCTGACCGCACACCGCGCCCCCGACGTCGCCGAGCTCTCGGAGGACTGGGCGCCGAGAACCTGTGCTGCCCGGAAACATGAATGAGCTCGTCGAGCATGCTGGCGGGGGCCATGGCGGCCAAGCGCGTGTCGAGTTACTTCCGCCGCCAGCACAACAAGGTCGTCGTGGACCGGCGGGCATCGCGGCCGATATCCAGCTGGCGGCCCTGGAGACCTCGACGAGGTTGTTCTGGTCCTGACTCGGCAACCTTTATCCAGCCCGGCTGCGCCGACACCGTCGCCGAGGAATTGCACGTGCCGATCCTGCTGACCAACAAGGACACGCTCAGCACGACCGAGATTGTCGAAAGCTTCTTCGGCCGGAGCCGCTTCCAACAGGCGCAGAAGGTGCAGCGGTTCACTTCCCTGCTCGAAGAGCACTTCGACTTCTCGGCCCTGTACGTGGCGCTCAACCTCAAGAAGGCGTGAGGGGCAAGGCATAGCGCAGAAAGGGAGCCCTACCGGTGACACCAGGGCAGATTCTCCCCCTGCGGGAGGGCTCCCTGTTTCTGCGCTATGCCTTGCCCCTCACGCCTTCTTGAGGTTGAGCGCCGTGTACAGGGCCGAGAAGTCGAAGTGCTCTTCGAGCAGGGAAGTGAACCGCTGCACCTTCTGCGCCTGTTGGAAGCGGCTCCGGCCGAGAAGCTTTCGACAATCTTGGTCGTGCTGAACGTGTCCTTGTTGGTCAGC
The DNA here is from genome assembly GCA_963808455.1 of uncultured Chloroflexia bacterium. Classification (GTDB taxonomy): domain Bacteria; phylum Chloroflexota; class Anaerolineae; order CG2-30-64-16; family CG2-30-64-16; genus CAWEHT01. The sequence continues at coordinate 15,738 of CAWEHT010000078.1, read as the reverse complement.
AGGATCGGCACGTGCAATTCCTCGGCGCGGTTCAGCACGGCCGGGCTGGGATAAAGGTTGCCGGTCAGGACCAAACAACGCGTCGAGGTCTCCAGGGCCGCCAGCTGGATATCGGCGCCGATCCCCGCCGGTCACGACGACCTTGTTGGGCTGGCGGCGGAAGTAACTCAGCGCGCTTTCCACGCTCATGGCCCCCACCAGCATGTTCTCGACCAGCTCGTTCATGCTTTCCGGGCAGCACAGGTTCTCGGCGCCCAGCCCTTCCGAGAGCTCGGCGACGCTCGGGGCGGCCAGCAGCGGGTCGTTGCGCAGCGTGCCCAGCACGGCGACGCCATGCCGCTTCAGGTAGGGGGCCACACGATCTTGCACCCAATCCAACTGGTGGCGCGGCGTCTCGTTGATGCAGCAACCGACGAGCTGCTCCGCGAAGTAGTTGTGGGCCGACAGCGCGCGGTCGATCATGAGGGGCGCGTCGTACTTCAGCACGAGCATGACCCGTGCGTGGAGAAGGTCGGCCATGCTGCCGGGGCGGTAGATTGACCAGGTAGCCCTCGCGGATGCTGCGCCCACCTTCGAGGATCATGGCGTCCCGGTTGGCCGAAAGCTTCTCGAAGGCGTTCTGTAGCCTGGCATCGTAATCCGTTTCGGGCCCGCGCAACTGTTGTTCGAGGCGTGCCGGCGTCAGGGCCACCGGGCCGATCAGGTCTGCCGGCTCGGCCATCTCGAACACCTGCTTGGCGAAAGTGACGTCGTCGTCCTGGGCCACCCCTTCGCAGAGCGGGCACTCGACGTTGACCGGCTTCATGTAGCCGACTTTCAGACCGTCCTGGCGCATGCGCATGCCCAAGCCGACGCAAACGGACGACTTGCCGGAGTAGGTCTCAGCAGAAGTGACATACAAGTTGGCTGCCATTTTCAGAGTTCTCCCTCTTATGCTTGTAGCGCCAGGCGGGCGTCGATGCCCAGCACGCCCTGGCCGGCTGTGAATACCATCAGCGGGTTGATATCCAGCTCGACGATCTCAGGGAAGTCGGTGACCAGTTGTGAGATGCGGACCAGGGTATCGGCCACACCTTCCAGGTCGGCCGGCTTTTCGCCGCGCACCCCACGCAGCAAGTTGAACGAACGGATCTCCGGCAGCATCTCGCGGGCCTGCCGGCGGTCAATCGGGGCTACCCGGAAGGTCACATCTTTGAGCGCTTCCACGTAGATGCCGCCGAGGCCGTACATCAGCAACGGGCCAAACTGCGGATCGCGGTTCATACCGATGATCACCTCGCGGCCACCTTTGACCATCTGTTGGATCTGGCAACCCCAGATGGTGGCGTCGGGCATGAAGCGCTTGCTGCGATAGACGAGCAGGTCAAAAGCGTCGCGCACTTCGCCGGCCGAGTTGATGTTGAGCTTGACAGCGCCAATATCGGTCTTGTGCAGGATGTCGGGCGAGGCGATCTTCATCACAACCGGATAACCGATCGACTCGGCTGCCGTAACGGCTTCCTCCGGCGTGGCAGCCACCACGGATTTCGGCAGCGGTATGCCGTAGGCTTCGAGGATCTCGCGCGCTTCTGCATCGCCGATGGTGGCCCGGCCTTCCGCCCGCACACGTTGCAGCACGGCCGCCACTTTGTCCCGGTTCGCCTCGATGCGCTCCACGTCTAGCTCCGGCGTGTTCAGCCACTGGTGATGCTGCCACAGCGCGCTCATGGCCGCTACAGCCCTTTCCGGCACCTGGTAGTTGGGCACGCTGTGCTGGTTGAGGACTTGCACGCCGGGCTCCACGGCCACATCGCCCATGAAGGCCGCGAAAACCGGTTTGCCCTGGCCCTTGGCCAACTCGCCCAGCGCGGCTGGCGGTCTCCGGGATCTGCGTGGACGTCTGCGGCGTCAGCACGACCAACAACTGCCCGACGTTGGGATCGGCCAAGGCCATCTGGATCGCCAGGGCGTAGCGATCCGCGCCGGCGTCGCCGAGCACGTCGATCGGGTTGGCTGCGCTGGCCGCAGCCGGCAGGCTGGCGCGCAGCTTCTGTTGTGTTTCCGGCGTCAGCGAGGCCAGGCGCATCCCGACGCGTTCGATGGCATCGCTGGCCATGATGCCAGGCCCGCCCGCGTTGGTGATCACAGCCACAGCATCGCTCGCCGGCAGCGGTTGCCGGGCAAATGCCTGGGCGATGTCGAAGAAATCCTGCACCGAGCCGGCCCGGATGATGCCCACCTGTTTGAAAGCCGCGTCGTACGCTCGCTCCGAGCCGGCCAGGGTGCCGGTGTGCGAGGATACGGCCCGCGAGCCGGCGCTGGTCGTGCCAGACTTGATGGCCACGATGGGCTTCTGGCGGGTGACCTTGCGGGCCACGCGCATGAATTCAGGCCCGTTGGAGATCCCTTCCAGATAGCCAACGATGACGTTCGTTTCCGGGTCGGTGGCCCAGGCCTTCAGGAAGTCGATTTCGTTCAGGTCGGCCTTGTTGCCGATGCTGTAGAAGCGCGAGAAGCCGGTGCCCTGGCCCAGCGCCATGTCGAGCACGGCGGTGCAAAGCCGCGCCGGACTGCGACATGAAGGCGATGCGCCCGCGGCGCGGCATGCCGGCCGCGAAGGAGGCATTGAGCGGCACGACGGTGTCGATGATGCCCAGCACGTTGGGGCCGACCAGGCGCATGTTGTAGCGGTGTGCCGTGTCGATCAGCTGTTGTTCCAGCGCCTTGCCTTCGCGCCCGGTCTCGCGGAAGCCGGCCGAGATGATCACCGCGCCCTTGATCCCTCTCTCGCCACATTCCTCGAGCACGGCTGGCACGGCCTTGGCCGGCACCAGGATCACGGCCAGGTCGCAAGGCCCGGGGATGTCCTTCACCGACGCGTAGGCCGGCAGGCCCAGGATTTCCATGGCCTTGGGATTGATAGATAGATCGGCCCCAGGTAGCCGTACTGCATGACATTGTGCAACACCGCGTACCCAAGCTTGTCGGGGCTGGCGGATGCGCCCACTACGGCTACGCCGTTCGGCTGCGTGAACATGTCAAGCACACCGTCGCGGGCCGGAGTCGCGGCCTTGGGGTCCGCCGCAGCAAATGTTTCGAGCATGTTGGCTGGTTCCTCTCCTTCGACAATGCGATGCCCCCCTTGGGGGTTTCATCGACCTTACTGCAACCCCATTAATGACGCGATGACCCCTTCTAGGGGTCCCCCGGATCTTACTGCAACCGGAGCCGGTTGGCAAATAGCTGATGCATTTTTTCACTCGCGAAGCACAAGGGGACGAGCTGCCGCCCGGCCCTCAGGCGCGCCGAATTCCATCACGGCCTGGCCGCAAAAACCCCTTGCGCCGGCCCGCCTTATACGATACAATTCTTCTATTATGATTTACATGGACCATTCGGCAACTACGCCGGTAAATCCCCGCGTTGTGGACGCGATGCAGCCCTTCTGGAGCGAGATCTACGGCAACCCTTCGAGCATCCATGGCCCTGGCAGGCGCGCCAACGCGGCACTGGAAGATGCGCGGGCGCGGCTGCCGCATCCTCAATTGCCAGCCGGCCGAGATTGTGTTCACGAGCTGCGGGACCGAGGGTGACAACCTGGCCTTCCGCGGCGTGGGCCTGGCCCAGGCGGCGCAAGGCCGGCGCCACATCGTCACCACACCCATCGAGCACCACGCCATCACGCACACGGTGGCGCAACTGGTCGAGCACTTCGACTTCGAGGCCACGTATGTGCCGGTCGACGAGCAGGGCCTGGTGGACCCCGCGGCGGTCGAGGCGGCCATTCGCCCCGATACGGCGCTGATCAGCGTGATGTATGCCAATAATGAGGTGGGAACGGTCGAGCCCATCGCCGAGATCGGCGCCATCGCCCGTCGTCACGGCATCCCGTTGCACACCGACGCGGTTCAGGCCGGCGGCTACCTGTCTCTCGATGTGTCCGCCCTCAACGTCAACCTGATGGCGCTCTCGGCGCACAAATTCTACGGCCCGAAGGGCGTTGGGGTGCTCTACGTGCGCCGTGGGGTAGGGCTCTGGCCGCTCCAGACCGGCGGAGGCCAGGAGCGTGGCAGGCGTTCGGGCACGGAGAACATCCCCTATATCGTGGGGCTGGTGCGGGCGCTGGAACTGGTGCAGGAGGAGCGCGAGGCCGAGACGCGCGCCCGGCCGCGCTGCGCGATTGTCTCGTGAGCGGCCTCCTGGCGCGCATCCCCGGCAGCAGCCTGAGCGGGCATCCGGAGCGCCGCCTTCCCGGGCACGCCAGCCTCGTCATACGCGGCGTGGAAGCGGACCAGATGCTGATCGCGCTCGACCTGGCCGGGGTCGCCGCGTCGTCCGGGTCGGCCTGTGCCAGCGGCGCGGCGGAGCCCAGCCACGTGCTGACCGCGCTCAAATACGGCTACCAGGATGCGCTGGGTAGCCTGCGCCTCACGCTGGGCCGCCAAAATACGCAGGCCGACGTGGAATTCGTCATCGACCGCCTGCCGCCGATCGTCGAGTGCGCGGGCGATGAACGGATGATCCCATGAGCGCGCCCTGGGCGGCCGCCCATAGCTCGAGGCGGGTCGTCGTTGCCATGAGCGGCGGCGTGGACAGTTCCGTCGCGGCAGCTTTGCTCGTCGAGCAGGGCTATGAAGTCGTCGGCGTGATGCTGAGGCTGTGGGCCGAGCCGGCCCAGGCCGAGGCCGCGCCCGGCAACAAGTGCTGCTCGCTCGAAGCGGTCTACGATGCTCGCGCCGTGGCTACGCAGCTCGGCATCCCGTTTTATGTATTGAACGTCGAAAGGCCTTTCAAGGCCCAGGTGGTGGATTTCTTCATCCGGGAGTATGCGGCCAGCGCGCACGCCCAACCCGTTCCTGGCCTGCAACCGGGAGATCCGCTTTGGCCACCTGCTCGACTATGCCCGCTCGTTGGGCGCGTCCTTCCTGGCCACGGGACACTATGCGCAGGTGAAGCGCGACGAAGACGGCAGCTATCAGCTTTGGCGAGGCAGCGGACCGCGCCAAAGACCAGTCTTACGTGTTGCATGTCCTGGGCCAGGGCGAGCTGGGGAGGGCCCTTTTCCCGGTGGGGCGGTACACCAAGCCGCAGGTTCGGGCCTTGGCAGGCGAGCGTGGGTTGCCCACGGCCTCTCGCGCCGAGAGCCAGGACCTGTGCTTTCTGGCCGACGGCGATTATCGCCGTTTCCTACGCAGCTGGGCCCCCGATGCTGCCTGCCCTGGCCCCATCGTCAACCGGCAGGGGCGTGAGCTGGGCCGGCATCAGGGGCTGGTCAACTACACTATCGGCCAGCGCAGCGGGTTGGGCCTCGCCGCCGGGCGCCCCCTCTACGTGCTGGCGCTGGACCGCGAGCGCAATGCCGTGATCGTGGGCCCGTCGGAAGAGTTGGGATCAGACACCCTCATCGCCGCCGGCGTACGCTGGCTGGCCGGCCGGTCGCCGGCCGGAACGCTCGAGGTGCAGGCCCAGATCCGGTATCACGCGATCCCCGTCCAGGCTGCCGTGACGCCCTGGCCTGATGGGCGGGCCGGCGTGCGGTTGGCCAGGGCCCTGCGTGACATCACGCCCGGCCAGGCTGTCGTCTTCTACGACGGCGACCGTTGCCTGGGCGGAGGCTTGATCGAAAGGGGCACCGCATATGACGAATGATGCTCTTCTCGACTTGCTGTTGGCGCCTGACCTGTGGCTCGGCGTGGTCCTGGCCGTCGTCTACAGTGCCATCTTCTATGGGTGGCGCGGCGGCAGCTTCCGCCAGCTTCGTTGGGATCTGTTGGCCGGCACGTTGGGCTTTGCCTTCGGACAGGCGGCCGGCATCTTCTTGCGCCTCAATTTCCTCCGCGTCGGCGACCTGCAGCTGTTCTCGGCCACATTGTGCGCCTTGCTGGCGCTGTGGGCCGGGCGCAGGTTGGCCCACAGCGCCCTGTAACACGCCGCGGCCACGGTCATAGCGGTGGCCAGGCGCAGGCCGCAAGCCTGTCCAGGTCTTGCCTGCGCCGGCGCTGGGCTCCCCTCGCGTGACGTTCTTAGTGGGGCCCATCCAACTCGGCCCGCGGCCGGCCTTCACGCCTCTATTTTCGCGGGGGCTGCCTGGCCCCCACACCCCTGGCTCGGGGGCTTTGCCCCCTGAGAACCCCCAAAGGCACGCGCGCGGCCAGGTACTCGCCGCGGCCCCCAAGTAGACTGGCAGCCGGCAGGCATCAGAGGAAAGGCTCGAAACTTCCGTGAACTCGCGTGCAGGCAGGGAGGGCGGTTCCCCTGGCGTCAGGCCAGCACTGCGCCCTTGCTGGCGCTGGTAGCCAACCGCGCGTAGCGTGCCAGCCAGCCTGTGAGATGGTCTTTCGGGGCGGGCTGCCAGGCCGCCCGCCTCGCCGCCAGTTCCTCCGGGCTGACCTTTACCTCCAGCATGCCGGCCGGGATATCGATGGCGATCACGTCGCCGTCCCGCACCAGCGCGAGGGGCCCGCCTTCGGCCGCCTCGGGGCTGACATGCCCGATGCAGGCCCCGCGCGTTCCGCCTGAGAAACGCCCATCGGTCACGACCGCAACGCAGGCGCCCAGCCCCATGCCCATCAGGTTGCTGGTGGGGGCCAGCATCTCCATCATGCCCGGCCCGCCCTTGGGGCCCTCGTTGCGGATGACCACGACATCGCCTGGCAGCACTTGCCCGCTCAGGATGCCGGCGTTCGCCGGGTCGTGGCCTTCGTAGACGCGCGCCGGGCCGGTGTGCCGGAGCATCTCCGGCAGCACGCCGGCCGTCTTGACCACCGCGCCCTCCGGCGCCAGGTTGCCGAACAAGATCGCCAGCCCTCCCGTGTCGCTATAGGGGCGTGAGAGCGGGCGGATGCAGTCATCATCGCGGCTGGCGCAGCCGGCGATGTTCTCGCCCAAAGTGCGCCCTGTGACCGTCGGGCGATCCAGGTGCAGCAGGCCGGGGATCTCGCTCAGCCGGTTGAGGATGGCGCTGATCCCGCCCGCGGCGTCCACATCCTGGATGTGATACGGTGACGAGGGGCTGACCCGGCAGAGGTTGGGCACGCGGGCGTTGAGCTCGTTGAGCCGCACCAGGGGGTAGTCGATGCCGGCCTCCTGCGCCAGCGCGAGGGTGTGGAGCACGGTGTTGGTCGAGCCGCCCATGGCCATGTCGAGGGCGAAAGCGTTGTCGATCGATTCCGGGTTGATGATGTCCCGGGGGCGCAGGTCGCGGCGCACCAGTTCCATGATCTGCCGTCCGGCCGCCTGGGCTAACTCGGCGCGGCGCGGGTCGGTGGCCAGGATGGTGCCGTTGCCGGGCAGGGCGATGCCGAGTGCCTCGCACAGGCAGTTGATGCTGTTGGCCGTGAACAGCCCGGAGCACGAGCCGCAGCCCGGGCAGGCATAATTCTCCAGCTCCGCCAGCTGTTCGGCGGTGATCTTGCCGGCCTGATAGGCGCCGACCCCCTCGTAGACGCTGATCAGGTCGATCGACTGCCCGGCCGGCGTGCGGCCGGCGGCCATCGGCCCGCCGCTCACGAAGACCGTCGGGATGTTGCAGCGCACGGCGGCCATCAGCATGCCCGGCCCGATCTTATCGCAGTTGGGGATGCAGATCATCCCGTCGAACCAGTGCGCCCTGACCATCGTCTCGACGCAGTCGGCGATCAGCTCCCGGCTGGGGAGGCTGTAGTTCATGCCCACATGGCCCATGGCGATGCCGTCATCGACGCCGATCGTGTTGAACATGAACGGCACGCCGCCGGCCGCCCGCACCGCCTGGCGCACGATCTCACCGAACGCGTTCAGGTGCACGTGGCCGGGGATGATGTCGGTGTAGCTGTTGGCGATCGCGATGAAGGGCTTGCCCATGTCCTCGTCGGTGAGCCCCGTGGCCTTGAGCAGGCTGCGATGTGGCGCCCGCTCGAAGCCACGTTTGATCATGTCACTGCGCATGCTGTTCCTCCACTGTATGTTCGCTGGCAACCCGCGACGCCACGCGGTCGCCCATCTCCCGCGTCGAGATCGTCGCCTCGCCGGGAAGCGCCAGGTCGGGCGTGCGGCACCCGTCGGCCAGGACGCTGTCCACGGCCCCTTCCACGGCCTCTGCTTCCGTGCCCAAACCCAGGCTGTGGCGCAGCAGCAGCGCGGCGCGAGGATGGTGGCCAGTGGGTTGGCGATGCCGCGCCCGGCGATGTCGGGCGCGCTCCCGTGAGCCGGCTCGTAAACGCCGCGCGTCCCTTCGCCCAACGAGGCCGACGGCATCATGCCCAGCGAGCCGGTGAGCATGGCCGCCTCGTCCGACAGGATGTCGCCGAACATGTTCTCCGTCGCGATCACGTCGAAGTTGGCAGGGCTGCGCACCAGGTACATGGCGCACGCATCCACGAGGATGTCTTCACACGTCACGTCGGGGTAGTCGCGGGCCAGGCGATGTGCCACGGTCCGCCACAGGCGCGACGAGGCCAGCACGTTAGCCTTGTCAACGGAGGCCAGCCGCTTGCGCCGGCCGCGCGCCAGCTCGAAAGCCACGCGCAGCAGGCGTTCGATCTCTGCCTCCGAGTAACGCAGGGTATCCACCGCAACCTGGCCGGCGGGGGTTTGCTCCACACCTTGAGGCCGCCCGAAATACAGCCCGCCGGTGAGCTCGCGCACGACCAGAAGGTCAACCCCCTGCACTAGGTCCGGACGGAGCGGGCTGGCACCGGCCAGGGCCGGCACTACCTTCACCGGACGGAGGTTGGCGAACAGCTCCAGGGCTTTGCGCAACCCGAGCAGACCCTGCTCCGGCCGCACTGCCGCGCCCGGGTCGCTCCACTTCGGGCCGCCGACCGCGCCCAGCAGCACCGCCGCGCTGGCACGGCAGGCGGCCACGGTCGCCTCGGGCAGCGGGTTGCCCGTCTCGTCGATGGCGATGCCCCCGATCAAGGCCTCGTCAAACGTGAATTCGTGACCGTAGCGGCGGGCCACCGCGGCGAGCACCTTGCGCGCCTCGGCGACCACCTCAGGCCCGATGCCATCCCCTGGCAGTGTCACGATCTTGGCCTGCATCTCTCCTGCCTCCTGGTTACGCCGGCACCGCGACCAGCGTGTATTCCATGCTGTCGGCCAGCGCACGCCAGCTCGCCTCGATGATATTGGTGTGGGCCCCCACCGTGCTCCACACCCGGTTGCCCGAACGTGTGTCGATGAGCACCCGCGTGGTGGCCGCAGTGGCCGTGTCGCTGTTCAAGATACGCACCTTGTAGTCGACCAGCTTGACGTTCGCCAGCTGAGGGTAGATGCCCAGCAAAGCGCTGCGCAAAGCCGAGTCCAGAGCGTTCACCGGCCCGTTGCCCTCGGCCACCGTGTGCATGATCTTCGGGCCAACGCGTACCTTGACCGTGGCCTCGGCCACAGTGCCCCTGCCGCGTCGCCGGTCAACCAGCACCAGGAAGTCGATCAACTCGAAAGGCGGCACATAGCCCGGGTGCGCCCGGCGCAGCATCAGCTCGACGGAAGCCTCGGCGCCTTCGAACGTGAAGCCCTGCGCCTCCAGCTTCTTGATCTGCTCCAGCACATCCTGGCTTTGCGTCCCAACACCGAGTTCCAGTCCCAGCTGATGGGCTCTCTCATCGATGCTGCCGCGCCCCGACAGCTCTGAGATCAGCGTCTGCCGCTGATTGCCGACCAGGCCGGGATCGATGTGCTGGTAGCTGCCTTCGTCCTTGAGGGTGGCCGCCACATGCAGCCCGCCCTTGTGGGCGAAGGCACTGGCGCCGACGTATGGTTGGTGGTCGTCGGGTGCCAGATTGGCAACCTCGGCCACATAGCGCGCCACTTCGGTGAGCCTGGCCAGCGCGCCGGGTGCAAGGCAGGGCAGGGCCATCTTCAGCTGCAGGTCGGGGATGATCGTGCAGAGGTTGGCATTGCCCACGCGCTCGCCATAGCCGTTGATCGTGCCCTGGATATGCAGGGCGCCGGCCCGCACCGCCGCCAGCGTGTTGGCCACGCCGCAGCCCCCATCGTCGTGCGCGTGGATGCCCAAAGGGGTCTCGATCTCGCCTGCCACGCTGCGCACGATCTCCTCGACTTGCCAGGGCAGCATGCCCCCGTTCGTGTCGCACAGCACCAGCACGTCTGCGCCCCCGGCCGCTGCCGCCTCAAGCGTCGCCAGAGCGTAGCCACGATCGGCGCAGTAACCGTCGAAGAAGTGCTCGGCATCGTAGATGACCTCACGCCCGCGGCGACCTGGCGTACGCGATGCTCTCGCCGATCATAGCCAGGTTCTCTTCAGGCTCGCACCTGCAGCACCGATCGTACCTGCGTTACCGAGCTTTTTCCCACCAACGTCACCACCGGCGTATCGGCAGCCAGGATTGCTTGCAGGTTGGCATCCCCCTCGACGCGCACGCCTTTCTTGCGCGTGCTGCCGAAGGCGGCGAGCCTGGCGTTCTGTAAGCTCTGCCCGTGGATGCGCCTGAAGAACTCGACATCTTTCGGGTTCGAGCCCGGCCAGCCGCCCTCGATGTAGTGGATGCCGAAATCGTCGAGTTTGTGGGCGATCTTGAGCTTATCATCGAGCGACAGCGAGATACCCGCACGTTGGGTGCCATCGCGCAACGTCGTGTCGTAGATGCGGGGGCCCTCTGTGCCCGAGTTCGACCTAAGGCTTCCAATCATCCGTGGAGTTCCTCTTCAGCTGGCGTCACGACCTCGGCCGCGCGTGGTCCTCTTGGGGAGCATCTGAGCGCGGCGGCGCGTCTTCCTGAGACCCGGCCAGGCCGGCCGGTGAAAGCCTGCCCTGAACAGAATGGAGCGTCGAGACGCGGGCGGGATGTGCCTGTTCGTACCCTGCAATGCGGGGAGCCAGCCGTGCAAGGTAGCTCAGCTCGTTCGACGCCTTCGAGCAGACAATCCTTGGTGAATGGGTCGATCGCGAAACGTGACGGCCTGCCCATCCGGCAAGGTCAGCGTCTGGCTGGCCAGGTCGATGCTGAGCTGCGCTTCGGGGCTGCTCGCCGCGAGAGCCAGGAGACGGCGATGCGTCTCGCCGTCCACGGTCACCGGCAGCAGGCCGTTCTTGAGCGAGTTCTGGCGAAAGATGTCGCCGAACGATGTGCTGATGACGGTCCTCAGGCCGAAGTCGAGGAGGGCCCAGGGGGCGTGCTCACGGCTGGACCCGCAGCCAAAGTTGTCGCCGGCCAGCAGGATCTGGGCTCCTGCCGCGTCGGGGCGGTTGAGGGGGAATTCCGGGCGCGGCGTGCCGTCTTCGGCATAGCGCCACGCGAAGAACAGCGCCCGCCCCAGCCCGACCTTGTCCGTGGTCTTCAGAAAGCGCGCCGGGATGATCTGGTCCGTATCGATGTTGTTGTTGGGCAAGACCACGAACCGGCTGCTGAACTGCATGAATGGTTGCATACACTGAACCTCGAGCGGTACCGACGAAATCCCCGCCAGGGGGGCGTGGCAAGCGTCAAAGAAGCGTGCGTGGATCGGTGACGACCCCCTTGACCGCCGCCGCCGCCGCCGTGAGCGGGCTGGCCAGGAACGTCCGGCCCCCCGGCCCCTGCCGGCCTTCGAAATTGCGGTTGCTTGTGCTTACGCCGTACTGGCCTGGCTCCAGCTGGTCGCCGTTCATCGCGATACACATGCTGCAGCCGGCCTCGCGCCACTCGGCGCCGGCCTCCAGGAAGATGCGAGCCAGGCCCTCGGCCTCGGCTGCCCGCTTGACCGCCTGTGAGCCCGGCACCACCAGGGCCCGCACGCCCGGCGCGACTCGCCGCCCGGCCATGATTTGGGCGGCCTGCCGCAAGTTGACGAGGCGCCCGTTGGTGCAGCTGCCGATGAACACGACGTCCACGGGATGGTTCAGCACGGGCTGGCCCGGTTGCAGGGCCATATAGGCCAGCGCCCTCCGGGCGGCCTGCCTCTGGCCGCCGTCAGGCAGGGTATCGGGGTCGGGCACCGGGGCGGCAAGCGGCAAGGCCATCCCGGGGTTGGTGCCATAGGTGATCATCGGCTCGATCATGTCTGCATTCAGGGTCACGGTCCGATCGAAGCTGGCCCCGTCGTCGCTCGGTAGCTGCCGCCAGCGTGCCACGGCGGCATCCCAATCCGCCCCGCGTGGCGCTCCCGGCCTTCCCGCCAGGTATTGGTAGGTCACGTCGTCGGGCGCGATCAGGCCGGAGCGAGCTCCGCCCTCGATGGTCATGTTGCAGATCGTCATCCGCTCTTCCATCGACAGGGCCTGGATCGCCGGCCCGGCGTATTCCAGGACGTGGCCGGTGCCGCCGCCGACGCCGATTTGGGCGATGAGCGCCAGGATCAGGTCTTTGGAAGTGACGCCGCGGCCGAGATGCCCCTCGACGCACACCCGGCAGGTGCGGGGTTGCCTCGGAGCAGGCATTGCGTGGCCAGCACGTGGGCGACCTCGCTGGTGCCGATGCCGAAAGCCAGCGCGCCGAAGGCCCCATGCGTGGAGGTGTGGCTGTCGCCGCAGACGATGGTCATGCCCGGCTGCGTGTAACCCAGCTCGGGCCCGATCACGTGCACGATGCCGCGTGCCGGGCTGTCCAACGTGTGCAGGGGAATGCCGAAATCCCGGCAGTTCTGCTCCAGCTGGTGGATTTGCCGCACGGCCTCTTCGTCGGCGCCGGCCAGGCTCAGCGTGCGCGTCGGTGTGCTGTGGTCCATGGTAGCGAGGGTCTGGTCGGGGCGACGGACGTGCAGGCCGGCCGCGCGCGAATGCGCTGAAGGCCTGGGGCGAGGTCACCTCGTGCACCAGGTGCGCGTCGATGTAGAGGACGGCCGGGCCGCCGGGTTCCTGGGTCACGACGTGCTCGTCCCAGATCCTCTGAAACAGCGTGCGAGCGCCGCCCGCTGTGGCTACTGATCGATCGGTCATGCGCCTCCTACTCCTTGGCTGCCGGAGAGCATTTGGTAGTGAGCCGTGCGGATATGCCGGCAAACGTCAACCGCGGTCGCTCTGCCACGCCGCCTTGCAGCTCTGCCTGGGCCGCCAGCAGCTTGTTTAGCGCGCTGATGTAGGCGCGTGCGCTGGCAACGATGATATCTGTGCTGGCGCCGTGCCCGCTAAATGTCTTGAGGTGAACTTCCCCGGTCTGAAGATTCAGCGCCCCTTCGCTGGCGCCGTTCTGGGTCTGGATGCGGATCGTCACCTCGCCGACCGCGTCCATGCCCGCCGTGATGGCCTTGATGCTGAACTCTGAAAGCGTGTTCGCCACGCCGACGATGCGATTGATGGCCTCGTACACGGCATCGACCGGCCCCGTGCCCAGCGCTGCGTCTTCGTAGACCTTCTCGTCGGGCCCGGTCAGGCTGACCGTGGCCGTGGCGCGATGTGATCTCCGCAGGTGACCTGGATGTGGTTCAGGTGCCAGGTCTCGCGCGGGCTGGTACACCTCGTTGACAATGATCGCCTCGATGTCGGGGTCGGCAACCACTTTTTTCTCGTCGGCCAGCCGCTTGAAGCGGTCGAAGGCCAGGTTGATGTCGTGCTCGTCCAGGTTTCCGTAGCCAAGCTCCTCCAGCCGCGCCCGGAGCGCGTGGCGCCCCGAGTGCTTGCCCAGCACCAGGCGAGAGGAAACCAGGCCGACCGTCTCCGGCCGCATGATCTCGTAGGTCAGGCTGTTCTTCAACATGCCATCTTGATGGATGCCGGCTTCGTGTGCGAAGGCGTTGGCGCCGACGATCGCCTTGTTGGGCTGGACCGCCAGCCCCGTATAGGCACTGACCATGCGGCTGGTCCGGATGATCTGCGTGGTATCGATGTTGGTGTGCAGGTGGTAGACCTGCGGCCGTGTGTGCAGGGCCATCACGACTTCTTCCAACGACGTGTTGCCCGCGTGTTCGCCGATGCCGTTGATGGTCACTTCTACCTGGCGTGCCCCGGCGGTGACGCCTGCGAGCGTGTTGGCCGTCGCCAACCCCAGGTCGTTGTGGCAGTGCACCGACCAGACCACGTGGCCTGCCCCTGGTGTGTGCGCGATCAGATGGGCGATCAGCTCGCCGAACTCGGCGGGGGTGCTGTAGCCGACCGTGTCGGGTATGTTGAGCGTCGTGGCGCCGGCCGCGATCGCCTGCTCGAGGGCGTTGACGACGAAGTCAGGGTCAGAGCGGCCGGCATCTTCCGGCGAGAATTCCACGTCCTCGCACAGCTAGCGGGCATAGCCGACGGCATCGGCGACGCGTCGCAGGCATTCTGCCCGGCTGATCCTGAGCTTGTGCTCGATATGGATGTCGCTCGTGGCGAGGAAAGTGTGGATGCGGTGCCGGGGGGCATCGCGGACGGCCTCGTAGGCGCGCAGGATGTCCGGCCGGTTGGCGCGGGCCAACCCGGTGATCGGCATCGGCTGGCCGCTCGCCGGCCCGCGTCAGCGTGCCGACCTCGCGGGAAACCCGCTGCACGGCGTCGAAGTCGCCCGGCGAAGCGATCGGGAAGCCCGCCTCGAACACGTTGACGCCCAGCCGGGCCAGCTGCCGGGCGATCTCTATCTTCTCTTCGATATTCATGTCGCGCCCGGCGACTGCTCGCCGTCGCGGAGCGTGGTGTCAAAGACCACGATCTGTCGGGCGTTGCGCAATGTCAGGGTCATCCATTGAGGTGCTCCTTACTTTCAGACCTCACGGGCATGCAGCCAGGGCATCATCTTGCGGAGCTCTTTGCCCACTTGCTCGATCTGGCTGTCGTGTGCCCGTTGGCGCTGGGCATTGAACCAGGGGCGGCCCTCCGCGTTTTCCTCGATCCAGCCTTCGGCATAGGCCCCCGATTGGATATCGGCCAGGATGCCCTTCATGGCGGCCCGGGTCTGGTCGGTGACGATCTTCGGCCCACCGGTGTAATCTCCGTGCTCCGCCGTGTCGCTGACACGTATCGCATGTAGCTGAGCCCGCCCTGGTACATCAGGTCCACGATCAGCTTCAGCTCGTGCATGCACTCGAAGTAGGCGATCTCCGGCTGGTAGCCGGCTGCAACCAGGGTATTGAAGGCATTCTCGATGAGCTCGCTCACCCCACCGCACAGCACGATCTGTTCGCCGAACAGGTCGGTCTTGGTCTCTTCGGCGAAGTCGTCTCGATCACTCCGGCGCGTGTGCCGCCGATCCCCTTGGCGTAGGCCAGGGCGAACTCGTGGGCATGGCCGCTGGCATCCTGGTGGACGGCCAGCAAGCAGGGGTGCCGGCACCTTCTACGAAGATCTCGCGCACACGGTGGCCCGGCGCCTTCGGCGCCACCATGCTCACGTCCACCGACGGCGGGGGCGTGACTGGCCGTACCGGATGTTGAAGCCATGCGCAAACATGAGCGTCTTACCCGGCGTCAGGTGCGGCTCGATCCTGCCTGAAAGATTTGCGGCTGTGCCGTATCGGGCGTCAGGATCATGATCGCATCCGCTTCCGCGCTCGGCGTCGGCCACGGTCAGCACCCGCAGGCCAGCTTGCTCCGGAGCGCCCACGACTTGCTGCCGGCGCGGAGCCCGACCCGTACGTCCGCGGCCGAGTCGCGCAGGTTGAGCGCATGCGCGTGGCCGGGCCGCCATAACCGATCATGGCGATCCTTTTGCCTTCCACCAGTGCAGGTCCGTGTCTTTGTCATAATAAATCTTCGCCATTGATCTCCTCCTTCAGTGCAAAACCCGGCTTGACGCCGTTGCCGCGGACCATGGCAATACGCCCGGTGCGCACCATCTCCTTGATGCCAAAGTGACCGAGCATCTCGACGAACGATTGCACCCGATCCTCGGCACCGGCAATCTGGATCACCAGACAGTCCAGCGCCACGTCCACC
>CAWEHT010000077.1:0-6767 GCA_963808455.1 uncultured Chloroflexia bacterium | reverse complement strand
GCCAGCGGGCGCGTCGGGGTCTGCCTGGCCACGTCCGGGCCGGGAGCCACGAACCTGATCACCGGCCTGGCTACCGCCACGATGGACTCGGCGCCTGTCGTTGCCATCACCGGCCAGGTCTCCACAAGCCTCTTGGGCAGGGACGGCTTCCAGGAGGCAGATGTGCAGGGGATCAGCCTGCCGGTCACCAAGCACAACTACCTGATCACCGATATCGCGGACCTCGCCGTGGCCCTCAAAGAGGCCTTTTACATCGCCCGCACGGGCCGCCCGGGCCCGGTGCTCGTCGATATCTGCAAAGACGTACAACAGGCCTCGACCGACTTCGAGTATCCCGATTCGGTCAACTTGCCCGGCTACCGGCCCGTGTTGCAAGCCGCCGACCCGGCCGCGGTGGCCCGTACGGCCGCCTTGCTGAACGAGGCCGAGCGCCCGCTGATCATCGCCGGCCAGGGTGTGCTCATCGCAGGGGCCGATACCGAGCTCCGCGAGCTGGCCGAGCGGGCCAGCATCCCGGTGGCGAGCAGCTTGCTGGGCCTCGGCGCCTTCCCGGCCACGCACCCGCTGGCCATCGGCCTGGGCGGCATGCACGGCGAGGCCTATACGAATTATGCCATCCAGGAATGCGACGTGTTGCTGGCCATCGGCGCTCGCCTGGACGATCGCCTCACCGGCGCCTTCAGCACCTTCGCGCCAAAGGCACGCATCGTTCACCTGGACCTGGACCCGAGTGAGGTCGGCAAGACTGTCACCATCGATACGCCGCTGGTGGGTGACGCGCTCCTGACGCTACGGGCCTTGCTGCCCCTGGTAATACCCCGCGATCATCCGGCCTGGGCAGCGCAGATCGCGGAATGGAAGGCCGATACGGACAGCCGCGATCTCCTGGCGCAGGAGAGTGATGTCCTGGCGCCCCCCTTCATCCTGCGCCAGCTCTGGCACGCCACAGGGCAGGGGGATTGTATGATGGTCACTGACGTGGGCCAACATCAGATGTGGGAGGCACAGTATTTTCCGCACACGAAGCGCCGCAGCCTCATCACCTCTGGCGGATTGGGCACGATGGGCTTCGCGCTGCCGGCGGCCATCGGCGCGCAGATGAGCCGGCCCGGCGAAGAGGTGTGGGTCGTGGCGGGCGACGGTGGGTTCCAGATGACCATGGGCGAGCTCTCCACGGTGGCCGCCGAGCATCTCCCCATCAAGATCGCCATCATCAACAACGGCTATCTCGGCATGGTCCGCCAGTGGCAGGACATCTTCTATGAGAAGCGCTACTCCGGCACACCCCTTTTCAACCCGGATTTCGCCAAGATCGCCGACGCCTACGGCATCCCTGCGCTGACCGTGGGCGAAAAAGACGACGTCGGGGGCGCGATCGAAGAGCGCGAGCTGAAAACGGCCCCTTCTTGATCAATTTCAAGGTCGAGCCGTTCACCAATGTGTATCCGATGGTGGCGCCAGGCAAGAGCAATGCCGAGATGATCAGGCGCCCGCTGGGCAGCGATATGTTCAACGACTGAGGCTGGCCGCCGCACGAAGGCGCCCTACGGGCACCTTGCGGGGACGATACGATCTCAAGGCATCGCCTGAACTTGGAGAGCACGATGAAACACACTATGGTGGCATGGATGGAAGACAAGCCCGGCGTGCTGAATCGCGTGGCCAGCCTCTTCCGTCGCCGCAACTTCAACATCGAGAGCCTGGTGGTCGGGCATACGGAGACGCCGGGCATCAGCCGGATGACCTTCGTGGTCGACGGCGACGAGAAGGAGATGAGACAGGTCGAGACCCAACTGATGAAGCTCATCAACGTCACCCGGGTCCAGGACGTGACCGAGCGGCCCACCGTGACGCGTGAGCTGGCGCTCATCAAGGTGCACGCCGATAGCGCCAGCCGATCGGAGGTCCTGCAGCTGGCCGACATCTATCGGGCCAACGTGGTGGACGTGGCGCTGGACTGTCTGGTGATCCAGATTGCCGGTGCCGAGGATCGGGTGGAATCGTTCGTCGAGATGCTCGGTCACTTTGGCATCAAGGAGATGGTGCGCACCGGGCGTATTGCCATGGTGCGCGGCAACGGCGTCAAGCCGGGTTTTGCACTGAAGGAGGAGATCAATGGCGAAGATTTATTATGACAAAGACGCGGACCTTAAGTGGTTGGAAGGCAAAAGGATCGCCATCATCGGTTATGGCAGCCAGGGCCACGCGCATGCGCTCAACCTGCGCGACTCGGGCGCGGACGTACGGGTCGGGCTCCACGCCGGCAGCAAGTCGTGGGCGCTCGCGGAGCAAGCTGGCCTGCGGGTGCTGACCGTCGCCGACGCCGAGCGCGGAAGCGGATGCGATCATGATCCTGACGCCCGATACGGCACAGCCGCAGATCTTTCAGGCAGGGATCGAGCCGCACCTGACGCCGGGTAAGACGCTCATGTTTGCGCATGGCTTCAACATCCGGTACGGCCAGATCACGCCCCCGCCGTCGGTGGACGTGAGCATGGTGGCGCCGAAGGCGCCGGGCCACCGTGTGCGCGAGGTCTTCGTAGAAGGTGCCGGCACCCCCTGCTTGCTGGCCGTCCACCAGGATGCCAGCGGCCATGCCCACGAGTTCGCCCTGGCCTACGCCAAGGGGATCGGCGGCACACGCGCCGGAGTGATCGAGACGACTTTCACCGAAGAGACCGAGACCGACCTGTTCGGCGAACAGGTCGTGCTGTGCGGTGGGGTGAGCGCGCTCATCGAGAATGCCTTCAATACCCTGGTTGCAGCCGGCTACCAGCCGGAGATCGCCTACTTCGAGTGCATGCACGAGCTGAAGCTGATCGTGGACCTGATGTACCAGGGCGGGCTCAGCTACATGCGATACAGTGTCAGCGACACGGCGGAGCACGGAGATTACACCGGTGGGCCGAAGATCGTCACCGACCAGACCCGGGCCGCCATGAAGGGCATCCTGGCCGATATCCAATCGGGGGCCTATGCCGAAGGCTGGATCGAGGAAAACGCGGAGGGCCGCCCCTGGTTCAATGCCCAGCGCCAACGGGCACGCGACAGCCAGATCGAGCAAGTGGGCAAAGAGCTGCGCAAGATGATGCCCTGGCTGCATGCCCGTGAGGTCTGAAAGTAAGGAGCACCTCAATGGATGACCCTGACATTGCGCAACGCCCGACGATCGTGGTCTTTGACACCACGCTGCGCGACGGCGAGCAGTCGCCGGGCGCGACTTTGAATATCGAAGAGAAGATAGAGATCGCCCGGCAGCTGGCCCGGCTGGGCGTCGACGTGTGCGAGGCGGGCTTCCCGATCGCTTCGCCGGGCGACTTCGACGCCGTGCAGCGGGTTTCCCGCGAGATCGGCACGCTGACGCAGGGCCGGCAGAGCGGCCAGCCGATGACGATCGCCGGGTTGGCCCGCGCCAGCCGGCCGGACGTCCTGCGCGCCTACGAGGCCGTCGCGCGATGCCCCCCGGCACCGCATCCACACTTTCCTCGCCACGAGCGACATCCATCTCGAGCACAAGCTCAAGATCAGCCGGGCAGAATGCCTGCGACGCATCGCCGATGCCGTCGGCTATGCCCGCTCGCTGTGCGAGGACGTGGAATTCTCGCCGGAAGATGCCGGCCGCTCTGACCCTGACTTCGTCGTCACCGCCCTCGAGCAGGCGATCCAGGCCGGCGCCACGACGCTCAACATACCCGACACGGTCGGCTACAGCACCCCCGCCGAGTTCGGCGAGCTGATCGCCCATCTGATCGCGCACACACCAGGGGCAGGCCACGTGGTCTGGTCGGTGCACTGCCACAACGACCTGGGGTTGGCGACGGCCAACACGCTCGCAGGCGTCACCGCCGGGGCGCGCCAGGTAGAAGTGACCATCAACGGCATCGGCGAACGCGCGGGCAACACGTCGTTGGAAGAAGTCGTGATGGCCCTGCACACACGGCCGCAGGTCTACCACCTGCACACCAACATCGATACCACGCAGATCATACGGACCAGCCGCATGGTCAGTGCCTATACGGGGCTGGCGGTCCAGCCCAACAAGGCGATCGTCGGCGCCAACGCCTTCGCACACGAAGCCGGCATCCATCAAGATGGCATGTTGAAGAACAGCCTGACCTACGAGATCATGCGGCCGGAGACGGTCGGCCTGGTTTCCTCTCGCCTGGTGCTGGGCAAGCACTCGGGGCGCCACGCCTTCCGGGCGCGGCTGGAGGAGCTTGGCTACGGAAACCTGGACGAGCGCGACATCAACCTGGCCTTCGACCGCTTCAAGCGGCTGGCCGACGAGAAAAAAGTGGTTGCCGACGCCGACATCGAGGCGATCATTGTCGACGAGGTGTACCAGCCGCGCGAGACCTGGCACCTGAACCACATCCAGGTCACCTGCGGAGATCACATCGCGCCACGGCCACGGTCAGCCTGACCGGGCCCGACGAGAAGGTCTACGAAGACGCAGCGCTGGGCACGGGGCCGGTCGATGCCGTGTACGAGGCCATCAATCGCATCGTCGGCGTGGCGAACACGCTTTCAGAGTTCAGCATCAAGGCCATCACGGCGGGCATGGACGCGGTCGGCGAGGTGACGATCCGCATCCAGACCCAGAACGGCGCCAGCGAAGGGGCGCTGAATCTTCAGACCGGGGAAGTTCACCTCAAGACATTTAGCGGGCACGGCGCCAGCACAGATATCATCGTTGCCAGCGCACGCGCCTATATCAAGCGCGCTGAACAAGCTGCTGGCGGCCCAGGCAGAGCTGCAAGGCGGCGTGGCAGAGCGACCCGCGGTTGACGTTTGCCCATATCCGCACGGCTCACTACCAAATGCTCTCCGGCAGCCAAGGAGTAGGAGGCGCATGACCGATCGATCAGTAGCCACAGCGGGCGGCGCTCGCACGCTGTTTCAGAAGATCTGGGACGAGCACGTCGTGACCCAGGAACCCGGCGGCCCGGCCGTCCTCTACATCGACGCGCACCTGGTGCACGAGGTGACCTCGCCCCAGGCCTTCAGCGCATTGCGCGCGGCCGGCCTGCACGTCCGTCGCCCCGACCAGACCCTCGCTACCATGGACCACAGCACACCGACGCGCACGCTGGCCTGGCCGGCGCCGACGAAGAGGCCGTGCGGCAGATCCACCAGCTGGAGCAGAACTGCCGGGATTTCGGCATTCCCCTGCACACGTTGGACAGCCCGGCACGCGGCATCGTGCACGTGATCGGGCCCGAGCTGGGTTACACGCAGCCGGGCATGACCATCGTCTGCGGCGACAGCCACACCTCCACGCATGGGGCCTTCGGCGCGCTGGCTTTCGGCATCGGCACCAGCGAGGTCGCCCACGTGCTGGCCACGCAATGCCTGCTCCAGAGGCAACCCCGCACCTGCCGGGTGTGCGTCGAGGGGCATCTCGGCCGCGGCGTCACTTCCAAAGACCTGATCCTGGCGCTCATCGCCCAAATCGGCGTCGGCGGCGGCACCGGCCACGTCCTGGAATACGCCGGGCCGGCGATCCAGGCCCTGTCGATGGAAGAGCGGATGACGATCTGCAACATGACCATCGAGGGCGGAGTCGCTCCGGCCTGATCGCGCCCGACGACGTGACCTACCAATACCTGGCGGGAAGGCCGGGAGCGCCGCGTGGGGCGGATTGGGATGCCGCCGTGGCGCGCTGGCGGCAGCTACCGACGACGACGGGGCCAGCTTCGATCGGACCGTGACCCTGAATGCAGACATGATCGAGCCGATGATCACCTATGGCACCAACCCCGGGATGGCCTTGCCGCTTGCCGCCCCGGTGCCCGACCCCGATACCCTGCCTGACGGCGGCCAGAGGCAGGCCGCCCGGAGGGCGCTGGCCTATATGGCCCTGCAACCGGGCCAGCCCGTGCTGAACCATCCCGTGGACGTCGTGTTCATCGGCAGCTGCACCAACGGGCGCCTCGTTGACTTGCGGCAGGCCGCCCAAATCATGGCCGGGCGGCGAGTCGCGCCGGGCGTGCGGGCCCTGGTGGTGCCGGGCTCACAGGCGGTCAAGCGGGCAGCCGAGGCCGAGGGCCTGGCTCGCATCTTCCTGGAGGCCGGCGCCGAGTGGCGCGGGCCGGCTGCACATGTGTATCGCGATGAACGGCGACGAGCTGGAGCCAGGCCAGTACGGCGTAAGCACAAGCAACCGCAATTTCGAAGGCCGGCAGGGGCCGGGGGGCCGGACGTTCCTGGCCAGCCCGCTCACGGCGGCGGCGGCGGCGGTCAAGGGGGTCGTCACCGATCCACGCACGCTTCTTTGACGCTTGCCACGCCCCCCTGGCGGGGATTTCGTCGGGTACCGCTCGAGGTTCAGTGTATGCAACCATTCATGCAGTTCAGCAGCCGGTTCGTGGTCTTGCCCAACAACAACATCGATACGGACCAGATTATCCTAGCTCTTTCCGAAGACCACGGACAAGGTCGGGCTGGGGCGGACGCTGTTCTTCGGCGCCGCGCTATGCCGAAGACGGCACGCCGCTGCCGGAATTCCCCTTTACCCGCCCCGACGCGGCAGGAGCCCAGATCCCGCCGGCCGGCGACAACTTTGGCTGCGGGTCCAGCCGTGAGCACGTCCCAGGTCTTCCTCGACTTCGGCCTGAGGACCGTCATCAGCACATCGTTCGGCGACATCTTTCGCCAGAACTCGCTCAAGAACGGCCTGCTGCCGGTGACCGTGGACTGCGAGACGCATCGCCGTCTCCTGGCTCTCGTGGGCGAGCAGCCCCGAAGCACAGCTCAACATCGACCTG
>CAWEHT010000076.1:0-6545 GCA_963808455.1 uncultured Chloroflexia bacterium | reverse complement strand
ATCTAACAGCTGGCTGTGAAAGCTTGATGAAGGGGGCGTTGGGTTTCGGTTGTGGACCCTGCGACGAAAGCTAACCGGATGCCAACGCTGCCTTCATCACTTCTTTACCACATTACACTATACTTCGAGAGTGCAGCGGGCTGCGATCGTTCCGACGGAGGACTGCCCAGGACCGATTCGCGGCCCGTTTCGCGCCAGTCATTCTGGCAGATGCAATCTCGGAGGATACTGTGATAGAGATTCAAGACGCCACCAAAGTCTACCGGATGGGCGAGATGGAGGTCCGGGCGTTGAATGGCGTTAGCCTGAACGTTGACGACGGGGAATGGGTGGCTATCATAGGGCCCTCGGGGTCTGGCAAATCCACCCTGATGAACATAGTCGGTTGCCTCGACCAGCCTACCAGCGGCTCGTACCGGCTGGATGACATCGAAGTGGCGCGCATGAACGACGATCAACTGGCAGCTGTGCGCAACCGCAAGATTGGCTTTGTCTTTCAGGGCTTTAACTTGCTGTCACGCACGTCGGCAGTGGCCAACGTGGAATTGCCTCTAGTCTACGCGGGGGTCAAGGACAGGCGGGCGCGGGCAGTGGCTGTGCTGGAGCGTGTTGGCCTGGGACAGCGCATCAATCACCGCCCCAACGAGCTATCTGGCGGGCAGCAGCAGCGCGTGGCGATCGCGCGAGCGCTTGTCAACAACCCATCCATTATTCTGGCGGACGAGCCGACCGGCAACCTGGATTCGAAGTCCGGCGCGGAAATCATGGAGATTTTCCGCGAAATGCACGATCAGGGCCTGACCGTGGTGATGGTGACGCACGACCCCGACATCGCAGAGCAATGCGACCGTATCGTACGCATCAAGGATGGCCTGATCGCCAGCGATGAGCTCAGCCGCCCGGGTATTCCGGTAACGATGCCTGTGCTGCACGAAGCACAACAGGCGCGCTGACCGGTCGCGCCTTCTCACAGAAAAGGCAGGGTGGTCGCCCCGGATTTCATTGGGCATCCGGGGCGACCACCCTGTCAAAAGCGGCCTGTTCTGAGCTCTGAACTTGCGATTGGCGATGGTCTAGGCCTTCAGCGCCCCTGGATGACACCCGTGCCGGTGATCGTCAGGCTGTAGCCTCCCGGTGGCCCGCTCTGAGCCACTACCACGTAGTAAGTGCCCCGGCTGTTGAAGTTGCCCGACCAGACCAGGTCATTCGAGCTGCTGTTGGCGTTTGGGCCGCATTGCATCGATGTTGACCCCGCGACGGGCTGACATGGCACCCGGCTCGTGTTGAGCGGATTCGGGCTGCCTGCGCCAACCGGGGTCACGGTCTGGCCCTGGCGCCAGCCCTGCGCGTTCTGCGGCGTCCACACCGTGAAGCTTGCCGCATTGGCCGGCGACACCTGCAGGTCGATCAGGATCTGCGATTTGTCGCCGGCGTACTGGAAAGCGTACCAGGTGTTGGCGCCCTGGGCCGTCGAGACCCAGCCGCTGGGCGCGGAGAGGGCCGTGTCCGGGCCGTTCCCCGAAGGGACCGTGCCGGTGGTTGCCGCGGCCGTGCCCAGGGCCGGAGCCGGCGTGCCGGTGGCCTGGGGGGCCTGGGTGGCTGTGGCCGCCGCCGGCGACGCCGTGCCGGCCGTGACCACTCCCGTGCCTGTGACGGTGAGGTTATAGCCGCCCGGTGGTCCGCTCTGCGCCACCACCACATAGTACATGCCCGGGGTGTTGAAGTTGCCCGACCACACCAGGTCACTTTGGTTGGGCGAGTTGGTGGGGCATTGCAATAGCGAGGAGCCTGGGACCGGCTGGCATTGCAACGGATTCGAGCCGTTGAGCGGATTGGGGCTGCCTGCGCCGACCGGGGTCACGATCTGGCCCTGGCGCCAGCCCTGCGCGTTCTGCGGCGTCCACACCGTGAAGCTTGCCGCATTGGCCGGCGACACCTGCAGGTCGATCAGGATTCTGCGATTTGTCGCCGGCGTACTGGAAGGCGTACCAGGTGTTGGCGCCCTGGGCCGTCGAGACCCAGCCGCTGGGCGCGGAGAGGGCTGTATCCGGGCCATTCCCCGAAGGGACCGTGCCGGTGGCTGGCGCGGCCGTGCCCAGGGCCGGAGCCGGCGTGCCGGTGGCCTGGGGGGCCTGGGTGGCTGTGGCCGCCGCCGGGGGCGCCGTGCCGGCCGTGACCACTCCCGTGCCTGTGACGGTGAGGTTGTAGCCGCCCGGTGGTCCGCTCTGTGCCACCACTACATAGTAAATGCCCGGGCTGTTGAAGTTGCCCGACCAGACCAGCTCATTCAAGTTGTTCGTCGGCGCTGGCGGGCACTGCAACAGCGAAGAACCTGCCACCGGCCGGCACTCCAGCGGGTTGGAACCGCTGGTGACCGTGCCGGGGCTTCCTGCGCCGACCGGGGTCACGGTTTGGCCCTGGCGCCAGCCCTGCGCGTTCTGCGGCGTCCACACCGTAAAGCTTGCCGCGCTGCTCGGATAGACCTGCATTTGGATCGAGATCTGCGATTTGTCGCCGGCATACTGGAAGGCGTACCAGGTGCGCGTGCCCTGGACTGTAGACACCCAGCCGCTGGGCGCGGAGAGGGCCGTATCGGGGCCATTGGCCGAAGTGGCGGCGGCGGGCAGCTCTGGCCCGGTAGCCGGGGCCTCAGCAGCAAGGGCCACACCCGTCCCCGGGATAAGTATGAGGGCGGCGAGCACCAGGCCGGCCCTGGTCACATGCCCTCTGAGAACCTTGACATAACCACGAATCGCTTGCATAGTTTGCGACTCCATCCCCTCAGTTGGGCAGCTTCGCTGGCTTTGCCCCTTTTACAATTCTTCAGCAGCAGAGGCTTATCTGCTGCGGACGGCCAGTCAATTCCCGGCGCTGACGCCGCTGCCGATGATGGTAAGGCTATAGCCACCCGGAGGGGCGCTCTGAGCGACGACGACATAGTACGTTCCCGGGAAGTAGAAGCTGCCGGACCACAGCAAATCATTGGCATTGCCCAAGTTGGGCAGGCAGCGTCCGAAGCCAGGCACGCACGGGAACTGGTTATGATTATGGGTGAACGGGTTGGCGCTTCCCGAGCCGACGGGCGATACGGTCTGGCCTGCCTGCAACGCCTGCAGGTTCTGGGGTGTCCAGACGGTAAAACTGGCCGAACTCTCCGGGTAGACCTGCATCTCGATAGCGACCTGCGACTGATCGCCGGCGTAGTGGAAGGCGTACCAGGTGCGCGTGCCTACGACCGTCGATATCCAACCGCTGGGCGCCGAGCGAGCCGCATCCGGGCCATTGCCCGACGGTACTGTGATCGTCGGTGTAGCTGCCGCGCTCACCGCCGGGAGGGGGCTCGCGACCGTAGGTGGGACGGGAACGATCGGCGGCACTACGAAGGGTTGCGCCACGAACGGGGTCGAATAACCCGTGACAGCAGAGGTGGCCGCGCTTGCCGAATAGGCCTGATAGGTCTGGCCGGCGCTGTAGACACCGCTGCCCGTAACGCTAGCTCGAATGTCCCGCTCGCCTGTGCACTCTGGTTCACAACCACGAAATAGGGCCCCTGGGCATTGAAGCTGCCGGACCATACCTGATCAGGGTTGCTGGTATAGCTGTTGACGGCCCCGCCACCCACGGGCGTGACGGACTGCCTTAGAGACCGCGCGTGTACGTTGCCGGGGGTCCAGATGGTGAATGTGGTCGCTCCGGGATTGCCGCTCAGATCTACGTAAATCTGCGAGTTGTCGCCGGCGTAATTGAACGCGAACCATAACTCGCCCCCTGCCGGGATGCTGACCGCTCCAGAGGGCACGGTGAAAGCCAACTCGGGCCCAGCTCCGGGAGCCGCCGATGCAAATGCAACGCTGGCCCTCAGCAGAACCACGGCGGCCACGAGCAGCACGCTGGCCACGATCGCGCGCTTGCCTAACACCCGACGGAGGCCAAAGTTCGCCTGCATGTGCAAATCCTCCTGCCCCTTGCGCAGGCCGGCTGCCGTGTACGTCGACCTGAAGGAGTATCCTGAGACGTTTGAGCCAATGCTACCACCCGCCGGTCGAATTTGCACATCGCGTCGTGCCCGGACGCACCGGAGAGCCTACTGCTCGAGAGGCATCGGCGAATAGCGAGGGGGGCGGCTGCACCAAAGCCGCCCCCCTCACGAAAGCCCCTGTTGGCTCAAGTTTGCTGCTGCGATGCGACGTCAGTGACCGAATGAGACCCCGCTGCCGGTGATCTGAAGATTGTAGCCGCCCGGCGTCGAGCCTTGAGACACTACCACATAGTAGGTGCCCGGCGTGATGAAGCTGCCGGACCACACGATGTCGTTGCCGTTGTTCGGGTTGGGAGAGCCGAGGCCAACCGGGCTCGTGCTACCACTGATCGTCCAGCCAGCCTGGCTGCTCAACAGATCCTGTGGCGTCCACACAGCGTAGCTGGCCGCGGAGCTCGGGTAAACGGCCATGTGGATCGTAACCTGCGAGCCGTCCCCAGGGTACTGGAAGGCGTACCATGTGGTGGCGCCCGGTGTGGTGGTGACCCAGCCCTTCGGACCGGTGATGGCGTTGGCAGGCCCCGTGCCTGCGGCGACGGTGGTGGTCACAGGGGCCGAAACGGCCGGTGCGACGGCGGCCGGAGCCGCGGCGACGGTGCTGGTCACAGGCGCCGAGGCGGCCGGCGCGCCGGCCGCCTCGGCGGATGCCGCAGAGGCAGAACTGGAGGGCATGGGCTGGCCGGCGCTGGAGACGCCACTGCCGGTCACGCTAAGCCGGAAGCTGCCCGGTCCGCTGGAGTTTTGATCGACAACCACATAATAGGTGCCCCGTGTGTTGAAGCTTCCGTTCCAGACCTGGTCGGGATTGCTGGTGTAGCCCATGACGGAGCCCGCACCGACGTTTGTCACGGATTGATTCATCGACCGCGTCACCACGTTCGCCGGTGTCCAGACGGTAAATGTGGTGGTGGTGGCATTGCCGCCCATGTCAACCAGGATCTGCGAGCCATCCCCGGCGTAGTTGAACGCGAACCAAAGTTCGCCACCCGCCGGAATGCTGACCGAGCCCACCGGAACCGTGAATGCCAACTCGGGCCCCGTGCCGGGTGCCTCAGCTGCGAAGACCTGCCCTGCGCCCACCAGGAGAGTGCTGGCGACGAGAATAACACCGGCCAGCTTCAGCAACTTGCCGAACATCCCATCTGCTCCTTTCTGCCCTGCTGTCCTGCCGCCCACAGCCACCGTGACCACATCTTTTCGGACGAAGGAGTCATGTTTGGGGAAGCCAACACATGCCGCGATAATTTGGCGTGGAACGGCCGGACTACCACTTCCCACCGCGCAGCATACAGCGGCTCTATATATGACAGATAAAGGGCTGTTAAGAACCGGTCAAGAACCGGTTGGGTTTCGGTTCAGCCTGCCCGTTGCCCACGCTGGGGTCGGGGGCCGCGCCCGGCGGGCGGAGGGCGAGGCGTGGCCGCCCGCAGCTTATGGAGACTGTGGCGCCGGCAACCTGCGGAGAAAGGCCAGCGCATCGGAAGCCGATGACACTTCCACGACCTTGATCCGCCGCGCGGCGGCGAGCGCGGCAGGATAATTGGCCGGCGGGGCCAGGAAGTAGGCCGCGCCGGCGTCTTCCGCGGCGACGACCTTTTCCTCGACGCCGCCAATGGGCCCGACCACGCCATCTGCATCGATGGTGCCGGTGCCGGCGATCCGTCGGCCGCCCGTCAGGTCTGTGGGTGAGAGTGAGTTGCAGACTGTGAGGGCGAACATAAGCCCGGCCGAGGGCCCGCCCACGATCTTCTGCGGCACGATGGTGACCAAGAACGGCAGGGCGTAAGTCAGGCCGGCCGGCTAGCAATACGCAACCGAACCAAGTAACAAAAAAAAAAAAAAAAAAAATAATAAAATTTTGGGAGTCATTCACCTCAAGGACATTGTGAAAGGCGGGATCAAACAGCGTTTTGCCGAATTACGAAAAATGGGTATTAAAACCGTGATGATCACAGGCGATAACCCATTGACAGCAGCCGCCATTGCTGCGGAAGCAGGAAGAGCCCCTATAATTCCAAATATAGACCCAATCGTACTGAGCCAACCAATCCAAATTTTGGAAAAATGAAGAGTGCCGCGCATCTTGTCCATCAGAGGTGTGCCAAAGGAAGGTGAAAACCAAAAACAGGAACAGAAAAATAGCTGAAGAATGAGCGGCCGAATTCTTTATTTTATAAGAAATCATGAATGGTATATTTAATATACTAAAAGATTGTTGATATGTTTATATACCTTCTTCTTTAAGCCAAAAAGATAAGATAGCTATTGAAGCTGGAAAAGAGCAATTATGAGCAATACGAGAACTGAGCCAAGCAGAAAACAACCCCCCCCCCCGTCTTACCAGCACCGCAGCTTCAGAGATCAGAGTTCAAACAACTCCCTGTGTTTGAGAGGGTTGAAAAGAGATGATGTTTCAGGAAGTGGGATTACAGCAAGATCTGCAGCGGCTTTTCCCATTAAGCAGCAGCATGATGAACGAAGAATACAGCAAGAACAGGGCGGAGCG
>CAWEHT010000075.1:0-14628 GCA_963808455.1 uncultured Chloroflexia bacterium | reverse complement strand
GTCTTTAAGTGCCAAAAAATGGCCTTTTGGTTGGTGACGCAGAGATGGATCCTCGCTGGCGGCTCTCGCCCGCTATGAGATGCTTAGAATGACAGGTGCCGGTACTCGTCTCCTGCACATGCACTAGAATCCAGGGCCGCGCCCATGGTTCTGGGCCCCACCCCCCAGCCTGGCCACAGCTCCGCGCCTTCCAAGGCCCGCGCATCCCAGCCGCGCCCGCGAGACGGACAGATTCGACACAGGTCCGGCGAGGCCGCCAGCCCCGTGAGCGCCATCAGGCGTTCACGTTTCGAGCGGCTCGGCGCCGCCCTGCTCGCCGTCCGCCGCGCCTCGACCCGGGAAGGGCGTACGGATCACGACGGGCGTCGGGGGCGCGACGCAGCGCCCGGAACGCCGGGGCCGGGCGGAGCGAGTGGCGCGTATACACCGCACCGGTCCCCGTGCTCGCGTCCTCGGCGCGCGCCGTCGTGGCCGGGCAGCGGAGGCGCAAGGGCCGGCTCCGGCGTCTCCATCGGTTCTGGCGTGCTCGTCGTGGCCGGCAGCGGCTGCCACGAGCGGCTCCGGCTCCGCGTTGGTTCTGGCGTGCTCGGCCCCGTCGGGCAGCGGAGGCGCGATGGCCGGCTCCGGCATCTTCGTTGGTTCCGGCGTGCTCGTCGGGGCCGGCAGCGCCGGACCGGTCGGCAGATGCGGCTGAGATCACATCCGGCCGCTGTGCCGGCAGAGCGTGGGCGTGGCGAACGGGGTGCTGGGCTCGAGCACGGCCGGCGTCGGTGTTCGGGCCGGCACCGGCGAGCGCCTGGCGTGCTCGGCGGGCGGCGGCAGGGCTGGAGCGCCGGGCCTGCCTGCGGCTCGACGACGTCCGGCCGCTGCGCTCCACAGGCGTGGGCGGGCCGACGGCACCTGCGGCTCGACCGACGGCCGGCGTCGACGAGGGGCGGGCCGCTGGCCGCCTTCTTCGGGTCGGCTGCGGCCCTGGCTCCAGGATCTCGGGAAAGAAGGATGTCCCGCCGACCGTGGGAGCGGGCGCGCCTGCTGTCCAGATCCAGGCCATGGCAGAGAGTGGCGGCCGGGCCCCGTCGCCTACATTGTCGAGCGGCCGCTGCCGGGCTTCCCCTCCCATCCAACGACTCCAGCAGCCGCGCTCTCGGGAGCTCCCGGCCTGGTCCTGATAGTCGACCGTGTCCGCAGCCCTGCCGGGGCCTGGGCCTCGACGGCGACCTGGACCGCCACCGGCAGGCGGTCGACGTAATCGCCCTGCGGGCTGCTCATGGAACTGCTCTGGCCCGCGGCCGGCGCTGGCGTAGGCGTTGCGGGTCCCCGCAGGTGGCCGGCGCGCCAGCCGCCGTGCGGCCGTGGCCAGGATGGGCGCCGCCGACCGTGGCCGACGAGTCCATGCCCGCGCATTCAGGCGACCCTATAGAAGGAGGCCGGCCCCGCACCTGCAGCCATGTAGTTGAAACCCGACCACGCTTGGTAGCCGGCCCGGGACATCGAGCTACCGCAACATCGGCGCCCGGCCGCACCGGCACCCTCGCACTACCTCGCCGCCATCGGCGCCTCCGCCTGGCACTGGACGGAAGCGACGGCCGTGGGCAGCAGGAGCGCGGAAGCTGGCCCAGGGGCGGATGGGGCACTTCGTCGGCCGGCCTGGCGTCGCCGAGGGCGCTGCGCGCCCGTGGGCGCCGGCGGCGGCGATGGGGCGCGTGGGCGCGGGGTTTCCGGGCACAGGCGTCAGCGTTGGCGTGCTCCGCGTGGGCGTGGGCGTGAGCGTGGGCGCAACGGCCGCGGACGCCGGGCGTGGCCGTCGCACCCAGCACGGTGACCTTTCGTGGTCGCCGATTGGCCGACCAGCCCCCGCGTATCATGCGCGAGGACCCTAGGCTCAGCACTGGCCGCCGAGGTCGGCGCCGTTCGGTCGTCCGTCAGCTGGTACACGCCGACCGAGTCGCGCGGCGACATGGCGACCTGCGGGCCGTTCACCGATAGCTCTATGTCCGTCACGCCTTTGCTGTCGGTGGCCGTCGCGCTGACGACGAGGGCCTGCGCCCGACGTTGAAATCGGGTTGCTGACACTGACCGAGAGCTGGGGCGGGCCGCTGGCGACGACGCCGATGGTCAGACCGCCCGAATCGCCCGAGTCGCCCGCTGTCCTTGGCCCCGACGAGATCGGCGCCGGCCGAGTGGGCTGGAAGACGACGTTTGCGAGGCGCTGAAGGCCGCGCCTGGCCGACGGCCGACTGGCGAACCGTTGCTGGTTGTTCGTATACACGAACCATCAGACCACGCTCGATGCGGTCGATGGCGTCTCGGCCGCTGGCCGTCGAATTCGAGGCCGCTGCCCGCCTGGAGACACCACCATGTTCCGCTGGGCCGCGGACATCGCGGTGAACGATGTCGGGAGCTTGACGAACTCACGAGATCGGTCACGCTGGCCGCTGCGCCGTGTTTCCTGCGGCCTCGGCTGCGACGACCGATATCCCGTGGCTCCCCAGCGTGGCCTGCCACTGCTGGCTCGGCCTGCAGAGAGGTCTGCCCGTCGCCAGCCGTGGTCAGCACCACAGCGTCTCGTCAACCAGTACCGCTACTCGCGCCGCTGTTGCTCCCGAATTGCTGTCCGGGGCACGGACCCTCACCTGGCTGCCCGTGACGAGCTGGCGTTCGCCGCCGGCGCCACAGCTGCACGGCCCCGGCAGGCCCACGCTCTGGGCGTGGAGGTCGGCGCGGGCGTAGGCGTCGCGGACGACCGCCGGCAGCGGAGGATGGGAGGTCGCCGGCGCCTCGCCGGCGTACGGGTCAGCGACAGTTACCCAGCGTGCTCCCGTTGCTCAAGACGACGTAAAGCCGTTCCGGCTCGGGTCCTGGCCAGCACGGTGGGACCGGGCGCCCCCCGGCACAACGGCGGCCACGATTGGGTAGGCAATTCCGGGGCCGGCGCGCACGTTCAGCGCCGCCACGTTCACGAAACCCGTGTTGGCTGCCACCGACGTTGGGGGGGCGCCGCGGCCAGGGCCGTCGGGGTCGCCGACGCTGTGGCCGCGCGGTCGGACTCGCCGGGCGGCGTGCTCGTGGCGTCTCGACCACGAGGATCGCGGGCGTCCGGGGCAAGCCCGCGCAACGGCCCGCCACCGATCCCGCCCGATGCCGGCGCAGGGTGGAACGGCACGGGCGTGGGCGGTCGCGTTGGGGCCGAAGGCCCTCGCGGGAACGGTGCAGGCAGACAGCAAGAACAACAGGATCAGAGGAGTCGACTTCGGGTAGCCCGGCTTCCAGTAACGGACCAACGTTCTTTGTACCATGAGGACCTCGGCAATGGCACGACCCAGTGCACTCAACGTAGGCACTTCTGTGCCACGGTGCATTGAGTGACAGAATAAGCAATCATAATAGTGCTGATGCTATTATATCACTAAAGTTACACCACGCATCGTTAACAGTATAGCAGCTAACTCAGCGCTAATTAGGTTAAATTAGCGCAGCCCTCGCTTCTGGTATGCTCAAAATAGGTTCGATCCATCGCAAAGGGAGTAGATCATGCGACGAAAGCCTCGTATTCCGGCCCTGCTCGCACCCGTAGCCGCGCTGTGCTTGCTTCTCGCCTCGTGCGCCCTGGCGCCGCCGTCGTCCACGAGCTCGGCGCCGCAGCTGCCTGCGCCGGCCGGCTCGCTCAGGGCAGCCCGGCACCGGCGCCAACGGGACAGGCGCCCGGCGCGCCCTCCCCGGCCGCATCTGTGGCTCAGAACCCCCGCTGGCGCCGACCACGTCCGCATCTGCCGCTTCGGGGTCGGGCCCAGCCCTGGCGCAAAACGGCGTCATCAGCCTGGCCACAGTCCCCGATGGGACCTCCGCCGGCTACAAAGTGCAAGAGCAGCTGGCGGGGTACAATTTCCTAGCGATGCCATCGGCACCACCCAGGACGTGACGGGTACGCTCGCCATCCGGCCCGACGGCAGCCTGCTGCCGGGCAGCTCGCGCTTCGTGGTGGATCTCCAGACCCTGAAGAGCGACCAGGCCATGCGCGACGGCTATCTCCAGCGCGCCACGCTGCAGACCTCGACCTATCCTGACATGGTTTTCGTGCCCTCGACGGTGACCGGGTTGCCCAGCCCGCTGCCGGCATCCGGCGACTTCACCTTCCAGATCACCGGCGACTGCACCCTCAAGGGGGTCACGCACACGTCACCTGGAACGCCACGGCCCACCTGGCCGGCCAGCAGCTGACCGGCTCCGCGTCCACGACGCAGACGTTCGAGTCCCTCGGTCTGCCACAGCCGCACGTTATGCGGGTGCTGACCATCCAGGACAGCATCCAGCTCCAGATCACCTTCCATATGGTGGTCACCCGTCGGCAGCCTGAGCCCCCCATGCCGTTGCGGCGGCACAGGGCACCCAAGAAACCTTTGGACTGTCATTCTGACCGCAGTGCAAAGCTCGGCTGTGCCAACAAGGCCTGTCAACGGCGCGCCACCAGCGACGAAGTCCCCGCAGGGGGAGAATCCGTATCAGGAGTCTCTTGGTAGAGGCGGGCCGCAGAACCCCACCCCTTGCACCCATAGCGATGATGCTGCTATTGGCCAGGGGCCGGCCTGGCCCCCTAACATCTTAAGCTTTTCTTCCTGGGGGCCGGCTGGCCCCTGAGCATCTTGAGTTTTACTCCTGGGGGCCGGCTGGGTAGAGTAGGGGACGGCGCGTGTGCAAGACAGGGCTCCTCTTGGGCTTCCGCTCAAGCCGTTTCCTGCAATCGTGTCGCATTTCCAGTCCCCCCTCATCGAACGGACATGCAGATTTCCCGCATCCGGCTCTCCGACCATCTTCTTCCGAGTGCATGCGCCGCAAGCCTTCCAGGTGACTCACCTTCCCTACCAGCGTAGAGTGCCGCGAATCGCCTGTCTGGTTGCTGCTTGGCAACCCGGTATAGTGTCCGTTGAAGTTTGCGGGCTGGGTCCATGCGAACCGGCGGCTGGCCTGCGTTCGCCTTCGGCCGGGATGTAGCCTTCTCTCGCGAGGGCAGTCCGGCGGCCTTTCCCTTCTCCGGCCACGCGATGGAAGTAGCGGTCCTTCCCTCCCTTCGGTTATCCCGAAGTTCTTCGGTACTATGACCACCTCCGACTCCCGACTGAGCCTCGTTCCTGCGATTTCGGGTTCACCCTTATACGCTTCCCTACCGGCAGACGCTGGTGCCTCCGCCAGACTCAGTCGGGCCTCTCCGGTTATCTCACGGTTCTGTCCACGTGTGCCGCCGCCCTCTACACCGTCCCGGCGGGCCAGGTTGGTCCCTCTCGCTGATTCCTGGTCCGTGGCAGGCTTCGCCTTCGGGAGACAGGCTCGCCCCGGGAATAACTCCAACTGAGCCGGCTTACTCGTTGGTGGGGTTGACGATGCTGATACGGCGTTCACTCTTGTTGCAGCCCGGTGTTCGCCTGGCCTCCCCGCCGACGCACGGAGGCTTTGTCATTCCGCTTCTTGACCGGGAATTGCTCCCCGCCCAAGGGAATCTGGCTATCGGGTGAGCGAGCCATTACCCGAACTGACTCCTTTCAGTCAGCAAGAACAGTGAGACATCTCGGACACACCCCCCAGGACCCCCGCTCAAGGGGCTGTGCCCCTTGAAAACCCCCATGGCCAACGTGTCCAGCGACGCCTGCCGCCGACCCTGGCGCAGCTCGCGGCGTCGCGGCGGGGCCAGTTGGGCGCGGTCCTACTTAGCGCCGCGCGTGGCGAACCACAGCGCGGCCCATCGTGGCGCGGCCGGCGCTGAAAAATGTCCCCCCCCCCCTCTCACTCTCTTAGCGCAGGCCGCGCCGCGATGGGCCGCGCTGTGGTTGGCCGCGCGCGGCGCTAAGTAGGACAGCGCGCCCAACTGGCCCCGCCGCGACGCCGCGAGCTGCGCCAGGGTCGGCGGCAGGCGTCGCTGGACGCGTTGGCCATGGGGGTTTTCAAGGGGCACAGCCCCTTGAGCGGGGGTCCTGGGGGGTGTGTCCGAGATGTCTCACTGTTCTTGCTGACTGAAAGGAGTCAGTTCGGGTAATGGCTCGCTCACCCGATAGCCAGATTCCCTTGGGCGGGGAGCAATTCCCGGTCAAGAAGCGGAATGACAAAGCCTCCGTGCGTCGGCGGGGAGGCCAGGCGAACGCGCGGGCTGCAACAAGAGTGAACGCCGTATCAGCATCGTCAACCCCACCAACGAGTAAGCCGGCTCAGTTGGAGTTATTCCCGGGGCGAGCCTGTCTCCCGAAGGCGAAGCCTGCCACGGACCAGGAATCAGCGAGAGGGACCAACCTGGCCCGCCGGGACGGTGTAGAGGGCGGCGGCACGCGTGGACAGAACCGTGAGATAACCGGAGAGGCCCGACTGAGTCTGGCGGAGGCACCAGCGTCTGCCGGTAGGGAAGCGTATAAGGGTGAACCCGAAATCGCAGGAACGAGGCTCAGTCGGGAGTCGGAGGTGGTCATAGTACCGAAGAACTTCGGGATAACCGAAGGGAGGGAAGGACCGCTACTTCCATCGCGTGGCCGGAGAAGGGAAAGGCCGCCGGACTGCCCTCGCGAGAGAAGGCTACATCCCGGCCGAAGGCGAACGCAGGCCAGCCGCCGGTTCGCATGGACCCAGCCCGCAAACTTCAACGGACACTATACCGGGTTGCCAAGCAGCAACCAGACAGGCGATTCGCGGCACTCTACGCTGGTAGGGAAGGTGAGTCACCTGGAAGGCTTGCGGCGCATGCACTCGGAAGAAGATGGTCGGAGAGCCGGATGCGGGAAATCTGCATGTCCGGTTCGATGAGGGGGGACTGGAAATGCGACACGATTGCAGGAAACGGCTTGAGCGGAAGCCCAAGAGGAGCCCTGTCTTGCACGCGCGCCAGTCCCCTACTCTACCCAGCCGGCCCCCAGGAGTAAAACCTCAAGATGCTCAGGGGCCAGCCGGCCCCCAGGAAGAAAAGCTTAAGATGTCAGGGGGCCAGGCCGGCCCCTGGCCAATAGCAGCATCATCGCTATGGGTGCAAGGGGTGGGGTTCTGCGGCCCGCCTCTACCAAGAGACTCCTGATACGGATTCTCCCCCTGCGGGGACTTCGTCGCTGGTGGCGCGCCGTTGACAGGCCTTGTTGGCACAGCCGAGCTTTGCACTGCGGTCAGAATGACAGTCCAAAGGTTTCTTGGGTGCCCCTGTGCCGCCGCAACGGCATGGGGGGCTCAGGCTGCCGACGGGGTGACCACCATATGGAAGGTGATCTGGAGCTGGATGCTGTCCTGGATGGTCAGCACCCGCATAACGTGCGGCTGTGGCAGACCGAGGGACTCGAACGTCTGCGTCGTGGACGCGGAGCCGGTCAGCTGCTGGCCGGCCAGGTGGGCCGTGGCGTTCCAGGTGACGTGGTGCGTGACCCCCTTGAGGGTGCAGTCGCCGGTGATCTGGAAGGTGAAGTCGCCGGATGCCGGCAGCGGGCTGGGCAACCCGGTCACCGTCGAGGGCACGAAAACCATGTCAGGATAGGTCGAGGTCTGCAGCGTGGCGCGCTGGAGATAGCCGTCGCGCATGGCCTGGTCGCTCTTCAGGGTCTGGAGATCCACCACGAAGCGCGAGCTGCCCGGCAGCAGGCTGCCGTCGGGCCGGATGGCGAGCGTCCCCGTCACGTCCTGGGTGGTGCCGATGGCATCGCTAGGAAAATTGTGCCCGGCCAGCTGCTCTTGCACTTTGTAGCCGGCGGAGGTCCCATCGGGGACTGTGGCCAGGCTGATGACGCCGTTTTGCGCCAGGGCTGGCCCCGACCCCGAAGCGGCAGATGCGGACGTGGTCGCCGCCAGCGGGGCGTTCTGAGCCACAGATGCGGCCGGGGAGGGCGCGCCGGGCGCCTGTCCCGTTGGCGCCGGTGCCGGGCTGCCCTGAGCGAGCCCGGCCGGCGCAGGCAGCTGCGGCGCCGAGCTCGTGGACGACGGCGCCGCCAGGGCGCACGAGGCGAGAAGCAAGCACAGCGCGGCTACGGGTGCGAGCAGGGCCGGAATACGAGGCTTTCGTTGCATGATCTACTCCCTTTGCGATGGATCGAACCTGTTTTGCAGCATACCAGAAGCGAGGGCTGCGCTGATTAACCTCCAATTAGCGCTGAGTTAACTACTATATTAACGATGCGTGGTGTAACTTTAGTGATATAATAGCATCAAGCACTATTATGATTGCTTATTTGTGTCACTCGATGCACCGTGGCACAGAAGGTGCCCTACGTTGAGTGCACTGGGTCGTGCCTTTGCCGAGGTCCTTATGGTACAAAGAACGTTGGTCCGGTTCTGGAAGCCGGGCTACCTGAAGTCGATTCCTCTGATCCTGTTGTTCTTGCTGTCTGCCTGCACCGTTCCCGTGAGGGCCCTCGGCCCCAACGCGACGCCCACGCCCGTGCCGTTCCACCCTGCGCCGGCATCGGGCGGGATCGGTGGCGGGGCCGTTGCGCCCGGGCTTGCCACCCCGACGGCCCCCGCGATCCTCGTGGTCGAGACGCCCACGAGCACGCCGCCGGCGACTCCGACCGCGACGGCCACCGCGTCGGCGACCCCGACGGCCCTGGCCGCGGCGCCCACCCCAACGTCGGTGGCAGCCAACACGGGTTTCGTGAACGTGGCGGCGCTGAACGTGCGCGCCGGCCCCGGAATTGCCTACCCGATCGTGGCCGCCGTGCCGGGGGGCACCCAGTTCACCGTGCTGGGCCAGGACCCGACCGGGGAATGGCTTTACGTCGTCTTGAGCGACGGGAGCACCGGCTGGGTCACCCGTTCGCTGACCACGTACGCCGGCCAGGCGCCGGCGATCTCCGTTCCTCCGCTGCCGGCGGTCGTCGCGACGCCTACGCCCACGCCGACCTCCACGCCGAGCGTGAGCCTGCCGGGCGTGCAGCTGCTGGCGCCGGGGGCGAATGCCAGCTTCGTCACGGGCAGCCAGGTGACCGTGCAGTGGACGGCGACCGACAACAGCGGCATCGCGCTGGCGCAGGTCGAGGTACTGGTTGACAACGCTGTGGTGCTGACCACGGCTGGCAACGGGCAGACCTCTCTGCAGGCCAGCCAGCAGTGGCAGGCCACGACGCTGGGGAGCCACACGATATCGGTCATCGCAGCCGACGTGCGCGGGAACACGAGCGCAGCGGCCAGCGTGACGATCTACGTGACTTCGTCGAGCCCGACGTCGTTCACCGTGTATTTCACGCAGCCCAGCGGGAACATCGTGGTCGTGTCCGGGCAGGGCGTCACCGTCAATTCGACGGCCAGCGGCCCCAACGGCATCAACCGCATCGAGCTGTGGTCTGATGGTTCGTTGTATACGACGACCAGCAACGGCTCGCCGTCGGCCGTCGGCCAGGCGCAGACCTTCAGCGCCTCGCAGACGTGGTCTTCCAGCTCACTGGGCCAGCACACGATCTTCGTCCGGGCGTGGGACCAGGCGGGCAACTCGGTCGATTCGGGCAGCCTGACCATCGGCGTGGTCGCCGGCGGCCCACCCCAGCTCTTGGTCAGTTTCAGCAACACGACTTTGAACGTGGGGCAGGCCCTCGTGGTGAACACGACGGCCACCGACAGCAAAGGCGTGACGGACATCGAGCTATGGGTGAACGGCGCGGAGGTGGCCGTGACCACCAGCGGCAGCTCGGTCGGCGTGTACCAGCTGACGGCCAACCAGAGCTGGGTGCCGACCTCGGCGGGCCAGTACTCAGCCTACGTCCTCGCGCATGATACGCAGGGGCTGGTGGGCCAATCGGCGACCACGACGGTCACCGTGCTGGGTGCGACGGCCACGCCGGCATCCACGCCCTTTACGCCCACGCTCACGCCCACGCCCACGCCGGAAACGCCGACGCTGACGCCTATACCGGAAACGCCGACGCCCACCAGCACCCCGTCGCCTACGCCGGCGCCCACGGGCACGCCGGCGCCCTCGCCGACGCCAGGCCGGCCGACGGTATCCCTCATCCGCCCCTCGGCCGGCTTCACGGTCCAGCTGCCCGCGGCCATCGGCTTCACCGTCCAGGCGCGGGCCGAGGCGCGGCTGGTGCGGATCGAGGTATGGGGAGACGTGCCGGGTGCGGCCGGGGCGCAGATGTTGCGGTCCTTCGATGTCACGGGCCGCTACCAGAGCGTCGTCGGTTTCAACTACACGGCTGCGGGTGCGGGCCCGGCCTCCTTCTATGCGGTAGCCTTCGATAGTGCCGGGGCGTTCGACTCAGTCGGCCACGGTAGGCGGCACCATCCTGGCCGCGGCCGCAGGCGTCTCCACGCCGGCCGCGCCTGCGGGAGTCCCGGCTACGCCTACGCCAGCGCCGGCCGCGGGGCCGAGCGTTTCCATCAGCAGCCCGCAGGGCGGTTTCGTCGACCGCCTGCCGGCGGCGGTCCAGGTCACCGTCGAGGCCCAGGCCCCGGCGGGGCTGGCGCGGATCGAGCTCTGGGGACAGGACCCGGGAGCTCCCGGAGCGCGGCTGCTGGAGTCGTTCGATGGGAATGGGACAGCCCGGCAGACGGCCAGCTCGACGATCGGGGCGACGG
The DNA here is from genome assembly GCA_963808455.1 of uncultured Chloroflexia bacterium. Lineage (GTDB taxonomy): Bacteria > Chloroflexota > Anaerolineae > CG2-30-64-16 > CG2-30-64-16 > CAWEHT01. The sequence continues at coordinate 4,104 of CAWEHT010000075.1, read as the reverse complement.
GGGCCGGGGCCGCCAGCTTCTATGCCGTGGCCTTCGATATGGACGGCAGGCGCGCCCGCTCCGCCACGGTCGGCGGGACGTTCCTCTTGCCCGAGACCCTGGAGCCAGGGCCGGCGGCCGCGCCGACCGAGATCCCGCCGGCGGCCACGCCCGCCCCTACGTTCGACGCCGGCCGTGGTCGAGCCGCAGGTGCCGTCGGCCACGCCCACGCCTGTGGAGACGCGGCGGCCGGACATCATCGAGCCGCAGGTGCCGGGCGCTCCGGCCCTGCCGCCGCCCACGAGCACGCCGGTGCCGCCGGTGCCGGCCCGAACACCGACGCCGGCCGTGGTCGAGCCGCAGCACCCGTTCGCCACGCCCACGCCTGTGCAGGCGCGGCGGCCGGATGTGATCTCACCGCATCTCCCGACCGGTCCGGCGCTGCCGGCCCCGACGAGCGCGCCGGAACCAACGAAGATGCCGGAGCCGGCCATCGCGCCTCCGCTGCCGGCCGCGACGAGCACGCCGGAACCGACGAAGACGCCGGAGCCGGCCATCGCGCCAGCGCTGCCGGCCGCGACGAGCACGCCGGAACCGACGAAGACGCCGGAGCCGGCCCTTGCGCCTCCGCTGCCGGCCGCGACGAGCACGCCGGAGCCGACGCGGGAGCCGGTGCGGTCTATCGCGCCATCGCTGCCGGCCGGCCCGGCGTTCCGGGCGCTGCCGTCGCCCACGCCCACCCCGACGCCCGTCGTGAGGCATCCTCGCCCCTTGCAGGGGTCGAGGCCGCGGGCGGAGAGCTCGCAGGGCGGCAGCGCCGGGCCGCTCGACGTGAACGCCTTCATGGCGCCTCACGGGGCTGGCGGCCTGGCCGGACCTGTCGAATCTGCCCTCTCGCAGGGCGCGGCTGCGATCCAGGGCCTGGAAGCGCAGCTGCTGGCCAGGCTCGGGGGGTGGGGCCGAACCGTGGGCGCGGCCCTGGCATTCTAGTGCATGTGCAGGAGACATCTTCGGTACCGGCGCCTGTCATTCTGAGCGGGTACGCAAGCAGGCCTGCGTCGCGGCGAGCCGCCAGCGAAGAATCCGTCTCTGCGTCACCGAAAGGGTCCCCTGTTTTCGCACTAAACTGGTCGCACGGTGAAGGCGCGCAGCGCCTCGCCCGGGAGCGCCGGCTTCCAGCCGGCTACGTCACCCGCCGGGGCCGGCAGGGATGCCGGCGCTCCCAGGGGGAGACTGCGTCAGCGGCGGCGCGCAAATCCATAGTGCTACCAAACTTATTTAGGAGGGCATTACCTTCGGGCGATATGATATAGATCCCTCTTGCAAATGCGCCCAAGGTGATCGAAAATGGCGATGACCGGAGCGTCTGATGCGGGCACCGCCGGCACGCTCCTGGGTCGATGGGAGTTCCGCCCCGTGGCCATTCTGCACCGGAGCGCGGGCGGGCTGGTCAGCAGAGGAAGAATCCAATCGCATGGGGGAAGGGTGAAATTCCTGATCGTCGACGACAGCCCGGCCGGCCGGGAGCTGGCGATGCGTGAGCTGGAGCAGGACTTCGGCGAGGCGGAGTGCGTCGAGATCGGGTGCAAGCCGGCCTTCGACGCGGCGCTGGCTCTGGGCGGCTTCGATGCGGTGCTGACGGACTTCCGGATGCACTGGGCCGATGGCCTGTGGATCTTGAGGGAGGTCCGGGCGCTCTATCCCTACGTGCCCGTCATCTTCATCACGGAGTCGGGCAGCGAGGAGATCGCGGTGGAGGGCATGAAGGCGGGGCTGAGCGATTACGTGCTCAAGCAGCACCCCCACCGCCTGCCCGTGGCGCTGCGCGAGAGCCTGGAAAAGGCCAGGCTCCGGCAGAACTACGACCGGGCTCTCTCCGAGCTTCAGCAGGCCCACGTCGGGCTGCAGCAGGCTGCCGAGGGCCTGGAGCAACGGGTCGCGGAGCGCACGGCCGAGCTGGCCTGGGCCAACCAGGAACTGCGCGCCGAGATGGCCGGGCGGCGCCGGGTCGAGGAGGAGCGCGGGCGCCTGCTCGACGAGAACCTCCGGCAGCGTGAGCTGCTGGAGCACCTGGTCGCTTCGGCCCCTATCGGGATTGCCGTTCTGACCGGCCCGGAGCATTGCTATCAGCTCGCCAATCCGGCCTATCAGGCTGTATTGGGCCTCGAGGAAGGTTCCTTCCCCGGCCAGCCTTTCGCCCGGGTCAGCCCCGACCTGGCCGGGCTGGTGGCCGAGCTGCTGGAGCCTGCCTGCGCGGTCGGAGAGCCCGTCAGCCTGATCGAATACGAAAGGGCAGGGAACGGGGCGTGGGGCAGGGGGATGGGCGGTAGCGACGGCGCGGGGGGCCGGGTCGCGGCGAGCGCCGGCGGGATGGGCCAGGGCGCGGAAGGCGGCAGCGAGGCCTCCCCGCTCCTATCACCTGCGCCCGAACCATCATCCTCTCCGCAGAGCTACTGGGACTTGCACGCCGTGCCCATGCACAACCGGGAGGGCCGGGTAGCGGAGCTGCTGGTCCTGGTCAACGACGTGACGCAAAAGGTGCTGGCCGCGCGGGGGTGGAGGAGCTGGACATCCAGATGGGGGCCGGCCGGAGCTTCCTGAACAGCATCATGGACAGCGTGCCCGCCGCCGTAGCGTATCTGGATCAGGAGCTGATCTTTCGCCAATGCAACCAGGCCGCCGCGCGCGAGCTGGGCCTGCCTGCCGCGGAGATGCTCGGCCGTCACCTGCACGAGGTTCTGCCTTCCGGGTCGCGGCTGCGGGCAGCGATGGAGAGCGTGCTGCGCAGCGGCGAGCCTTTTCCGGAGCCCGTCATCACCGATGTCCGGCCCGCGGGGCCTGGCGGTGGCGAGCGCCACTACATGGTGGGCTTCTTGCCGGACAAGGATGCTGCGGGGGGTGTGCGAGGCGTCTTTGCCGCGTGCCAGGACATTACGGACGTCGTGGAGGCGCGGCGGCGGCTGGCCGAGCAGGCACAGCTGCGCCTGGGGCGAGAACAGATGCAGGAGTTCTCGCGCTGGCTACTGGAAGGCCAGGAACGCCAGGCCCGCGCCATCGCCATGGAGCTGCACGACGAGTCGGGGCAGGCCCTCACGGCGTTGATGCTGGCGCTGGGCGCGCGCAGCGCGATCCGGCCCGCCCGCCCGCCATGGCCGGCCGCATCGCCGAATTGATCGAGGCAAGCGACGGCATCATGGAAGGGCTGCACCGCCTGGCTGCCAACCTGCGGCCGGCTACCCTCGACCGCCTGGGCCTGGTCGCGGCGCTGCGGCAGCACGTCGAGGGCTTCCGCGAGCAGACCGGGCTAGACGCCCAGTTCGTGGCGGCCGGCCTGGACGACCAGCGGCCGCCGGCCGAGATCGAGACCGCGGTGTATCGCATCGTCCAGGAAGCGCTGACCAACTGCGGCGGCATGCGAGGGCGTCCAACGTCAGCGTGCTGGTAGAGCGAAAACAGGACAGGATCGTCGCGATCGTCGAGGACGACGGCATCGGTTTCGACGTGGATGAGGCCGAAAGGAGCGGCCGGCTGGGCGTTGTAGGCATGCGTCAGCGTGCCGAGATGTTGGGTGGAAAGCTCACCGTCGAGAGCAGCCCGGGCCGGGGCGCCTGCATCTTCGTCGAGTTCCCCTTCGCCCTGCCCGGTTCAGGCCCCTTCCGTGCCCCGGCGGTTTCCTTACGTACTTCTGATGCCCATGGCCCCTAAGATGAGCAATCTTGCTGGCTGATATAAATCATATTATTCAGCCCAAAAAGCCGGTATGCTTTTCTCCGTCTTCCGATAGCCCTGGAGGAGATAGAGAGAGCGAGTGCCGATCGTGATTATCCTGGCCGACGATCACGGACTGCTGCGGGCGGGGTTGCGCAACCTGCTGAATGCCGAGGCGGACTTGCGCGCGGTTGGCGAGGCCGCCGACGGCGACATGGCGCTGCACCTGGTATTGGAGCGCAAGCCGGATGTCTTGCTGGCCGACCTGTGCATGCCGGGCCCCGGCGGCATCGAGATCGCCAGGGCGCTGCGCGCCCAGGCATCGTCGACCCGCGTGGTGGTCGTAACCATGCACGAGGATGCCGCCCTGGTGCGCGAGGCGGCCGGCGTGGGCGCGGCAGGCTACGTCAGCAAGCG
>CAWEHT010000074.1:0-19669 GCA_963808455.1 uncultured Chloroflexia bacterium | reverse complement strand
CCCGCTCGTACTCTATGAACCCGGTCGGCTTGCCCATCTGCCCGGCCTCCTGGAATCTGACCTCATGAACCCTTTAGTCGCCGCTCACCCCGCGCCGCGTCGGCCTTGTTGGCCTCGAAGGCCCACATCACGGCCGCGTCCCGCCAAGACCGGCCACCTGCGCCCGCTCCAGCGCTTGCAGGACACGCTGGTAGTCGCGCGGCATCGACGCGCAGCGAAGTGCCGGGCCTGCGCCGGCCAATCCGCCAGCAACCAGCGGGCGCGCTCGCTGCCCGTGTGCCGGGCGTGGCGCTGCACCATTCCCCGCACCAGCCACTCTTCCTCCGGGTCCAGCCGCTCGAGCAGGACCATGTCCTGGTTGCAGCGCCGGGCAAAGTCCCCGGCCTCGTCGAGCACGTAGGCGATGCCGCCGGACATGCCCGCGGCGAAGTTGCGGCCCGCCGCGCCCAGCACGACCACCCGCCCGCCGGTCATGTACTCGCAGCCGTGGTCGCCGATCGCCTTCCACGACCGCCTGCATGCCGCTGTTGCGCACGCAGAAGCGCTCGCCCGCCATGCCGCTGATGTAGGCTTCGCCGGCGGTCGCGCCGTAGAAGGCCACGTTGCCGATGATGATGTTCTCCTCCGGCACGAACGTGCGAGCCCGCCGGCGGATAGACGATGATCTTGCCGCCGGAGAGGCCCTTGCCGACGTAATCGTTCGCGTCGCCCTCCAGCGCCAGCGTGATGCCCGGCGGGAGGAACGCGCCGAAGCTCTGCCCGGCCGAGCCGGTGAAGCGCACCCTGATGGTGTCTTCCGGCAGGCCCGCGGCGCCGCAGCGCCGGGTGACCTCGCTGCCCGCGATGGTGCCCACGGCCCGGTTCGCGTTGCGGATCGGCAGAGCGGCCGCCACCCGCTCGCCGCGCTCGATGGCCGGCCGGCAGAGCGGGATCAGCGTCTGGCGGTCGAGCGTGGCCTCCAGCCCGTGGTCCTCCGCGATCTGGCAGTACCGGCCGACGTCAGGCGGCACGTCGGGCCGGCTCAGGATGGCCGACAGGTCGAGCCCACGCGTCTTCAGCTCGCCCAGGGAGGGCTGCAAGGGCAGGCCGGATCTTCCGGCCGGCCGAGGCACCGCGCCGGCAGCCGGCAGCGGCCCGGCCCCGCGCTGGCCGGCGAATACACCCACAGGATCGACACGAAGGTCCCCGGATGGGGATGGATGTAGCCGGATGGACACGAAGGTCCCCGAATGGGGATGGATAGGCTCATGGAAAGCATCCTGTCCATCCCTGGCTTTATCCTGTCCATCCTGTGAATGGTCGGGTGCCCCGTCCTGGCAGGCGCCCCTGCGCTGCCGGAGCCGGTCAACCCGTCCTACCATCTCGTCGAAGGCCCGGAACCCGAGGGCGGCCATCAGCTCGCGGACTTGCTGCGCAATGAAGAGCATGAAATTGACCACGTGCTGGGGGTCGCCCGCGAAGCGCTTGCGCAGCTCCGGGTTCTGGGTGGCGATGCCCACCGGGCAGGTGTCCAGGTGGCAGGCGCGCATCATCGTGCAGCCCAGCGCGATCAAGGGCGCCGTGGCAAAGCCGAACTCCTCGGCGCCCAACAGCGCCGCGATCACCACGTCGCGCCCGGTGCGCAGCTGGCCGTCGGTCTCGATCACGACCCGGCTGCGCAGATTGTTCACGAGCAGCGTCTGGTGGGTCTCGGCCACCGCCAGCTCCCACGGCAGGCCGGCGTGCTTGATCGCCGACTGCGGCGAGGCACCGGTGCCGCCGTCGTAGCCGCTCACCAGGATCACGTCGGCGTGCCCCTTGGCAACCCCGGCGGCGATCGTGCCGACGCCCACCTCCGAGACCAGCTTGACGCTGATGCGCGCCTGCGGGTTGGCATTCTTCAGGTCGAAGATCAGCTCGGCCAGATCCTCGATCGAGTAGATGTCGTGGTGCGGCGGAGGGGAGATCAGCCCCACGCCCGGCGTGGAGTGGCGCACCCGGGCGATCCAGGGGTAGACCTTGCGCCCCGGCAGCTGCCCGCCCTCGCCGGGCTTGGCGCCCTGGGCGATCTTGATCTGAATCTCCCCGGCGTGCACCAGGTAGTCGCTGGTGACGCCAAACCGGGCCGACGCGACCTGCTTGATGGCGCTGTTCTCTTGTCTCATCGTAGCGTGCCGGGTCTTCGCCGCCTTCGCCGGTGTTGCTCTTGCCGCCGATGCGGTTCATCGCCATGGCCAGCGCCTCGTGCGCCTCCTGGCTGATGGAGCCATAGGACATCGCGCCGGTCTTGAAACGCCGCACGATCGACGCGGCCGGCTCGACCTCGTCGAGCGGCACCGGCGCGCCGGCCGGCACCAGCTCGAGCAAATGGCGCAGGTGCAGAGGGGAGGCGGCCGCGTCCGGCGTCGGCCGCGACACGGCCTCTTCGCCCGCCGCGCCCTGCCGGGACGGTGCCTCTGCGCCCCCGGCGCGCGCCGGGGAGCCCCGGCTGCCCGGATCGTTGACCAGCGCCGCGTAGCGCTTGAACACGCCATAGTCGTTGGCGCGGCAGGCGCGCTGCAGCAGGTGCACCACCATCGGGCTGAGCAGGTGCTCCTCGCCGTCCACCCGCCACTGGTATTGGCCGCCGGAGTCGAGCGAATAGGGAGTAGATTCGTCGTAGCCCTGTTCGTGGCGCAGCTCGGCCTCGCGGGCGATCACGTCCAGCCCCACGCCGCCGATGCGCGAGACTGTGAACGTGAAATAGGCGTCGATGACGTCGCCGGCGATGCCCACGGCCTCGAAGATCTGCGCGCCGCGGTAGCCGTCGATGGAGCAGATGCCCATCTTCGACATCACCTTCACGATGCCTTTGAGGGCGGCCCGGTTGTAATTGGCGATGGCCTGCTCCAAGGGGGCAGGGCCCATGTCCTGACCCCCCGGACCTGTTGCCTGCAAGGCGCCCCGGGCGATCAGGTCAGCCAGCGTTTCGTAGACCAGATAGGGGTTGACGGCGCTGGCCCCGTAGCCGATCAGGGTCGCCAGGTGATGCACCTCCCGCGGCTCGCCCGACTCGACCACCAGGCCGACCCGCGTGCGGGTGCCCTGCCGGATCAGGTAGTGGTGCACGGCGGAGACCGCCAGCAGCGCCGGGATGGGCGCGTGGGCGGCATCGATGCCGCGATCCGACAGGATCAGGATGTTGGCGCCGGCCACGATGGCGCTGTCGGCGGCCTTGCACAGCTGGTCGAGGGCGGCGCGCAGGCCGGCGCCACCCGCCGGCCGGCCGGCCTGGCCCCGCCTGAAGGTCATCGGCAGCGTGACGGCGCGGAAGCCCGGGCGGTCGATGTGCCGGATACGGGCCATGTCGGCGTTGGTCAGCACGGGTGAGCTCAGGCGCAGCTGCCGCGATTGCTGCGGGCCGGGCCGCAGCATGTTGCGCTCGGAACCGAGGGTGACCTCCTTGCTGGTCATCAGGCTCTCGCGGTTGGCATCCACCGGCGGGTTGGTGACCTGGGCGAACAGCTGCTGGAAATAGTTGTAGAGCAGCTGCGGGCGGTCCGAGAGCACGGCCAGCGGCGTATCGGTGCCCATCGAGCCGACCGGCTCCACGCCGTCGCTGCGCCATGGGCGCGAGGATGATGTTCAGGTCCTCGTAAGTGTAGCCGAAGGCCCGCTGCCGCTGTCCGAGCGTCGCGGGCTCGCCCTCCGGCACCTCCGCCGGCAGGGGCACGTCCTCGAGCCCGACCATGCTCCGGTCGAGCCATTCCTGATAGGGCGCGGCGGCGGCCACCGAGCCCCTGGCCTCTTCGTCCTCGATCACGCGGCCGGCCGTGGTATCGACCAGCAGCATCTGGCCCGGCCCGAGCCGGCCCTTGCGCAGGATGGTCTCCGGGGGCAGGTCCAGCACGCCGGTTTCGGAGGCCAGCACCAGCAAGCCGTCACGGGTGAGGGCATAGCGGGCGGGGCGCAGGCCGTTGCGGTCGAGCACGGCGCCTGCCAGCGCCCCGTCGGTGAACGCCATGGCGGCCGGGCCGTCCCAGGGCTCCATCATGCAGCTGTGATAGGCGTAGAAGGCGCGCTTGGCCGCGCTGAGGGCGCCGGAGGCGCCGCCGGGGCCACCCGCGGGGCGCTCCGGCTGCGGGGCTTGCCCCGTGTGGAGGCCCGGCGCTTGCGCCACCGACCACGGTTCCGGGATCATCATCATCAGGGCGTGGGGCAGCGACCGGCCCGCCTGCACGAGCAGCTCCAGCACGTTGTCGAACATGGCCGAATCGCTGCCGTCGGCGGCGATGACCGGCAGGGCTTTGGCCAGGTCGTCGGCGAAGGCTTCCGACTCCAGCAATGGCTCGCGGGCGTGCATCCAGTTGATGTTGCCGCGCAGCGTGTTGATTTCGCCGTTGTGGCAGACATAGCGGAACGGCTGCGCCCGCTCCCAGCTCGGGAAGGTATTGGTGCTGAAGCGGGAATGCACCACGGCGATGGCCGTGTCCATGGCGGGGTGGGCCAGGTCCGCGTAGAAGTCTTGCAGCTGCTCGGCCTTGAGCATGCCCTTGTAGACGATCGTGCGGCAGGACAGGCTGGCGACGTAGAAGTAGTCGCCACCCTCCACGGCGCCGCTGTAGCGGATGGCCTGCTCCGCCCGGCGGCGGATCACGTAGAGCTTGCGGTCGAAGGCGGCCTCACCGGTGATCCCGGCAGCCCGCCCGATGAAGAGCTGCCGGATGGCCGGCTGGCGCGCGGGGCGGTGGCGCCCAGCGAGCTGCCGTCGGCCGGCACGGTGCGCCACCCCAGCACGCGCTGCCCTTCCATGCCCACGATCGCCGCGAACCGGGCCTCGATCGCGCGCCGCGCGACGGGGTCGGGCGGCAGGAAGAGCATGCCCACGGCGTAGTGGCCGGGCTTCGCGGCCGTCGCCGCCGGGCCGAAGAAGGTCTGCTCGAAGAAGGTGTGCGGCAGCTGCATGAGGATGCCCGCGCCGTCGCCGGTGTTCGGCTCGCAACCGCAGGCCCCGCGGTGGCGCAAGTTCATCAGCACGGTCAGCGCCTGGCGCAGCAGGCCATTGGACCGTTGGCCCTGCACGTTGGCGACGAGGCCGATCCCGCAGGCATCGTGCTCGAGGCCAGGCTGGTAAAGCGAGCCGTTCAAAAGGGCCGGATCGGCGGCGTACATGGCAAGACCTCCAGGCGGGCGCGGCTTAAAATGAAACGAGGCTCGGCCTGCTCAAGTGGCATTCGAGCCAGGCAGCCTCGTCATCGAACCGGCGTCTCGACACGGAGACGCGCCAGGGGCAGCATCGCTGGCCGGCACAAGTGGGCGCTGCCGCAAGCTCCCGCAATTCTCAGCCTGTGGGACCGGCTAAGATGGCCTCGCCGTCCCAGCAGCCTTCACTCGCCCCGCCGGATGCCAAAGATAACAGATGCCTGCAACTTTGTCAAGGGCGCTTTCCAGGGGCGACCCCCGCTTTCACGGGGGCGCCTTCGGCGCCTGCCCGGCGCCCCGCGGCCCTGGCGGGCTGGGTGGCCATCTCCCAGCGCACGTCGTACTCGCAGAAGGGGTCGCCGTTGTACATACACCTGGTCTTCTTGATGTAGGGCACGCCGCCCGAAGCGTCGATGACGCCCTCCATCCAACCGACGTGGTTGTAGGTGCAGCGCTCGCGCGGCTGCTTCTTGCCCATATCCACTTCCATGCGCACGTGGTTCGGGCCGACGTCGAAGTTGCGCACGATCACGCCTTCGCCCCAGTTCTTACGCAGGCACAGGTCCATCTTGTGGATGATGTAGCCCGGATCTCCGGCGCGGAAATAGCGGGCCAGATCGCTGCCCGGCAGCACGTCAAACTGAGCGCGGTAGCGGGTCATGTCGCGCAGGATGTCGTCGCTGCCGTTGCCGAGCTCCTTCTTGATGGCATCGGTCAGCGCCCCGAGCAGCTCCGGTGGATACTCGCCGTTGTCGTCGATGTGGCCCTTCAGGATGCGGCGCGAGTCGTCGTCCTGCCGGCGCAGAACGCGGTCGAGCGCGGCCTGCCCGAAGCGGTCGATGACGTAGCGCAGCCTGCCGGTGAGCGCGACCCCCCGCGAGACCTTGCCGGAGACGGTCTTGACCTTGAAGTTGACGGCGTTGTGCTGCACGGTGTTGGCGATGTCGCTGAGGCTGCAGGTGCCCTCCTTGATGCTCTCCATCCGATCGCGCATGCTCTCGATCGACGTCCGGACGGCCAGCAGCGCGGCGCTGTTCTGCTCGCTGACGCCGGCGATCGTCCGCAGAGTCTCGCTCACCTGGCCGGCGTCGGCAGCCATCTCCTCGGCGGAGGCGGTGTTCTTTTCGACGATGGCGGTGACCTCGTTGGCGGCGGACATCAGGCCATCCACGGCCGCCTGCACCTCGTGGGCCGACCCTGAGATGGCGCGCATGGCCTGCGTCCCGTCCTCGGCGGCGCCCACGATGGCCGTCAGCGCCTCCCCGGCGCGCACCGAGCGCTCCGTGCCCACCTGGTTGCCCGATTCGACGGCCGGCATGGCGTGGGCGACGTCGGCCACCGACTCGCGTATGCCGCCGGCCAAATCGGCGATCTCCTGGACCGCGCCGGCCGACTTAGCGGCCAGCTTGCGCACCTCCTCGGCCACCACGGCGAAACCGCGCCCGTTCTCGCCGGCGCGGGCCGCCTCGATGGCCGCGTTGAGCGCCAATAAGTTCGTCTGGGCGGCGATCTCGTCGATGGTCTCCACGATATCCCGGATGCGTTCCGAGCGCTGCCCCATCAGGTCGATCTTTTCCTTGATCCGCCCGATGGCGGCCCCCACGTCGTTCATGCTCTGGGTGGTTTCGCCGATGGCCGAGGAGCCGGCGTGCGCCGTGCCGGTGACGCGTTCCGATGCGGCGACGGCAGACTCGGCGTTCGCCACCATTTGATCGATGGCCGCTTCGATCTGGGCCATCTGGCGGGTGACCTCGGCGATCGACGCGGCCTGTCCCTGGGCGCCGTCGGCGACCTGCCGGATCGCCCCGGCCACCTGGGCGACGGACGCCGTCGCGCTGGAGATGCCGCGGTTCTGCTCGTCGATGCCGCCTTCGACGCCCTGGATGTCGGTGGCGATGATCTCGGAGAGCTGGGTGGTCTCTTCGGCGGCGTGGGCGATGTCACCCGAAGCGCGGCTCATCTTGTCGGCGCTCGCCGAGAAATCGCCGAACATGGCCCGCAGCCTGGCCGTCATGGCGTCCAGCGCCTTCCCGACCGATGTGACGTGGGCCGTGGTCTGGTTGAGTTGGCCGGCCAGACCACCGAGCTCGTCGCGCGAAGCGATCGTAAGCTCCTGGGGCCGCAGCTCAGTGACCTTGGTCAGGTTGCCGCCGGCGACGGCTTCGATCACCTCGGACAGGTTCTTGAGGTCCACCTGGGCGATGTGCTCGGCCGCGGCCCCGATCGTCTGCACCGGCGCCACCAGGATGCGCTGGGCGAGCCAGGCGATGCCGAGCACGCCCGCGCCGCACACGACGATCCCCGCGGGCACCGAGAGGGCGGTGACGCCCACGATGCACATCGAAAAGGCCACGCCCTGCGCGGCCAGCACGGCAATCGACTGCAGGACCATGATCTTGAAGATCAGGCCGCGGCCCCAGATGCGCCAGATGGCGCCGAGGAGGACACAAGACACACAGAACGTGAGCAAGAGGATGGAGAGGTAAGTTGGAATCTGCCCGGTCCCAAGGGTTCGCGCCAGCACCGTGAACATCGTGGTTCACCACCCTTTCCAAACGACCACGCGGCAGCCCTGCCCTGCCGCGTGGGGCTCGCGGCGATGGCTCAACCAGGGTGGGCAGCGCGCTTCCAGCGGCCCCGTCGAATCAGTCCCACTTCAGATATCGGCCTGCCGGGGGCGCGCGCCATAGGAAGATAGTACTGTATGAGGGGTGAGGGGGCGACACCGCAGGGTACTGGTCTCCTCCGCGCCTGTGACTGCGGCGTCGCCCCATCGGCCCGGTTGCGACCAGTTGTGCTGCCGGCCTGCGCCGTCCCCAGCGCGGGTCGCCAGGCAGGTGGAAAGATTGCCCCGTCTGGAGTTTGTGCTAAACTATGGCTGAAATGAGTTGACGAACGCCGTGCTACGTCTGCCCCGGACGCCGCGGCAGTGGTCGTGGATTGGCAGAAGGAGTAAGCGTCAAACGTGGCTGAAAGAACTTCTTCTCAGAACGCTGCTGCAGCCAGTCTCCTCGCCCAGGGCCCGGCGGAGATCTTGTTCCCGCCCCATCTGGCCCTCGTGCCGCAGATCCATGAAGTCTACGAGCTAGAGCTGGCCTACTTGGAAAGCCGGCTGCTGAGCGACACCGAGCTTGTACGGAACAGCGGGTTCTTCGCGCGCGTGGGCGAGCGGCTCACTTGGTACTACCTGATGTGCAGCGGGGAGCCCGTACGGCTGCCTTCCTATTCGTCGTCGCGGTTGAAGGCGTTTTTCACGAAGAACCAGTTCAAGACCGGCTATGCTACGCACGGCCTGTTCCCATACCGAGGCAAGTTCCACCCGCAGATGGTGCGTGGCCTTCTCAATGCGATGGATCTCAAGCCCGGCGACACGGTGCTCGACCCCATGATGGGCTCGGGCACGGTCCTGGTGGAAGCAGCGCTTATGGGCATCAGGTCGATCGGGGTGGACGCCAGCGAATTCTGCCGCCTCATCACGCAAGCGAAGCTCGATGGCCTGACAATACCGTTGGCACCAGTGCGGGCAGCGCTTAAGGACGCCCGATCTGTCTTCGGCCGCTTCCGGTCGGCGGCGGCTAACGATCAGCCGAACCAGGCCGGAGCGGGCAATCCGCAGGTGGCCAACGTGCAGGCTGCCTTGGCCAACGTAGCCGTCGGCCAGGCGGGCCCCTTGGATGCGTTGCCGAAAGGCTGCGAAGCGGAAGCCGTTCGCCGCTTCCTGTTGTTGGCCTACCTGGATAGCGCTGGCTACGCACAGCGCAGTGACTGTAGGTCACCGTTCGACCAGTTTTACGCTATCCTCGAACGCTACCTTTGCGCCGCGGAAAAGATACAGTCGGTCCTGCTGGGGGTCGAATCAGAGCTAGGCGAGGCCAAGCCCCTGGTCGGCGACGCCCGCAAGCTGCCTCTCGACGATGGGAGCGTTGACGGCATTCTCTTCTCGCCTCCGTACAGTTTCGCCATAGATTACCTGGAGAACGACGCCAGCCACTTGAAGTATCTGGGAGTCAACGTTGGGGATCTGCGCGGGCGCATGATCGGGCTGCGCGGAAGGACGTTGCTCGATAAAGTCGAGCTCTATAAGACCGACATGTCCCGGGTGCTGTCCGAGTGCTCCCGTGTTATGCGGCCCGGTAGGTTTTGCACGATCATCGTCGGCACCAACAGCAATCAGTTGAGCAGGGCCCTGCGTGTTCCTGAAAGCGATGTACAGGGCCTCGACGAGATGTTGGCGGCTGCCGCGAGCGGTCGTGGCCTCCGGCTAGTAAGGAAAATGAGCCGCCAGATTTCCGGTATCGCCAACACCATGCGTACGGAACACATACTCATAATGCAGCGGGCTTGAGACGCTATCTCAGCGCCCGCCCATCTGTGAGCTTCCGGATGCGAGGGACGGTCCGGCTGACGGCGTCCTGCTCAATCGCGGTGACTGACAGCAAACCCCGGCTCACAGTCGGGGCGAGCGAGCGCCAAAGCGGGAAATACGGGACGAGCTCGTCCCAATTGCCAACTCGGTCCGTGAGATAGCGGTACATCTCCCTCGTTGGGACAATCAGGATGCCTCCCGCCAGCACTCCGATCTGCATACCCAGCGCAATCTTATTGAGTGCCCTGTGGCTGGAGGATATATTGCCAGTTTCCCACTCGACGCAGAAACGACGGTCGCCGACCCGGCAGGTGGCGTCGATGGGCCCGGGCACCTTCGCCGTGGCGACGTCGAGCCGGGTTTCAAGCTCCCACCCTGCATCCCGAAGGAATAGCATACAGGCGTCCTTGATGGGCCCGACGCCGTTGCCCTCGCCGTGCTTCTTGCCGGATTCCGGATAGAGCGTGAAGCTTCCACTGCCCGTGGGCCATTCAATCGACCTGATTGCACTGAGTACCTGCCGTTGAATGGTTCGCCACTCATCGCTCGCGGAGAACCCACCAACATCGATCAGCGTTTCTTCACGCACGACCTTCATATTTCCTGCTCCTCTGCGCTTAACGCTGACGGCTGCTGGGCAGCGAGAGGCGCGACTCTGTCAGCCGGACTATCTCGGACGGGGCGATCCCCATCGCTGCGGCAATGGCAAAGATGGCGCCCAATGTTGGGCCTCGCAAACCACGCTCCAATAGGCTGATGTAGGTTCGGTGGAGGTGGCTGCGAAAGGCTAGTTCCTCCAGGGTTATGCCTCTCTCCGTGCGGAGTATCCGGAGAATCTCACCGAAAGCGCCTTGCGGGTCCAAAGTGATGGCTCCTGACGAGGGGGCTGCCACGACTACTACATGGTACGGGCGATAGGGCGAGGCGTCTACAGACTATAGTATTCGCCAGGTCTGCGCCGCGACAGGCGCGAGGGGTTGCTCCCTCCGCCGGGCGTGCAGCAGGCGCAATGGATCGCGGGGCTCCTTGGTCGGGCTCCTGCGAGGGGCGCTCCAGAAACGAGACGCGCCCGCTCGGGGGTCCCAATGGCGGATGCACCTCGCGGCAGCGAGAGCGCTCCGGTCGTAGCCAGTGGTGGAGAGGTGGGGGCTGGCGGGGGGGAGAGCCGAGACCAGCCCCGTTGAAACTGTCAGCGATGGCCTGGCGCGCTTGCGTTCTACGACGGCCCCAAGGCTGGACCGGGCGCCCGCTGTGCGTACCGGGCGTCGCGGCGTGGCGGGCCTCACGGCCGGGGCCGCCGAAAGGTTAGAGAGCGGGGTCCTCCGCGGCGGGGTTACTCCCGGCGGGTGTGCTGAGGCCGAAGCTGGCAAGCAATTCGTCGGGGCATAGCTCCCCGACCTTGATGCCCGTCATGTAAAGCAACCGCTCGGCCACGGGCTCGCAAGGACCTATTTCCATACCGATCCATCTCCGATCGTGCTTTTCTGCCATCTGATAGGTGCTGCCCCCGCCCCCGAAAGGGTCCAGGACCGTGTCTCCCGGCGCTGTCAACATCAGGATCGCGCGCTCGGGGATCACAGGCTTGAGTTCGTTTGCCACGCGCGTCTTGAACTTGCGGTGACGCACCGGCGAGGTGTCTTCCCAGAAGTCGGTAAGATTCAGCCCCTCTGCGTTTAGCTTGCCGCGGTGCCCTCCATAATCGTGCAGTTCCTGACCGCAGTGCCGGCAGGTCGGGATGGGTACGCGCAGCTTATTGAAGACGCGCGGCACGCCCTTCGTGTAATACAGAATCCCGTAATGAGCGGGATAGAGTGATTTACCGCGCGGAAACGTATTTTTCATCGTGACGGCGATCCAATGCCGGAACACCATCTGGCGGTCGATGAGGAAGCTGCCGATGGGAATCAGCCACCGGGGAAGGTTGTACACAAACAGGCTGCCGCCTGGCACCAGCACACGGATGCACTCCGTGAGCCACTCGCGGCACCACTCCAGGTACCGATGGCCGTCCAGGTTGTCGGAAAGGCCATTGTCGTAGTCCTTGCCCAGGTTGAACGGAGGGTCAGCAAAGACACAGTGAACGGACTGGGTCGCAATGTGGGGCAGGACATCCAGGCAGTCGGCGCGGAACAGAATTCCCCGCGACGTCGTCAGGAACGGCGCGGGCGTGGGCCAGCACGGCGAGCCTCACGCTGTCGGGAAGCAGAGACTGAGTCATGGCGTTGAGAAGATCGGGCTTACTGGTCACGCTTCTACCCGGAACTGAACTTGCATCGAATGAGATTGTACCACGACCCGGGCATACGCGCCTTCTTCTCGCCGCTCACGGGCGCCTGCCCCCGACCGCGGCAACCGCTGCGGGGGCCGCGTGCCGCGGGGACGCGCCGCCATCACAGGATGTACAGGATTCGGCGGGATGGACAGGATGAGGCCCAAAAAACATCCTGTCTATCCGGCCCATCCTGTCCATCCTGTTCGAATGAGCGCCCAGGGCCGCGCCAGGTGGCCCAGGTAGACGCGGATCAGGGCGCCGGCGCGACGTCCTCACACGCTAACCGGCACCCCGGCCACGAAGGGCTTGCCGTCGCGGTGGCACAGGATCTGGATCAGTTTGCGCCCCGAAGGGCCCACCGCCGGCAGGCCGCCGCCCGGCTCGACCCACTGCCCGATCATGTAGAACTCTTCCAGCCCGGTCAGCGTCTTGCTCATCCCGCGCATCATCAGCTCGGCCATGTTCTTGCCGATGGGGTTCCAGCCCTGGATCGATCCCTGCCAGTTGCCCGTGTACCGCTCGGTGGTCAGCGGCGTCGCCACGTCAACCACCTCGATGTCCGCCGTGATGCCGGGATAGAGCCTTTCGAGCTGGCCGATGACCGCCGTGGCGGCCTGCTGCTTCTCGGCCTCGTAGCGCTCGCGGTCCTCGGCGACGCCCTTCCAGTAGTCGTGGCTCGAGCCCAGGAAGACTTCCACCACCGATCCCCCGGCCGGGGCGAGCGAGGGATCGTAACAGTAGTGGCGGATCGGCAGGGTTTCGCGGGCCTCGCCGGCGATCGTCACGGGCGGCTCCAGCAGGTAAGTGACCGCGTGCGGCTCGGCCGACAGGTCACGCCGGATGCCCAGGGAGATCTGCACGACGGGCGTGTACACGGGCAGGTCGCGGTAGTAGCCCCGGAACTCGTCCGAGAGGTATTTGCCGTCCAGCATCTCGAAGAGCGTCGTGCGCCCATCGGCGGCCGAGACGATCGTGTCCGCGCGGCGTTCGGTGCCGTCCGCCAACAGGATGCCGGCGGCACACGCCTGCGCCTGCCCGTCCGGCCCCGTCCCTGCCTCGACCAGGATCTTCGTCACCCGGCAGTCATAGTGGATCTCGCCGCCGAGCTGCAGGTAGCGCCGCTCGATGGCCCGAGCGAACTCCAGCGAGCCGCCCACGGGGTAGCCGCCGTCGCCGTGGTCCATGCCGGCGAGGAACAGGAAGTAGAGGAACATCGGCGCCTGCGGGCCGAAAACCAGCGGGAAGGCCCGGCGCAGGAAGGGGTCCTGGAAGCGGGCGGCGAACTCGCCCGCGCTGACCTTCAGCCATTTGTCCATCGCCGGCAGGTAGGGCCCCAGCCGGGCCATCATCCGCGCCCCTTCCTCGGCGGTCATCAGCTCGCGCGGCGTCGTGGGCGGCCCGTCGAACGTGCTGAAGAGGCGCATGCCCTCGATGAACTCGTCGATCACCGGCGCGTCGGCCGGGCTGAGCTCCTTCAGGTGCCGCTCCAGCCGGTCGATCTGCGTGTAGATCACCAGCGCCTGCCCGTCCGGCCCGGCGATGCGCACGAATTCCTCGTGCGTGATCGGGCGGTGGCCCTGGAAGGCGCCCAGTTCATCCCAGACCTTGTAGAAGGTCAACTGTGGCGAGGTGCCCATCAGCCAGTGGATGCAGCCGTCGAAAGTGTAGCCCTGGCGCTGCCACGCCGTGCACAGCCCGCCCGGCTTCGTGTGCATCTCGTAGATGGCCGTCTGGTAGCCGTTCATCTGGCCGTAGCAGCCCGCTGCGAGGCCGGCGATGCCGGCGCCGATGATGATGAGAGAGTTGTCTGCCATGGTGATCCTCCTTGCCTTAGATCGTAAGCTACCGGTCGGGTATCTCGCCCTTCTTGATCCGCGCGATCACGCCTTCGAGCCAGGCGAGCTCGCTCTCGCCGGTCGCCACCCCGGCATCGAGCGTCAGGAGCCAGCAATACAGCTCGCGGGGCGACCCGACCACGCTGGCGTAGGCGGCCGAATCGCGGGGTATCTGCCGATAGCGCTCCAGCGTCGCCCGGACCTGCTCGGCGGCTCGCTCGAAAATTGCCAGGATCTCCTGGTTGGTGAGCTGCCCAGAGAAGAAGACCTGCACCAGCTGCACGCTGCGGTGGCCGGCATGGGGCAGCGGGGACGCCAGCCAGCCGTGCAGCTCGGCGCGCCCGGCATCCGTGATGTGATAGACCTTGCGGTCGGGCCGTGCTGCACCAGATCAACCCTGCGGTGCCTCCCCTCTTCGGCGATACGATCTGGTTCCGCGAGCACTCGATGCTCCTGTCCAACTGCGGATCCTCTTCCGTGTGGTGGGCGGGCAGGTCATCGGACCCCCGGAAGACCCTTGCGCATGTCAGCCTCGAGCCCCAGCTGCACGGGAAATCGGGCAGCTCGGTATTCTCCGTGACCCCCCCCGGGAAGGTCACCTACGCCCGTCTCTTCCGGGTCGAGGGGCCGCTACTTCATGTACCTGGGAGCCGGCGAGGTCCCCCGGGATGCGCGGAAGATCGATCGCGCCACGGGATGGCCCCAGACGCAGATCGCTTTCGGGACCGACCCGTACCTTCTGTATGCGACCTCCCCATCGAATCACGGCTGCTTGACGGACGGGGACGTGACGGCCGAGGTCGAGGTCTTCTGTCGCAGTGCGGGGATTTCCGTCGTGCGCTGCGACAGCAACGAAAGCATGCGCCGCTATCTGGATCAGCGCGCATCGCTCTGAGAGGGAGAGAGACATGGCAGCACTACGACTGGGACTGATCCCCGCACACCGGCCCGTCATGGACCGGAACTTTTCCATCGATCGCAGGGCGCGGCTTCTGCGCGCCTTCGGCGATCTGCCCGGTGTCTACAGTGTCGCCCCGACCGAGGAAACCACTGACGGCGGCCTGGTGATCTCAAATGGACGGGATGCCCGGGCCACGATCGAGCTCTTCGAGAAAGGCAGTACGACGGGATCGTTCTCGGCGTCCTGGGCTATGGCGATGAGAAATCGGCTCTCGCCATCGTGGAGCGCTTCAAGGGCCTGCCGGTGCTCCTCGTGGCCATGAAGGAGCCCGTGCCGGAGAGGGCGGGTTCCTCCAGGGCGCGTCGCTGGGCGGCATGCTGCCGATCTCCTACGGCCTTCACAAGCGGAACGTCCCCTTCACATTCGCCGGCGTATGCGACCCCGAGGACGCCGCGCTCCGCGATCAGCTGCTCTCCTTTGCCCGGGTGTGCCATGCCGTGCGGAAGTTCAGGGGCGCGCGGATCGGCATGATCGGCTTCCGGCCTACGACTTCGAGGTCTGCATCTTCAACGAGGGACTTCTCCTCGAAAGGTATGGCGCGAAAACCGTGCCGTTGAACCTGATCGATCTCGAGCACCAGATTGCCGGCATCTCCGACAACGACGCGCAGGTCTCCCGCATCGTGAAGGAGATCCAGGGGGCTCTCCCCGGCTGCTGGCGCCGCGGAGCTCGCAAAGCTCGCGAAGCTGGAGCTCACGATGCTCCGCTACGCCGAGGAATGCCCGGCTCGGATGCCCTGACCATCCAGTGCTGGTCCGCCATCCAGGAACGGATCGGGCTCACGCCCTGTCTCACCAACGGGCGCGTTTGAGACCAGCCTGGGCATCCCGGTTGCCTGCGAAGAGGGAGCGCCCCCTGGGCGTTCCTTTTCGCTGCTGCTGCAGGAATTGGATTGCGGATGACGGCAGCGTGCCCTGGCCCGCCGACATCCTCATGCTCCATCCCGAGGAGCGCAATCTCTTCCTGGCCTGGCACTGCGGGAACGCGCAGGCAGAGCTCGCGGCAGAGGGCGAGCCCTGCCCGCAGTTACCGAGGGGTTACTGCTCCTACGAGGAGGAGATTCGCCGGGAGCCCTGCAATCTATCAGGAGCTGGTCATTGCGCCGGGACCCGTCTTGGCCAACAGGATCCGCGGAGCACCATGGGGAGTTCAGGCTGCTGCACGTCGACGGGACCATGGTCGCCGGCAATGACCGCATGCGCGGCTCGTGGGGTTGGGTGGCTGTCGAGGACCGCGAGCGCATGCTGCGCACGGTCGTCGAGGAAGGTTTCGTTCATCACGTCAGCATCGTGCACGCCGAGCTGGGGCCGCGGATGAGGGAAGCGTGCAAGTATCTGGGAATGAGGCTCGTCGTCGGCTGAGTTTCCCGTGCAAGGAGGCATCATGAAAGGGATGAAAGCGATCTGCGGGCAGCCCTGCTACGCGGTGGCAAGCGACACGGTGCAGGCATTCGTGACCGTCCAGGGCGGGCACATGACCGCCGAGTTCGAAGGCAAGGGACGTCCGCTGGCTCCCTTCTACACCTCGCCGTGGTGGCGGGAGCCCTGGGTCGAGGACACGGACTGGATCATGCGCCTGCTGCGCGGGGATTTCTTCTGTCTTCCCTTCGGCTCCAATGTCGAGCCCGGTGGGCGGAAGGAAGTACCTCCTGCACGGACGAACCGCCAACGATTGCTGGGAGTCCGTTCGCTTCGAGGAGAAGAAGGGCGAAACCAGCCTCGTGGTGCGCATGGACCTCGACGAGCCGGGAAGCGAGGTGGAGAAGACGGTCCGCGTCGCGGACGGGGAGCCCGTCATCTACCAGCGCCACGTCGTTCGCGGCCTGGACATGAAGTCGCCCGTGGCCCACCATCCCACGCTCCAATGCCCCGAGGCGCCGGGCTCGGCAATCGTCGATCTCTCCCCTCCCCTGCGCCGGCTTCACCCTTCCCGTGCCCGTGGACATCCCCGAGAACAAGGGATACGGGCTCCTGGTGCCGAACGTGCCCGTCACCGATCGTACCGAAGGTGCCGACGGTGTACGGCGGATTCGCCGACGTGAGCCGCTACCCTGTTCGCCGCGGTCACGAGGACGGGGTCCTGTACGTGAACGACCCGTCACGGGATTTCACCTTCACCGCGGTGACGATCGCCGGAAAAGGGGCTTCTGTACTTCCAGCTCAAGGACCCCCGCGTGTTCTCGGAGACGATATTCTGGATGTGCGACGGCGGGCGCTACTCGGCGCCATTCAACGGCCGCGCCACGAGTGTGCTCGGCACCGAGGAGATCACCGGCTACTTCTGGATGGGGCTGAAACCGAGCATCGAGCCCAACCATCTCGCGCTGAAGGGATACCCGACATTCATCCAGTTCCGCAGGGACGTGCCCCAGGATTTCCGTCTCATCACGGGGACGATCCCGGTCGCGAAGGACTTCGCCGGGGTGACGGACATCGTGCGCAAGGACGCAGCCACGATCACGATCGTGGGACGCGGGGGAGAACGGATCGACGTGCGCTGCCGCGTCGATGCCCTGAAGGACTGAAGAGGCGCGGCCCGTGGACGGCGGAATGCGGGCGCCGCACGGCGCCCGCTATGGCCGCAGAACGACCCTCATGCCGTCACGGGCCGCCATGACCGCGAGCGCCTTCTGCATATCGGCGAGCTTCATGAGGGGATCGGCGAGCTTGCAGCCGGGGAAATCGGGCTCGGCCAGGAGCGCCACCGCCTTCCGCACCTGCGCGGGCGTGGAATCGCTTGCACCGCACACGGACAGCTCGTTGTAATGGATCTTCCTGCTGTCCAGGGAAAGCATGCTCGCCCCCGCGGGCAGGGAGGCGAACAGGCAGACGACGCCGCGCTTGCGCACGAGGTCCAGGGACTGTTGCTGCGCCGCGGCATCGGGTGCGGCCACGATGACGACGTCGGCTCCGACACCGCCCGTCTCGGATCGCACGACAGCGGCCAGGTCTTCCGTCGTGGTGTTCACCAGCCGGTCGCAGGGGAAGGAGCGGCCTGGATGAATCGCTTTCCCGCCCTCTGGGCGAGGATCAGCTTCGCCGCCCCGCGCTTGCGCGCCACGTGCATGTTGAGGATCCCCAGCGGACCGGCACCGACGATCACGACCGTTTCACCGCCGCTGATGCGGCAGTTCTCGACGCTGTTCACGGCACAGCTCACCGGCTCGGCGAGCGCGGCATGCTCGGCGGCGATGCCCGCCGGCACCTTGATGACGTGCCCGTTGCGGACCGCGACGGCAGGAACGATCACGTACTCCGCCATGCCGCCGGGATAGGAGAAACCCATCGGGTCGAGCTTGACGCAGAGATTGCTCCATCCCCTGCGGCAATATACGCATTCGCCGCAGGAGATGGATGTCGCCATGACGATGCGCTCACCGAGGGCGAATCCCTTGACCCCGTCCCCGATCGTCTCGATGAGTCCGTGAACTCGTGGCCCATGACGATGGGCGGCTTCATACGGGGGTTTCCATTATGATAGGTTTTGAAGTCGGAACCGCAGATGGCGCACGCGTCGACTTTCACCCTGAGCTCACCGGGACTGCAGGCGGGGAGCTGGGTCCTCTCGTAGCGAACGTCGCCTTTTCCGTAGTACACGACGGCATTCATGGTTTCCAAATCGTCCTCCTGGACGCCAGGGCAGCGCCGCTTCCAACATGATTTAGAATTATTCTGGCATATCCACCATGCCACAAGATTCAACAAATGTCCAATAAATTTTTGTATAGCATTGGGCGCATATGAGTTATCTATTTTTAATGTAAGTAATTATCTCTATTTTCAGATATTTATGATAAGTTGACAACTGAGCTCTGGCAGGGTAGAATTGAACTTCGCGTGGATAGTCCACAATACATCTTAGCAGAGCATTATGAGCACACGATATCTTATGGCCATTGATGCAGGGGTCAGCTTCGTCAAAGTCGGGGTCTACGACGAAGAGGGCGGAAAAAAGGCCACCGCCGTCCGACGCGCCCCCTCGGCGCAGCCTACAGCCCGGGACGTTCATCCAGGATCCCGACGAGCTGTACGACCTGGCGCGAGACGCCCTTCGCGAGGCTGTCGCCGAATCGGGTGCGGGCAGAAGCTCTGTCGCGGCGATTGCCGTCTCTGGGGCCATGGGCGGCGCCATGGGTGTCGACGAGCACTGGCGGCCCGTCACCGAATGGTCGATCGTCTCCGACACGCGATTCATGCCGCACGCCGTCGCCATGCAGCAGGCGGCGCACAAGGCGATCCTCTCGCTCTCGGGCACAAACCTTCCCGTGCTGGGCGCCAAGATCCTGTGGTGGAGGAAGAGCTTCCCCGACTCCTATGCGCGCGCGGCGAAGTTCATCGTCATCGGCGGGTACATCGCCGCGAAGCTCGGCGGCATCGGGATCGGGGACGCCTTCATCGACCGCACCTATCTGAACTTCACGGCGTCGCCGACATCGGGCGGGACGCATGGTCGACGGAGATATGCGGACGTTTCGACATCGACACGAAACGCCTGCCCAGGATCGTCGCTTCCAACGCGGTGATCGGCGGGCTCAGCCACGAGGCTGCCCTCGAATGCGGCCTCCTGGCGGGCACCCCCATCGTCGCGGGCGCGGGGGACAAGCCCGCGGGAACCCTCGGCGCGGGCCTCGTGCGCCCCGGGGCTGATCGTCGACGAGTCGGCCTCCTTCGGCGCCCTCAGCCTCTGCGTCGACCGCTACGTGCCCGACACCGCGCACCGGCCCTCGAGAATCTCCCCTCGCCCCTCCCCGGTCTTTTTCTCCCCAGCGTTTTCATCAACAGCTCCGGGCTCACCGACGCCTGGTTTGCCGACACCTTCGGCGCCGAGGAAAAGCGCGAGGCGTCAGAAAAGGGCGGCACCGCCTTCGACCTGCTGGCCGCAAAGGCCGCGGCAGTCCCTCCCGGCTCGGAGGGTCTCATCGCGCTGGGCCTTTTCGGGGGCCGCGGCTATCCGAGTGACCCCGCGATCAGGGGCATGTGGCTCGGACACTCCTGGTTTCACCGCAAGGAGCATTTCTACCGCGCCCTGCTGGAGGGCCTCGCCTACGAGTACGCGAGCGTGCTCGCCGTCATGAG